>JBARQW010000119.1:0-32478 GCA_049643905.1 Bipolaricaulia bacterium
GAACTCCAGGATCTCGCTTACCGCTACGGCCTCGACAAGCGGACGCGCCGCTACGCGTCTCCGGTGCTGGACCTCCCGGAGGAAGACGCGTCCTCGCCGGTCCTCGTCTACGACCCGAGCAAGTGCATCCTGTGCGAGCGCTGTCTCAAGGCGTGCGACGAGATCCAGGGGAAGGAGATCCTCAGCTACGCCTATCGAGGCCTGGACGCCCTCGTCACCGCCGGGCCCCAGGGTTGGGACGCGTCGGACTGCGACGGCTGCGGCGAGTGCGTCCAACTCTGCCCGACAGGGGCGATCCGGGAGAAGCTCCCGGAGCGTCCTCCACGCCGGTGGGAGATGCAGCCGGTCCGCACGACCTGTTCCTACTGCGGCGTCGGCTGTCGACTCGACCTCTGGGTTCACGACGGGCGGATCGTCAACGTCACCGGCTCGGACGCAGTGCCCAACTTCGGTTCGACCTGCGTCAAAGGCCGTTTCGGCAACACGTACGTCCAGGCTCCGGATCGACTGACGCGGCCGCTGGTCCGAAGAAATGGCGAGTTCGTCGAGGTCAGTTGGGACGAGGCGCTCGATGAAGTCGCGGCGCGTCTCACGGGGATCATCGCCGAGCACGGCGCGGACGCGGTCGGCGGTCTGTCGTCAGCCACGTGTACGAACGAAGAGAACTACCTGTTCCAGAAGTTTGTCCGCGCCTGTATCGGGACGAACAACGTCGATCACTGCGCCAGGCTCTGTCACGCCTCGACCGTCGCCGGGCTCGCGGCGGCCTTCGGTTCCGGCGCGATGACCAACTCGATCGCCGAGATCGAGTTCGCGGACTGCATCCTGGTCACCGGCTCGAACACGACCGAGACGCACCCGGTGATCGCCAATCTGATCAAGCGGGCCGTCCGCTATCATGGGGCGAAGCTGATCGTCATCGACCCGCGGCGGATCGACCTCGTCAAGCACGCCAGCCTGTGGCTGCGGCAGCGGGGCGGGACCGACGTCGCGTGGATCAACGGGATGATGCACGCCATCCTCTCCGAGGGGCTGCAGGACGAGGCGTTCATCACCGAGCGAACGGAGGGGTTCGAAGACCTACGATCCGTCGTCGAGTCCTTCACTCTCGAGCGCGCCGCGCAGATCAGCGGAATCCCCGCCGACGACATCCAAGCTGCCGCGCGGATGTACGCCGAGGCCGACAAAGCGGCCATCGTCTACGCCATGGGGATCACCCAGCACACGCACGGAACCGACAACGTCCTGTCGCTCGCGAACCTGGCGATGTTGACCGGGAGCATCGGGAAAGCATCTTCTGGCGTCAATCCGCTTCGCGGGCAGAACAACGTCCAAGGAGCGTGTGACCTCGGCGTACTCCCTAACGTCTGCCCCGGCTACCAGAAGGTCGGCGATCCGGCCGTGCAGGCGGGATTCGAAGAGGCCTGGGGTAGACCTCTCCCGCCGGACGTCGGACTGACCGTTGTCGAGATGATGCACGCGGCGGCCGAGGGAAGGCTGAAGGGAATGGTGATCATGGGGGAGAACCCGATGATCTCCGACCCGAACCTGAACCACGTCGAAGAGGCGCTGAAGACCCTCGACTTCCTTGTCGTGCAGGACATCTTCCTGACCGAGACGGCGCGGCTTGCCGATGTCGTCCTGCCCGCGGCGTCGTTCGCCGAGACGAACGGAACCTTCACCAACACCGAGCGTCGCGTCCTGTTGGTCAACAAGGCGATCGAACCGCCGGGTGAGGCGAGGCCCGACGGGGAGATCTTGTGTGATTTGTCGACCCGCATGGGCTATCCGATGCAGTATCCGAATGCCGCCGCGATCATGGACGAAATCGCCAGCGTCTCGCCGATCTACGGCGGCATCCATCACCATCGACTCGATCCGGACGGACTGCAGTGGCCCTGCCCGACCGACGATCACCCGGGGACCGTCTTCCTCCACGAAGGGGGGTTCAGTCGCGGGCTTGGGAAGTTCCACGCCGTCGAGTACACGCCGTCGGCGGAGCTTCCGGACGAGGAGTATCCACTCGTCCTTTCGACAGGGCGGATCTTGCCGCACTTCCACACCGGGTCGATGAGCCGTCGATCCGATGCACTCAACGCCTACGTGAGCGAACCCTACGCCGAGATCCATCCGGCCGACCTGGAGCGGGTCGGCGTCGCGGCCGGGGATAAGGTTCGGGTCGTCACCCGTCGCGGCGAGATCGTGACCAAGGCGCTGGCCACCGAGCGGGTCGCCGAGGGGTCGATCTTCATCCCATTCCACTTCGTCGAGGCGGCCGCGAATCGCCTCACGAACGATGCGCTCGACCCGAAGGCCAAGATCCCTGAGCTGAAGGTAGCAGCCTGCCGGATCGAGAAGGTCGAGTAAGGCTCAAGAGCATTCACCGAAGAGTAGGGGGGATTCACAAGTATGGATCATGAAGAGCATGAGGGCCATGATGGGACAACGTGCTGCCGCGATGCCGTGACCTTCGGCTCTTCTTGTCCTTCATGGAGCCGGCTTCGTAGTGGTGCCTGACCTCTGCGCATCTCCGCGTCCTCTGCGGTTAGAGTTGTCTTCATGAGTAAGACGGATCGGATTGTGACGCGCGAGCCGGCGACACTCATCATCCTCGCCGGCGGCGAGTCGAAGCGGATGGGGTTCCCGAAGCATCGGCTCGACGTCGATGGTCGGAACATCCTCACTCACCTCCTGGAGCGGCTCGGAGGTCTGTTCGTCGAGACGGTCGCCGTCGGCCGCGGCATCGCGTCGGCTCCTGAGGGCGTTCGGATCGCGCAAGACCAGTACTCGGAGCGTGGGGCGCTCGTCGGTATCCACGGCGGTTTGTCGGCATCGAGAACCGGTCTCACTTTCGTCGTCGCCTGCGACATGCCGTACGTCGAACCCTCACTTGTGGAGTACCTTCTGAGCCGATCGGAGGGCGCCGACATCGTCGTTCCCGTCGTCCGCGGCTACTACGAGCCCCTCTGCGCCGTCTATCGAACGACGTGCATCGAGCATGCCGCAGAGCTGATCGAGAGCGACGTCATGAAGATCGTGAAGCTGTACCCGCTCGTTCGCGTCCACGAAGCCACTGAACAGGAGATCTGCCGACTCGATCCGGAGCTCCGCTCATTTGTGAATCTGAACGCGCCCACTCAGACGAATCTCACTCCGGGGCTCTTGGACTGACGTGGCCAGAGTCGGCCCAACCCATGTGGCACGCCCTAGTGTTCTGCATAGCTTCGGAACCCACCGCTGGCAGACAGCCGAGGAGATCAACGACTGCTCGTCTTAGCGCAATAGGCGTCCGAATCCTAGCTCTCGTTCCGGACCCATTTCAGGGAGGCACGTCAACGTGAATCGCCCCGCGCTCGATCATGGCCCTTGCCCCGTCACTTCGCTCGCCGGGATCCGCTCGATCACCCTCTTGAACTTGCCCGAGGGGAGGAATTCCAGCTCGTCAACCAGAATCGCGCTGCATCGTAGCGCGGGATGCAGCTTCCTGAACTCCGGTCCGATGAGCGACTCAAAATCGAGATTGACGCCTTGCTCGGGGATAATCCTGACGGTGACATGATCGAGTGCGTCCTGGACGATCTGGAACCTCCGACAGGAATGGTTTAAGGAAGCCTGGTGTGGCGAACGGTGTGACAGCGCCTTCTCGAGGGAAACGACGAGAACGTGTGGAGACAGTCTTCTTCCGTCCGGAAGAAAGACGAAGTCGTCAATGCGTCCGCTGACGGCGCTCAGACTCGGATTTCGCGTACCGCAGGAGCATGGTATCTGCTCAACGCTCAAGAGAGCGGCGCGATCGCCCAACTCGTACCTCAGAAAGGGCATGGTGCGATTGTAGAGGTTGGTGACGAGGATGCGTCCCTCAACCCCATGGGGCAAGGGCATTCCCTCTTCGTCGACGACCTCGACGACGCAAGCATCGGTATTGAGATGCAGCCTGCGTGGGTTCTCGGGACACTCCCAGGCAATGTTCCCTATTTCTTCGCTGTTGTAGAAATCGCTGACCTGGCATTGCATGGCAGCCTCAATCTTCCGCCTCGCGTCCGGGTAGAGAATCTCCCCTCGAGTCACAACGTGGCGGGGGACGAGTGATGCCGAGGTTGCCTCAAGGGCTTCGGCAAGGATCTCCAGTGTTGTGGGGTGGCCAACCAACAATTGGGGGCGGACCCCTCTGAGCATCCGAAGCTGTGTGGAGGTTGGAAGTCCGGCATAGACTCGGACGACGCGAACGGCACCCCACCGCCGAATCTCGAAACCGCTCTCATTCTCCATTCCATGTTCTAGCTCGGCCACCGTGCAGGGGAAAACCAACCGAGCGACTCTCTTCCACGCAAGCAGTAGGAGAAGCCGCCGATAGTGCGCTTCGAGCTTGCTCATGTAGATGGAGAGAGGGAGGCCCGTGGACCCACTCGTTGTGACTCGCGCGCAACGGTCGAGCTGGGTCCGGTGACGAAGTACCTCATCCAACGACTCTGGTCGAAAGAGGTCCTCCTTGCTGACGATCGGCAGCCGCTCAAGGTCTCGGGAACCTCGAACATCTTCAGGGGACACAGCGGCGGCATCCATCAGGCGGCGGTAGACAGGTACGTGACGATACGCATCGCGAACGATCAAGCGCAACGAGCGATCGATTCCGGCCTGGCTCTTCCCGACTCTGAATCGGCGCATCCGATCGAACATGAGCCCCCCAGCAAAGGATGATCCGATTCTCCGGCCTCAGCCATCCCCTGGCAAGGCATCATGCCTAGTCCGGGGCACTACGGTTGGGAGGCAATGGACCAAAGATGCTACAGCTTGCTCAACCGTGCCAGAACCACCTTCCGGCTGGTTTTCGCGGAAGGGTCGGACGCCGCGGGCTCCCTATTGGTCTGCTCGTCGGCTCCGACTCCTGCCATGCCGCGGCCAGTCAGCTTCCTCCTCAACTCTGCAGTCAAGCTACTCGGAAACTCCGGATTCCATTTCTCTGAGTATCAGTTCGAAAGCCCTCCCGTTTTGCCTCACCAAGGGTGACGATTTGGGAACCACCGAGTTCGAGAGCAGCCCACCACGGGGTGCCAAGCTACGGTCTCTCCTGCTGTGTGTCTCATTGAACGGGAGTTTTGGCCTCGGGCAAGTGCTTCTCGCGCTCTCAGAGCACGAAACTGCCCTTGCAGGAGCAAGGCTGGGGATCGCACGGCACGCGATCGGATAGCGTCTTACTGCGGGAAAAGGCGTGGTGGTGTGGGCGGCGCAGGCGTGAGAGGCGTAGAGCGCGTGCGGTCGCCCCGGTTCTTTGTACGAGTGAGAACCCACCACCACGCTACGATTATGCCACAGATTGCCCCCTGGTGGAAGCGACCGTGGCGGATTCCGGAACTCGCGGACCGTACGGCGATGTCAGCCCCCACACGAAACACACCCCAGCTTCGCAATCTCTTCGGGGATGCGATGAGGGAGAGTGGCTTGCAGTCGTGGCTACTGCACACGGTTGTGGATAAGCCGGTGAAGGCCCTCACGAAATCCCGACGGATCGGACGCCGTGATCACAGACCGGCTTCACGGAAGCGCCACGACTGTGAACTAGTCTCGGTTCACACCGCTCCACCTCAGCGGGTACGCCTCTCGGGGGATACTCGGCGGCCTCCCTTGCCGGGTATCCCTCTTCTTCTCGGCAGGAGTGCTACAACAGGTCCGCAGCAGAGCCGCTCATCCTTGAGATGAGTCAAGTTGCGCGACTGCAGCCCAGCTTCATGTGTGGGGACGCGCCGTGGGCAGCCGCTCGTGCTGTCATGCTTGTGCAGAGAAAGCGCAGATGATATAGTGTGGCTTTAACGTGTTCAGAAGGGCCACACGGGTGTGGGCGAAGTGAGAAGGAGGAGGAAGCATGGCGATTAAGAAACCGACAGACAAACTGAGCATCTACATTCCTCAAAGCAAGATGGAGCAGAGCCCGGTAGAGCGGCTGATGAAGCTGGGCGACAAGAGAGATCGGTCGGTTAACTACCTTGTTGTCGAGGCGATCATGGAGTACTTGGGGCGCGAGGAGAACAAGTCCTAGTAGCCCCAACCACGTCGCCAAGAAGGGTGGGGGAGAACGCTGCCGGACCTCTGGCGCTAGGAAGTGTTCGCTGATGCTATTTGCGCCTCAGCGGGAGGAAGAGGGGACAGCTTTCGCCGTCACCGCTTTTCTATGGTTGCGTTATTCAGGGAGTGTCGTAGTCCGGTGACTTATTCCGCTTCTTCGACGAGACGCTTCAGCTCGTCGACGCTTTCGGGGTTCTGAAGTGTAGTGAGGTCACCTACGGGCTCGTGGCGTACGAGCGCCTTCAGCACGCGACGCATGATCTTCCCGCTTCGCGTCTTCGGCACGTCGGGCGCGAAAATGATCCGATCCGGTCGTCCTGTCGGGCCGATCACCTGATTGACCGTCGCCATCAGCTCTTTGGTGATCTCATCCGACGGCTCGACGCCCTTTCTGAGGAGCACGAACGCGATCGGGACTTCGCCCTTCAGATCGTGGGGCCTCGAGACGACGGCGACTTCGCTCACCTTGTCGTTCTGTGCGAGCGCGCTCTCAACCTCGGCCGTCGCGAGGCGATGTCCGGCGACATTCATCACGTCGTCGACGCGTCCGGTGATCCGAATGTTCCCCATCTCATCCTTGCGTGCGCCGTCGCTTGTGAAGTATCTCTCCGGGCCATACTCGGCGTAGTACTGAGCCTTGAACCGCTCAGGGTCGCCGTAGATTCCACGAACCAACGCGGGCGGGAATGGACTGAAGATCGACAAGTACCCCCCCTCGTCCGGTCCGAGCGGCTGTCCGGCAGAGTCGAGGATGTCGCCGATGATCCCGGGGAACGGACGGCCGGCGATCGTGGGAACGAACGGGCCGATTCCGGGGAGGCTGTTGACCATGTTGGCGCCGGTCTCGGTTTGCCACCACGTGTCGATGATCGGGCAGCGACCGCCGCCGACTGTGTTGAAGTACCACATCCACGCGTCGACGTTGATCGGCTCACCGACGCTCCCGAGGATTCGCAGGCTCGAGAGATCGTGTTTGTTCGGCCACTCGTCGCCCCACTTGATGAACATGCGGATGGCGGTCGGCGCCGTGTAGAGCTGCGTGACCTTGTGCTTCTCGATGATCGCCCAGAAGCGTCCGAAGTCGGGGGCGTCGGGCGAGCCTTCGTAGAGCAGGCTCGCGACGCCGTTCATCAGCGGGCCGTAGTTGATGTAGGTGTGGCCCGTGATCCAACCGACGTCGGCCGTGCACCAGAACACGTCGCCCTCGTGCATGTCGAAGTTCCATTTGCCGGTCGTGTGGGCCTGGACGGCGTACCCGCCGGTTGTGTGCATGATCCCCTTCGGCTTGCCGGTCGTGCCGGAGGTGTAGAGAAGGAATGAAAGGTCCTCGGCGTCCATTTCCTCGGCCGGACAGACGGGCGAGGCGTCGGCCATCAGCTCCTGGTAGACGACATCGCGGCCAGGGGTCATCTCGATCTCGCCGCCGAGGCGACTCACCACGACGACCTTCTCGACCGGCGAGTTTTCGACACCGAGGTCGGCGTTCTTCTTCAGGTTGATTGCCTTGCCGCGGCGGTAATATCCGTCAGCCGTCACCAGGATCTTGGCGCCTGCGTCGACCATGCGGTCTCGAAGCGAGTCCGGGCTGAACGCCGAGAAGACGACCGAGTGAGGCGCACCGATTCGGGCGCAGGCCTGCATCGCGACCACGGCCTCGGGGATCATGGGCATGTAGATCCCGACGCGGTCGCCTTTCGCGACACCGAGGCTCTTGAGCACGTTGGCGAACTTGGAGACCTGCTCGTGAAGCTCCTTGTACGTGAGCTTGACGGCTGCGTGGTCGAGCGGCTCAGGCTCCCAGATCAGGGCGACATTCTCCCCGCGACCTGCCTCGATGTGGCGGTCGAGAGAGTTGTACGAAAGGTTCAGCTTCCCCCCGGCGAACCACTTGTAGGCGTGAGGAGAGTATTCGTAAGCGGTGTCCCACTTCTTGAACCAGTGCAGATCTTCGGCGCGCTCGGCCCAGAAACGCTCGGGGTCAGCGCTGGCCTTCTCGTATATCGATTCATCGGAGACCCACGTTCTGGCCTTCATCTCTTCCGTCGGCCAGAACCAGTTCTCCCTGTTTGGGTCCCGTCTCACCCATTGCATTGCATCCGCCACGTGCAGGCCTCCTGTGACTCTCAGGTCGAAATCGCCCGGAAGTCTAGCTCACGAACTACGTCCCCGCAATGCTAGAAACTGAGCGCAGGCGTGATACGAATCAGACCTGGGAAGCGGAAGAAGAATCGGTAGATCGGGCGCGCAGTAAGGACGCGACGGACATACGTCACCGTCTCGGGATACGGATCGGCTCCGGCGTCTCGCCATTGATCGACGTTTGCCGGCCCGGCGTTGTATGCCTGGAGAGCCGCTTCCGTGTCGTCGAACCGATCGAGGAGGTAGCGCAAGTACCAAGTCCCGAAGCGAACGTTCAGCTCGACGTCGAACAGATCCTGTGCGGCCGGCTCCGCCAGTCCCAGCTGACTCGCGATCCACGTACCTGTCTCGGGCATGATCTGCATCAGGCCGATCGCCCCACGTGGGGAGACGGCGTCCGGATCGAACCGGCTCTCGGCGTAGATCACGGCGCCGACCAGGTCGGCATCGAGGGATCGAGCGACGGCTTCGCGGAGAACCACGTCCTCGAATCGGAGAGGCCACAAGACCCGCATGCCAACGAGGCAGGCGTAGAAGAGCACGAGGGCGCCCAATACGCCGAGCAGGATCCGACGGGAAGTCGGCGACTTGGCCATGGCCCTATCATACTCGGGTGACCTATAATGCCGGAATCGTGTGCGTACGCGGTTTGAGCGGGGGAGTGAACAGGAAACCATGAGACGATTCTTGGCCTGGCTGCGAACAACCTTCGTCAGTGGTCTTATCGCGATCCTGCCCGTCGGAGCGACGGTTCTCGTCGTTCTGTGGTTGTTTCAGCTGATCGATCGCGCCGTCGGGAAGAACGCGCCGTTCGGGATGACCGTCGAGCGCGCGCTCGGACGATGGATCCCGGGTCTCGGGATTGTCGTTACGCTCTTGATCATTCTCGTCGTCGGCATCATCACGCGAAACGTGCTCGGTCGAACGCTGCACTACTACTTCGAGCGGCTCTTCTTTTTCGTCCCCGGGATCCGGAAGATGTACGGGACCTTCAAACAGTTCTCGAATGCCCTCTTGAACCGGTCGGACACGTCGTCGTTCCAGAAGGTCGTGATGTTCGAGTTTCCCAAACCGGGGATCAACGTTCTTGGGCTTGTGACGAATGAGCATCTTGGTAAGATCCAGGACCTGACCGGCGAGAAATGCATCCTCGTCTACGCCCCGACGGCGCCGAATCCTCTGTCGGGATACATGCTGATCATCCCGGAGCGGATGGTGACGTACGTCGACATGCCGGTGGAGGATGCTTTATCGATGGTTGTCTCAAGCGGGTCCGCCCTGCCGGACAGCCTGACGAACAAGGAAGACAGGGACGAGGCAGAGCCGAAGCGCATCCGCTTCCGCCCATTCGGCCGCCGCTCGTAGGGGGTGAACCATGGCGATCTTCAAGGAGAGACAATACCTGCGTGTTGACGTCGACCAAGAGCGTGACGAATCGCTCTGGATGAAGTGCAAATCGTGCGGGGAACTCGTCTTCAAGCGCCGGGTTCGCGAGAGCAACAACATCTGCCCCAACTGCGGGGAATACTTCTTCCACACCGCGATGGAGCGGATCGAGTCTCTCGTCGATAGTGGGAGCTTCGTCGACGGCGCCGAGGCGATCGTGGCTGACGATCCACTCGGATTCGCCGACAGCCGGCCTTACACCGAACGGATCGAAGAGGCGCAGCAGAAGACCGGACTGAACGACGCGCTCATCTTTGGGAATGCGTCGATCGATTCCATCCCGGTCGTGATCGCGGTGATGGACTTCCGATTCGTCGGCGGGAGCATGGGATCGGTCGTCGGGGAGCAGATCTGCCGAGCGATCGAAGCGGCGGTTGAGGAACGACGTCCGTTCATTCTCGTCTCCTCGTCGGGCGGCGCGCGATTGCAGGAGGGCCTCTTCTCCCTGCTGCAGATGGCGAAAACGGCGGCGGTGCGGCAGCGACTGGCCGACGCGGGACTCCCGTTCGTCTCGGTCATGACGTATCCGACGGCGGGCGGCGTCTTAGCGTCGATCGCAAGCCTGGGAGACGTCATCATCGCCGAACGAGGGGCGATGATCGGATTTGCCGGCCGCAGAGTGATCCAAGACACGATCGCTCAGGAGCTTCCCCCACACTTCCAGACCGACGCGTTCGCCTTCGAGCACGGATTCGTCGATCGTGTCGCGAAGCGCGAGGAGTTGCGGGGCGAGCTGGCCGCGCTGCTCAGCTTCTTCGGGGAGGCAACATGAGCGATGAGCGAACCCTCGACCTTCTCGAAGCGAAGATCGAGGAGCTTCGGAAGCTCGACGAAGTCGACGGGATGGACCTCGGCAAGGAGATCGTGCGTCTCGAGAAGAAGCTCGAGGATCTGCGTCGGGAGCTCTATTCTACCCTGAGCGATTGGGAACGGGTCCGCATTGCGCGGAATCCGAAACGGCCGTACGCACTCGACTACATCAACGAGATCTTCGGCGGGTTCTACGAGCTGCACGGTGATCGAATCTCCGGGGACGACCGTGCGCTTCTCGCCGGGCTGGCGAGGTTCGATGGGCGCCGCGTCGTTGTTCTCGCACAGCAGAAGGGACGCTCGCCCGAGGAAAACAAGGAACGCTTCTTCGGCATGCCGAGGCCGCAGGGCTACCGGAAGGGCTTGCGGGCGATGGCGCTGGCCGAGCGTTTCGGCTTCCCGCTGGTGACGCTGATCGACACACCGGGCGCGTATCCTGGCCTCGAATCGGAGGAGATGAACATCGGGGGGGCGATCGCCGAGAGCCTCCTCGCGATGTCTCGGCTGCGCGTTCCGATCGTGTCCGTGGTCATCGGAGAGGGCGGTTCGGGCGGAGCCCTGGCGATCGGCGTTGCTGACCGCCTCTTGATGCTCGAAAACGCAATCTACTCGGTGATCAGTCCTGAGGGTGCGGCCGCGATCCTCTGGAAGGACAAGGAGCGGACGAAAGAGGCGGCCACGGCCCTCAACCTGACCGCGGCCCACCTCGATGAGCTTGGTCTCGTCGACGGCGTGATTCCTGAGCCGCTCGGCGGCGCGCACAAGGACTTCGCCCAGACGGCGAGCGCACTCAAGGAAGAGCTTGCGAGCCATCTCGACGACCTCGCGGTTCGTCCGATCGACGAGTTGGTCCAGGCGCGCTACGAGCGCTACCGATCGATCGGTAGCTTCCGCAGGGACATTGAAGGCTGAGTGCCTCTCCGCCTCCGAGAACGCCCCTTCCGAACGCTAAAGCTAGACGCGCTCCTCCCCGTCGACATGGAGTTCCACCACGATCTCGGGCTCCGCCAGCTCGCGCGCGTTGCGGAACAGGATGTAGGTGAGAGCCACCGCCGCTACATAGAGAGACCCCGTGATGAAGAAGAGCGGCGCGAAGCCTGCGGCGACCTGGATCCGTCCGCTCAGCCATGCTGAAAGCGCCCATCCGGCGTTCCACGCGAGGGTGAGGAGACCCGACGTCAGGGGACGAAGCTCCCCGGGGACGAGGCCCATCGTGAACGCCATGAAGACCGGCGCGCTCATGTTCATCAGTGCGGTTCGGATCAGGAACCCGGCTGCGGACGCACCGAACTACGGCGCGAATCCCATCGCCACCAAGAACGGCAAAGAGAGGGCCTGCGTGACGACGATCGTGCGGACCTTGCCGATCCGGTCCGCGATCATCGGTGCGGCGAAGGCCGACAGGCCGGTCATCAGCGACGAGACGGCGAACAGCGTGCCGAGTGTCGGGTCCGGAAGCTCGAATCGGAGCTTATAGAAGACGTTCACGAAGGGCATCAGCATTCCGGCGCCCAGCGAAACCGTCAGCTGAAGGGCGAGGAGCTTGTCGAACGTTCGCCGATGGCCCGTGACGTGTTGAAGCCTGAGCAGGGGCTCGCCCCGCCGCCCGCTGAGTCCCCTAAGGCGAGCGATCGGGAGGATTGCGATGAAGGCAAAGGCCATCGCCGCCAGCAGGACGGCGCGATACGCGGCCGGGCCCTCGGCGGCGAAGCCAAACGCTCCGGCAAACACCCTCGGCAGGTGCCCGCCGATCAGATTCGCGAGTACGCCGACGAACGTGTTCAGTCCGAATTGAACGCCGAACAGGTGGGTGCGATTCTCCTCGGTGCTCGTGGCCACCATCAGCGGGGACGACGTGATGAACAAGAGTGCGGATCCCAAGCCGGCCAGGACACTTCCGGCGATCAGCACAGACGGAACAGGGTAGAAGGCCCAGCCGACGAATGCCGCTACGAAGAGCACGCTTCCCGCCACGAGGCTCTTCCGATACCCGAATCTCGGCATGAAGATGCCGATCGGGAGCGCGGAGGCGGCGGTCACGAGTGCCGGGATGCTCGCCAGTAGGCCGACGAACGCCTGATCGAACCCGAGGGAGAGGATGTACAGGTTGAAGAAGAGCCACTGGAAAGACGTTCCGACCCCGAGGAGGACGGTTGCGACAAGGTAGCGGCGAGCGTTCGGTGAGAAGCTGCGCAGAGCCTTGGCGTAATCCCGGAAGATGGGCATCTACTCGTCGGCTCGCTTCACCACTAGCTTGCGGCCAACAGGTCTTCGGCCGCTTCGACGACGGCGTCGACCGAGAACCCGAACCGGGCGAAGACGTCGTTGCCTGGCGCGCTTGCCCCGAATCGGTCGACGGCCAGGATCCGGCCCTTTGAGCCGGCGTATCTCTCCCATCCGAGACTCCGGCCGGCCTCGATCGCGACCCTCCGATCGACGTCGACAGGGAACACAGATTGGCGATAGTCGATCGGTTGTGCCTCGAACAGCTCCCAACTCGGGAGTGAGACGACGCGAACGGCCCGGCCCTTCTCCTCGAGCCTCAGCGCCGCGCCGAGGGCTAGGTGAACTTCGGATCCGGTCGCCATCAGAATGACGTCGGGATGCCCGGACGAATCCAAGAGGACGTACGCTCCGCGTAAGACGCCGTCGGCCGCTCCGATCTTCGATCGATCGAGTGTCGGGAGGGCCTGGCGGGAGAGGATGAGGGCCGTCGGCCCTTCACTTCGTTCGATCGCGATCCGCCACGCCTCGGCGGTCTCGTTGGCGTCGGCCGGACGCAGCACGACGAGGTCCGGAATCAGGCGAAGGCTCATCGTCTGCTCGATCGGCTGGTGGGTCGGGCCGTCCTCTCCGACTCCGATCGAGTCGTGCGTGAAGACGAAGATCGCCGGATAGCCGCTGAGTGCGGCGAGTCGGATCGCCGGGCGCATGTAGTCGGCGAAGACGAGGAAGGTTGCTGCATACGGGATCAAGCCTCCGTGCTGCGCCATCCCGTTGACGATCGCCCCCATCGCGTGCTCGCGGACGCCGAAGTGGACGTTTCGCCCACCGTAGTCCCAACCCTCGCCGACTGCCCCTTGGACGTCGCTGGGACGCCCGCCCGGGGCCTGGAAGTCTCCGCGGCCCTTGAGCCACGTGAAGGTCGACGGATTCAGATCGGCGGATCCGCCGATCAGCTCGGGAATCGGCTCTGCGAGCGCCTGTAGAACCGCCTCGGAGGCCTTTCGCGTCGCCATGCCCTTCGAGTCAGGCTCGAACGTGGGAATCGCGGACGCCCAGCCGCTCGGAAGATCCCGTGCGGCGCGCCGCTCGAGTTCGGATGCTGAGTCGGGATGGTCCTGTCGGTAAGCGACGAGACGTTCTCGCCATTCGGCATGCCGTCTCGCGCCCTCCCGGCGAATCTCCTCGTAGAAGGTGCGGACGTCTCCCGGAACGTAGAACGCCGGCTCGATGGGCCAACCGACGGCCTGCTTCGCCGCCGCGAGTTCGTCGGGACCGAGAGGGGCTCCGTGTGCCTTGAACGTGTTCTGCTTCGTCGGGGCTCCGTGGCCGATTGTCGTACGGATTTCGACGAACGATGGTCGGGTCGCCTCGGCCTTCGCGGAGGCGATTGCGCGGTCGATGGCCTCTACGTCATTCCCATCCTCGACGGTGATCGTGTGCCAGCCGGCGGCATTGAATCTGCCCGCCGCGTCTTCGGAGGTTGCGAGGGACGTGGAGCCGGCGAGCGAGATTCGATTCGAATCGAAGAGAACGATCAGCTTGCCGAGCTTCAGGTGACCGGCAAGCGCGCACGCCTCATAGGCGACGCCCTCCATCAGGTCCCCATCGCCAACGATGACGTAGGTGTAGTGATTGACGATCGTGTGACCCGAACGGTTGAAGATGCTGCCCAAGTGCGCCTCGGCGATGGCGAGTCCGACGGCATTGGCGAGGCCTTGGCCGAGAGGGCCGGTTGTCACCTCGACACCGTTTGTGACGTGGCTCTCCGGGTGTCCGGGGGTCAGGCTGTCCCACTGACGGAACGATTCGATCTCGGAGAGGGGGAGGTCATAGCCCGCGAGATGCAGGAGCGCGTACAGGAGCGCCGAGCCGTGCCCGGCCGAGAGAACGAAACGATCGCGGTCGAACCAGGTCGGATCGGTCGGATCGTGCCGCAAGTGGCGCGACCACAGGGCATGAGCCATTGCGGCCGCTCCGAGGGGCAGTCCTGGGTGTCCGGACCATGCCTTCTCGATCGCGTCGCACGCGAGGAATCTCAGTGTGTTGATGCAGTCCGTTTCGGGCCTTTCGTCTGCTCGAACCATAGACGCTCCCCCTTCAGTCTGGCATTCCGGGGATCGCGAAGATAAGGTCCGCATCCCCGGGCTGCGGCGTCTACTTTCGGTCTCGGAGACCTCGTTGTCAATGGCGCTTCCCGCGCAGCCGCTGCTCGTGACAAGCGGTCGTTGATGCCGTATCTTCAATACCGCGAAAGAGGACCTCTCGACGTGCAGGAACCAGCGAACAGGGACAACGGAGGTAGGCACGATGGCGTTTGGTGACGGTGGAAAACTCCGGGAAGCATATCAGCGGGCGGAAGCCGGCGGGTACGCGTTCATGGCGAACAACCTCGCAGAGGCGAACGTTCTTGTCGGGTTGCTGGAGGCGTACGCCGAAGCGAGGTCGGATCTGCTGGTGCAGATCAGTCCCGGAGCGGCCAAGTTCGCCGGGGCGGGCGACAAGAGGATCGGCCTCCGCGTGCTTTGCGGAATGGTTCACACCCTCGCTGCACGCTACCCGATCTCGGTCTTCATCAATCTCGATCACTTCACCGTCGGTGAAGCGGAATTGATCGAGGAGGCGATCGAAGAGAGGCTTGTCTCGTCGATCATGATCGATGCATCGAAGGAGGACTTCGACGAGAACGTCCGACTCAGCCGCGGTGTAGCCGAGATGGCCGAGGGGAGCGGGATTCTGATCGAGGCCGAACTCGGGAAGATCAAGGGTGTCGAGGACGAGATCGCGTCCGACGAGGCTTTTTACACCGATCCTGACGAGGCGGTTGAGTTCGTTCGAGCGACGGGAGCCGATCTTCTGGCGGTTTCGATCGGGACGCAGCACGGGGTCTCCAAGGGTCGCGACATCGAGCTTCGGATCGACCTCGCCGAGCGGATTCGCATGAAGCTGCAAGATGCGGGCCACGAAGTGCCGCTCGTTCTGCATGGCTCTTCCGGAGTGCTTCCCGAACAGGTCAGAGAGGTCATCGCCCACGGGGTCCGAAAGCTGAACAAAGACACGCACTACCAGTACGTCTATGGTCGAGCAGCGTGCGAGTTCTACGTGGAGCACGCTGCCGAAATCGTCCCACCCGACGGCGTTGAGGACGATGTCGTCAACCTCTTCCCCGGTGGCGAGTGGAGTCCGAACAAGAAGGTCTTCGATCCGCGTGCTGTGGGGAAGGCTGTCCGAGATGAGATCAAGGGGATTGCGCTCGCCCTGATCGAACAGGCGGGGAGCGGCGGTCACGCCCTGGTGACAGAGGAGGAGGAATGATGGCGAGAGCTGGTGTGCTGACGGGCGGCGGGGATTCCCCAGGGATCAACGCTGCGTTGCGGTCGATCGTCCGATTTGGCGGCAAGCATGGCGTAGACGTCGTCGGCTTCCAGGAAGGGTGGAAGGGGCCGATCGAGAACCTCGCCAGGCCGCTGACTCCGGCAGACGTCTCGGGGATTCTGCACATCGGCGGGACGATCCTCAGTAGCTCGAGGACGAACCCGTTCAGGATGAGCGGTGGGCCGGAGAAGGTCGTCGAGACGCTGAGGGCGAACGCGATCGACTTCCTTATCGCCATCGGCGGGGACGACACGCTGGGCGTGGCGCACAGGCTTGCCGAGTTCGACGTCCACGCGGTCGGGATTCCTCAGACGATCGACAACGACATCGGGATGACCGACTACACGCTCGGGTTCTCGTCTGCGCTGGCAGCGATCACCGACGCGCTCGATCGACTCCACACGACCGCGGCGTCGCATCACCGGGTGTTGATCCTCGAAGTGATGGGCAGGGACGCCGGCTGGTTGAGCCTGATGGGAGGCGTCGCCGGCGGAGCGGACGTCATCCTGATTCCCGAAGAGACCTTCGACGTCGACGCGATCTTCCGCAAGATCAAGCGCCGCGAGCATCTGAAGAAACGGTTCTCAATCGTGATCATCGCCGAAGGTGCACAACCCGACGGAGCGGCCGGTCAGGTCGTCGCAGAGGCCGAGGTCGATCAGTTCGGTCACGCCCGATTGGGCGGGGTCGCGCAGTTTGTCGCAAACCAGCTCTCCGAGCGAATGCAGATCCCGGTGCGTGTGACGAATCTGGCCTATCTGCAGCGAGGCGGGAGCCCGTCGCCGTTCGACCGGATTCTGGCGACGCGTTTCGGGGCGGCGTCGATCGAGTTCGCGCTCAGAGGCAAGTTCGACGTGATGACGGCGATCCACGGAACGGAAATCGTGGCCGTGCCCCTCGGAGAAGCGTTGGCCCATCCGCGGCCGGTTGACGAAGGCCTTCGCTACTTGGTCGATTTGTTCGAGTAAGCCGCGAGAGACTTCGAGCGCAGCCGACGAAGTGGCCTCTCACGGCCGACTGTTTCGGAGAGGCCGGGTGGGCGGTTAGGCCGGTTCCTCACTCGGATTCAGCGGGATGCGAGAAGCGTCCCAGTCCCCCCGGCTGAGAACGATGACGCCTCGGTGGCCGGCGCTGTCGGCGAACACGTCGAGTCCTGATGGCACGACGAAGTGCGTCACGAACTCATCGTGATACGCGGTCTCCTGTGAGTCCAGAAGCTCTCGATTCAACCGATCCCCGTCCGGTTCGTGAAACGGGAAGTAGAGGACCTCGCTCGCGACCATCTCGGCGTAGAAGTGTGTTCCGTAGGAGAGTTCGGGCGCGAAGCCGGCGGTGGACATCTCGATGATGATCTCGGCCCCGATGATCTCGCCGTATTGCACCGGGACTCCGAGCTGAGGGTTGGACGACGCCCACCGGCCCGGGCCGATGAGGATGTACGGCTCGCCATCGAGCCGATCGTTGATCCGCCCCACCGTGCGGGCAATCGAGTATCCCAGGTCGTGACGGTAGGTCGTCGGGTCGACGTAGATGATGTGTCCGATCCCGCGACGGATCCCGTTTCCGAGTATACGTCGACAGTCGATGAGAATCTGGTCGTTGGAGAATCGCGGGATGGTGATCCTTCGGTGCTCGTAGCGAGCCCCAAGGGGACGGATCTGAAGGACATAAAGGTTCGGGCCTCGCTCCTTCGAACGCGACCTGGGGAAGTCAACGGCGAACTCCACATCGACCGGGAGTTCGAGCAGGTCCTCCAGGTACTCCATCAGTGCCTGCAAAAGGGAGGCGAAGGGCATGATCCGGCTTCCCGAGATCAGACGATCGAACGATGCGACGATCCGATCGGGAGACGACAGGAGGGCGTGAGTCGATGAGGGTTCGCTGAGCACGCCGTCGCGGTCGACGATCGAGCAGATCTGCGCCAGCAGCGGGTTGTTCAACTTGCTGAGGTTCCTCTGGCAGAGGTGACCGCCGTGCAGATCGAGGACATCGACTGTCTCTTGCGAGTGGCGAACGATCGATCGAACGTCGGTTCCTTCCGGACGCAGGCCGGGCCGCGCGAGCGAGAACACACGGGCGTACTCGCGGCCGACGGCGCGAGTACCGGTCCCGACAACAAGGCGAACCGTGCCGTCTTCCGGGGAAAGTTCCGGGGTCCAAGGGTAGTAGTTTCGGGAGAACGCGACCCCGGCGACGAGCGGGTAGTACAGACCGTGGGGGTACCGACTCCCGACCATGTCTTGGATGAGGATCGCCATCTTTTCTTCCTCCCACGGGAGATGATGGCGCTTTCGGTAGGCGCGCGCATTCGGTCCGAAAGTCGATGCGAGGACGGCCCGTACCGCTTCGTCGAGTTCCTCCAATCGCTTCTCGTTGGAGCCGCGATTGGCGAGGAACTCGGACAGGTAGATCCCGGCGAACGAGTGGTTGAGATCGTCTTCCATCACCGAGGACGACCGAACGACGATCGGACCCCGGTGAACCTCAAGAAGGCGCGCGAGTTCGCTCCTCCACTTCTCGGGAAGGCGTGCGGCGAGAAGGCGCTTCCGCAACTCATCGAGATCTATCTCCAGGCGGCATCCGGCTTGCACGTCCTCGCTCAAGTCGTTGTCCGCCATGAAGTCATCGAACAGAGCCGTCGTTAGGACGGTCGACCGTGGGAAGCGAACGAGATGCTGATGCTCAGGAACGAGCTTTCCGCTCTCCATCTCATGGAGGACGAACAGGAGGCCTCTCGCCTTGCCGCCGATCTGGCCGTCACCGACGATCGTGACAAGCTCCGGAAGGCGCCCGTCCGGTACGCGATACGATCCGTCGTCATGTCGGCCGTATCGGAAGAAACGCCCTCCCTCGGCACTGGCGTTCCGAGCGTGATCAGTCATCGTCGCTCACGAGTCTCCGCTCCGCCTGATCGGACGCAAGGAGGCCGGACCATAGGAGGGCGAGAATCGTCTTCCCGTCGGTCAAGGCTCCTCGCTCGAACATCTCGGACAGCTCAGCGGGCGAGAACGAACGGCATTCGGCGATCTCGTCGGGATCAGGGCGACCGACTTGGCGAAGGTCCATGGCGCAGAAGAGTGTGATCCGCTCGTTCGAGAAGCCGGGCGTGGTGAAGAACGTCAGCACCTCGCGCCAGCTGGCCGCCGTGTAGCCGGTCTCCTCCACAAGTTCGCGTTTCGCACAGTCGAGAGGATTCTCCCCAGGCTCGAGCGTACCGGCCGGGATCTCCCACAGAGCGCTGCCAGCGGCGAGGCGTGTCTGTCTCACGAGAAGGACGTGGCCCGACGGAAGGCTCGGCACGATGGCGACGGCACCGGGATGCGTGACGATTTCCCGCTTCACGACCCTGCCGTCCGGGAACTCGATCCGGTCCAGATAGACGTCGATAGCCCTGCCGCGGTAGATCGTCTGCCGGTCGACGACTCGGAACGACTCAGGCTGCTTCGTATCCTCGATCAAGGGCCTCGCCGTTGGTTGGGATGAACTTCGCTTTGCCGCTCTCCTCGAGCATCTGAGCCATCGCGGCCTTGACGGTCTCGAGGGGAACGGCGCCGGTCGCCTTGACGTAGGCTCCGAGCGCGACCATGTTGATCGCGCGAGCGTTCCCGGTTTCGAGGGCGATCTGGTTCAATGGAACGTAGCACGCGCTTACGTCGTCTCGGCCGACCTTCTGATCGATCAGCGATTCGTTGACGACGATTGCCCCGCCGGGAGCGACGATCGACTCGAATTTCTCCAGCGACGGGCGACTCATCGCGACGAGGGCTGACGCCTCGTCGACGATCGGCGAGCCGACGGGCTCGTCGGAAAGGACGACAGTGCAATTGGCCGTCCCTCCTCTCATCTCCGGACCGTAGGACGGAAGCCACGTGACCTCGAGGCCGTGATCCATTCCCGCCTGAGCCAGGACCTTGCCCGCGAGGATGACGCCCTGCCCGCCAAAGCCCGCGATGATGACCGATCGTTCCATCATGCCCCCCTGTCTCTCAGGTCACCGAGCGGGTAGACCTCAATGACCTTGTTTCGGACGTGCTCGTTGGCCTGGATCGGCGTCATTCGCCAGTTGGTGGGGCAGGTCGCCAAGACCTCGACGAGCGAGTATCCCTTCCCTGTCACCTGGTTCTCGAACGCCTTCCTTATCGCCTTCGTGGCATCGTTGATCCGACGCGTGTCGTAGAGGGCCTGCCGGGTGATGTAGACTGGCGCGTCCAGCTGCGCGATCATTTCCGAGAAGCGGATCGGGTAGCCAAACAGCTTTGCGTCACGCCCCTCCGGCGTCGTCGTCGTTCGCTGACCGATCAACGTCGTGGGGGCCATCTCGCCGCCCGTCATCCCGTAGATCTGATTGTTGACGAAGATCACGGTGATGTTCTCTCCTCGATTGGCTGCGTGGATCGATTCCGCGGTCCCGATGCTGGCGAAGTCACCGTCGCCCTGGTACGCGAAGACGATGAGGTTCGGGTCGGCGCGCTTGATCCCGGTCGCCACGGCGCTCGCGCGCCCATGCGCGACTTGGACGGCGTCGCACCGATACCAGAGATACCCGAAGACCGAGCATCCCACCGGGGCGATGCCGACCGTTCGCTCGACGATGTCTAGCTCGTCGATCGCCTGACCGATGATTCGCGTGATGATCCCATGGTGGCAGCCGGGGCAGTACGTGTAGCGGGCCTCGGTCAGGCTCTTCGGACGTTCGAAGACCTTCGTCATGTTGGCCGCGTCAGTCTGCATGCTTCCTCACCTCGCTCAGGATCCCGCGCGGTGTCGGTACGACACCGCCGAATTCGCCGTAGAACGGCGTTTTCGCTCGTTCGGCGACGGCGAGCCGGACGTCTTCCCACCTCTGCCCCGCACTCATCTCGACTGTCAGGACCGTGTTGACGCGATCGGCGAGCGCTTTCAGCGGATCGTACGGGAAGGGCCAGAGCGTGATGGGGCGGAAGAGTCCGGCCTTGATCCCCTCACTACGTGCCATCTGAACGACACTCTTGGCGATTCGCGCGGCCGTTCCGTAGGCGGCGATCACGACCTCGGCGTCCTCCGTCAGGGTCTCTTCGTGCTCGATCTCGTTCGCCACGATCCTCGCGTACTTCTCTTGGAGAGCGATGTTCATCGCCTTCAACCGCTCCGGATCGAGGTCAAACGAGAGGACGATGTTCGGATCGCGTCCCTTGGCGCCGGTGAGCGCCCAGTCTTTCGCGGGTAGGGAGCTCGTGTCGACCGGCTCCGGCAGCTCGACCGGCTCCATCATCTGCCCGAGCATCCCGTCGGCGAGGATCATCACTGGAATCCTGTACTCGTCCGCCAGGTCGAACGCTCGCATCGTCAGCTCGCCCGCCTCCGGGACGGTCGACGGAGCGAGGACGATGAGGTGGTAGTCTCCGTGCCCTCCGCCCTTGGTCGCCTGGAAGTAGTCACACTGTGACGGTGCGATGTTCCCCAGGCCAGGGCCGCCACGAACGACGTTGACGATGACCGCAGGAAGGTTCGAACCGGCGAGATACGAGATCCCTTCTTGCTTGAGGCTGATTCCGGGAGACGACGAAGAAGTCATCGTCCGAACGCCGACCGCGGCCGCTCCGTGGACCATGCTGATTGCGGCGATCTCACTCTCGGCCTGTACGAAGGTCCTCCCGAGGCGAGGCATGTTCCGCGCCATGTGCTCGAGAAGCTCAGCCTGTGGTGTGATCGGGTACGCGAAGTAGCACTGACACCCGGCCCGAATCGCCGCCTCCGCGATCACTTCGTTCCCTCTCAGAAGCAGCCGGTTCGCCATTCGCCCTCCTAGCTCTTGGCCGTCTCTCGGTAGACTTCGATCGCAATGTCTGGACAGGTCATCGCACAGAACGTACAGCCGATGCACGCCTCGGCGTTCTCCATGTGCGCGACGTCGTAGCCGCTCTTGTTCAAGCTACCGGAGAAGGCGAGAACATCTTGCGGGCACGCCGCGATGCACAGGCCGCATCCCTTGCAGCGCTCGGCGTCGATCACAACGGTTCCTCTAGGCATGGTGCCTCCGTCCGGACTCTGCTACGTCTGGCTGTTCAATCGCCTGGCGCGGCGCTTACGCAGACGTGCGACGGTGTCGTTGACACGTTCCATCCATTGCTCGATACGCTTCTCGCCGAGCGTCTCATCCGGCGTGCTCTTGTAGATGCCATGTGGGCCGTGATTCGCCAATACGTTGTGGAGGCGGTCAAATTCCTGATCGAACGAATGAAGCGGCGGCTCCCCCGAAGGGGTTGCGATCGCCAGGATCAGCTCCCCTTCCGAGCCGCTGCGCTCGATTCGGAAGTGTCCGCGAACCCCGATGCCGAGGTTGGCCCCTGACGACCTGGGAAGAAGCCCAAGCCGCCCGCCGTCCAGGCGGACACGCGTGCCGGCCTCTTCATGGGCGATAGCTTCCCCGGAGATCGGGGAGGCCGAATCGGCCCTCATGTCTCTCCCTTCTCTTTCTTCGGGCGATTCCCGCGTGCTAACCGGCCTTGACAACGCGTCCGGACTTGATGCAGCGGGTACAAGCGCGGATTCGCTCCCGCTTACCATCGACGATTGCGTGGACACGCTGGAGGTTCGGCGCGCGAACACACCGCGTGTGGCGCGCCGAGTGGCTGATCGTGTTCCCACTCGCCGGGCTCTTGCCGCAGACTTCACAGACTCTGGACATCAATCTCACCTCTTGCTTGCTCATCCTCGCGTCAGACGAGAACGGGTTCAACATACAGCGGTTCCACTTCGTACAGCCGGTCGCCCGCTCCGGCGGAGGCTCCAAGTCGGGCGACGACAAGGGGAGAAGGTCGCATCAGCTCCTCCGGAGCGAGTCGAAGCACCGCATGGTCGACAACCTGCTCGAACACGCGACCGGCTCCGCTTCCGACGAGCGTCAACTCCCGATCTTCTCCTCTCAGTCGTGCAACCAGCTCTTCTTCGTGCATCAGGTGGATCGGCTCCTTCGGGCGAAGCCCGACGAACCACCGCGCGTAGAACAGGTCCCGTCGGCTCTGAAGCACGACGCAGACTCTTCGTGCCTCAGGGAGCCTGGATCGGTAGGCGACCGTTCCGTCGATGCCGACCAATGTCGCTCCCAACGCCTGACAGAGCCCCTTCGCGGTTGCGAGGCCGATCCTCAGCCCCGTGAACGATCCGGGTCCGCGATTCACGCTGACGCGCTCGATGTCGCCACGGCTCGCGGAGGAGTCCTCGAGAATCCCCTCAACCAGCGGAATCAGACTCTCGGCATGGCGAAGCGGCGCTTCCATCAGCCGTTCCTCGGCGAGGACCCCGTCATCGAACAGCGCGACACCGCCGATCGGTTCGGCCGTGTCGATTCCCAGCGTCAGCATGCCAAGGAGTAATGGTAGGCCAGCCGAGCGGGCCTTTCAACCGCGGATGGGATCGGTGCTGAACGGGAACCGGGGGACAAGATCTGAGGCCGCCACCACATCGAGATCGATCTGTGCCCGCAGCGCGTCGAGCGACGGGAAGGCGCGGTCGTCACGCAGGCGGGCGAGGACATGAACCTCGAGGGTTGTGCCGTAGAGATCCCGCTCGGGGGGCGTCAGGGTGCGAACTTCACAACGACGATCATTGCTCACGAGGGTCGGGCGCTCACCGACGTAGAGGAGACCATGATCCCGTCGGTCGTTCGCGAAGACGTGGGCGAAGTAGATCCCATCCGCGGGAAGCAGCACCTGCGGGTCGAGGCTGAGGTTTGCCGTCGGGTGGCCGAGGGTTCGTCCGATCTGCTCCCCCTCAATGACGTTCCCGACGAGAACCGGCGGTCGACCGAGGAGACCTGCGGCATCCTCGACGTGACCTTCGCGAAGGAGATGCCGGATTCGCGTGCTGCTCACCGGTTGGCCATCGGAAACTACGGGGGAAACGCTTTCCACTTGGAATCTGAATTCCTCTCCCAGCGTGCGAAGAGCCTGGACGTCACCCTCACGATGTTGTCCGAAGCGGAACCCCTCACCCACCACAACCCCGCGCGCGTTCAACTCGCCGACGATGATGCGCTCGACGAATTCGCGTGGGGAGAGACGACGCACGTCGGCGAAGCGAACGAGGACGACCCGGTCGACGGCCGCGCGAAGCATGGCCTCGCGCAGTGCGATTGGGAGAAGGAGACACGGCGGCGGCTCAGGAGCGAGCGCCAGCCGCGGAGGGCGCTCGAAGACGTAGGCGACGCTCTCGCCGCCCTGCTCCCGCGCCTTCCGGTTCACCCGGTCGAGGATCCGACGGTGCCCAAGGTGAACCCCGTCGAAGGTTCCGACCGTCAGAGTCACTTCGCCGTCCACGATCCTTTCCCTCCCTCACGCGATCGCAGATGGTACACAATCAAGCGGGAGCCTCGTCGGGGCAAGTTGATGCTCGAAGCGCGGCGTCGGTACAATGCCAGTCCAGATGAGGACAGAGCGGATTGCCGGTGTGGAGCTCGAAGATGACGCCTCCCTGACTACCCTGCGCCCAAGCTCGCTCGACGAATTCATCGGGCAGGAAGAGGTCAAGGAGAAGCTTCGGATCTACATTGCCGCCGCGAAGGGTCGCGAAGAGCCGCTCGATCATGTTCTCCTTCATGGTCCCCCGGGACTCGGGAAGACGACGCTCGCTCAGATCATCGCCGCCGAGATGGGCGTGAACGTTCGGATCAGCTCTGGACCGGCGATCGAGAAGGCCGGGGATCTCGCAGCGATTCTCACCAATCTCCGTCCCCACGACGTCTTCTTCATCGACGAGATCCATCGGCTGCGGCGCAATGTCGAGGAGATCCTCTATCCGGCAATGGAGGAGTACAAGATCGACATCATTCTCGGGGAGGGACCGAACGCGCAGTCTCTTCGGATCGATCTTCCGCCATTCACCCTCATCGGGGCGACGACGAGGGCGGGACTGATCTCCGCGCCGATGCGCGATCGGTTCGAGGTCTCGTTCCGGCTGAGCTTTTATGATCCCGAACCTCTCACGCGGATCATCGTCCGGTCCGGCAAGCTCCTCGGAATCGATGTGTCGAACGAAGGTGCTGCCGAACTCGCTGGACGGGCAAGAGGAACGCCGCGGATCGCCAACCGACTCCTACGAAGGACGCGCGACTACGCAGAGGTGAAGGGCGAGGGGCGGATCGATGTCGACATCGCACGGAAGTCGCTCGCCATGCTCCGTATCGACGATGTCGGGCTCGACGAACTCGATCGGCTCGTCCTCGAGACGCTCGTCGAGAAGTTCGACGGCGGACCGGTCGGGCTGGAGACGCTCGCTGCTGCCCTGTCGGAGGAGAAGGACACGATCACCGACGTCGTCGAGCCGTTCCTGCTTCAAGGGGGCTTCATTCAGCGGACGCCGCAAGGGCGCATTGCGACCGAACGTGCGTACGCCCACTTGGGAAGAGCGTCGGGCGACCGGCTCTTCTAGCGCTTGGCGCTAGCTCTCGTGCTAGCGCTTCGCGAGTTTCTTGGTGTTCTCGATGAACTCGAGAACGACCCCCTTGAATCGCCGCCAGTCGAAGGCCAGTGCGGCGGCGATCCAGACAACGTACCAGACGAGGGCGTTTGGCGCCTCGAAGTAGGCGACGATCAGCGGAAGTGCTACGACCGGAGTGGCGAACGACATCGTGACCATCTTCGACCGGAAGTAGGCGATGAAAGCGGCAGCGACCATCGTGTAGATGATCGCGGGGACGAACGGGATGAATCCCGACAGGACGAGGTAGCAGAGGCCTGAGAAGACCATCAGCATGTCGAAGGCGAATTCCTTCTCGCCGACCCACGTCGGGGGCTTGTTGATTCGTCGCGCCACCCGCCCGTCGAGGATGTCTGTCGTCCATCCGAGCATGGTCAGAAGGAGAACCGCCGGCAACGCGCCCCTCCCGACGAAACCGAGCGAGAAGATGGCGGCGGCAATGAACGCACGCGACAGCGTGAGAAGATCGGGAACCCTCTTCATCAGCCCTCCCTCATCAGAGGGTTCATTGTAGTTCACCGCTCGACCGGGACCAAGCGACAGGAACGCAATGACTGGGCCGCGTCAGACGTTCGCTCTCGACCGGTGATTCCGATCCCCTGGGAGTTGAGCCGGCGGGATCGTCGACTAGGTCTCCTCGTCGGGAAGAACGTCTAGCGGCGGATCGAGGCCGGGAGGTGGCCCGAGGATGGCGCCGGCGATCAGTGCGATCGCCGGCGCGCTCCGGATCACTTCACGTATCTGCGCAAGGGAGGGCTTTCCGGAAGCCGCCATTACTCCGTCTCGCCGATCTTGCCCGGCGACCCCTCATCGGTTGCGAGGCTGTCACGAAGTTGTGTGTCGGCCTGGATGTTCCGCATCCGATAGTAGTCCATGATTCCCATGTTTCCGGCGCGGAACGCCTCGGCCATCGCGCGCGGAATCTCGGCCTCTGCCTCGACGACGGCCGCGCGGCGCTCCTGGACGAGGGCCGTCATCTCTTGCTCGCGCGCGACGGCCATCGCACGCCGCTCTTCGGCTCTGGCGCGGGCGACCTTGAGGTCGGCCTCGGCCTGGTCGATCTGCAGCTGCGCGCCGATGTTCTTCCCGACATCGACGTCGGCGATGTCGATCGAGAGGAGCTCAAAGGCGGTCCCGGCGTCGAGTCCCTTTTCGAGGACGAGCGTCGAGATCGAGTCCGGATTCTCGAGTACCTCCTTGTGCGACTTGGCCGAACCGATTGCCGAGACGATCCCCTCGCCGACGCGGGCGATGATCGTCTCCTCCGTCGCCCCTCCGACGAGACGATCGATGTTCGCCCGAACGGTGACCTTGGCGATCGCGAACAGCTGAATCCCATTTGCTGCGACGGCGCCAACTCTAGGGGTTTCGATGACGCGTGGGTTGACCGACATGGCGACTGCATCGAGAACGTCGCGGCCGGCCAGGTCGATCGCCGCTGCGCGCTGGAAGTCGAGGGGAATCTCCGCCTTGTCGGCCGAGATCAGAGCCCGTGCGACGCGTTCGACGTTTCCTCCAGCGAGGTAGTGGGCCTCGAGTTCGGAGACACCGAGCTTGATTCCCGCTTTCCACGCCGCAATCATGGGGAAGATCACCTTGTGCGGATTGACCTTCCGCAGCCGCATCCCGACGAGGGTCATCGGCCCCACTGGGACTCCGGCGGCGAGGGCGGAGACCCACAGCCCGACAGGCACAAAATAGAAGAACAGCCACAAGATGATGAGTGCGGCCGCAGCAATGACGACGTACCCGACCATGCTAGTCCTCCTTCGTCCTACGGACGACTTTTCGATACCCCTCGTCTTTGATGACGAGGAGGGGTGTTCCCTTCGGCAGATGGCCCTCTTCGCAGATCACATCGATCCGATCGGCCCCGAACTCGCCTGTGCCGACAGGGTGGAGATCGGTCGCGGCGACGCCACGTCGTCCGAGCCACTCGGTTTGCTTGCGCTGTGCGTCAGGTTTGTCGAACGCGCGGCCTGTGATCGCGGAGGAGAGAATGACCCCGCCGAAACGCAGCTTGGATTTCGGAATCCGACCAATGAGGATTGCCCCAACGACGACCGCGAAGACGACCCCTGCGCTGACGATGCCGATCGCCCGGAGGGCGACCGCACGATCGGTGAACGGCCCGACCATCGAGGAGTAGAAGCCGAGGCCGATCAGGATTAGTCCGACGATCCCGGCGAGTCCGAAATCGGCCGCGGTGAAGACGAAGATCTCGAAGATCACGGCAAGCAGGCCCCCGAGGAGGAAGGCGATCGACTCCCACCCAGCGAGGCCGACCAGGAAGTGTGACCAGAAGAAGGCGCCGAGACAGAGTGCACCGATGATTCCGGCGACGCCGAAGCCGGGGATCATCATCTCGATGATCAGGCCGAGGAGTCCTACGACGAGAAGGACACCGGCGAGGGCGGGCGACGTCACCGTTTCCACGATACGGTCGATCAAACGGCTCTGATACGAGACCACGTCGGCTTCCGTGAACCCTCGCTCGAACAGCACGTCGGTCAGCGAATCGGAGATCCCGTCGGCGTAGCCCCTTGCCTCGGCCTCTTGGGCCGTCAGCGTGAGGAGTTTTCCCGCCTCGGTCAATCCGGGGATCTCGACGCTCGCATCGACCATCGCCTCGGCGACACCGGGTTCGCGGTCGCGGGCCTCCGCCGTCGCTCGGAAGAGCGTGCGTACGGCCGACTGCACCTTTTCGGGTGCCTCGACGTACTCGCCTGAGGCATCGAATGTGAACGCCGTGGCCGCTCCGAGCACGCCGCCTGGCGCGAAGACGATCGTCTCGCAGGCGAGCGCGATGAGCGCCCCGGCTGAGAGCGCCTCCCTGTCGACATACGCGATCGTCGGGACATCGGTGGCAAGCAGGAGATCACGGGCGGCGAACGCCGAGTCAAGAAGCCCCCCAGGTGTGGCGAGGGTGACGATCACAAGCTCCGCGCCCGCGTCTTCGGCATTGGACAAGCCACTGCGAAGATAGGAAACGGTCCCTCGGACAATCTCGCCGTCGATCGCGAGAACCCAGACTCGGTCCGAAGCGATAGCAGAGAACGCGACGAGGAGCGTGAGTCCGATCAGCAAAGCTGCCCGCCTTTTTATCATGCAGCGAGTATAGGTTGACATGAAGGTTTGTGGCAAGGTGTGGGGCTGGAGGTTGGCTTGAGCGCACCTCGGAACTAAAATGGTGCGAGGGGTCACAGAGCATGGGAGGTGCGACGATGAAGAACGCGATGATCCTGGTAGGGTTGTGGGTCGGGATCATCCTCACCGCGTACGCGCTCGTGTACGTCGATGGCGGAGGGCCCACGCCGGGTCAACTCGCGTTGCTCGAACGACTGGCGCAGCGGACCTACGTCGGTACAGAAGGGAGATTCCAGTTCGAGGCGCCGGCGGGTTGGCGGGTCTCGGAGGATGATGACGTGGTGCATCTCGTCGGTCCGGTCGAGGAGATCGAGGCCTGGATCCTCGTGATCGAAGACATGGGAGCGCCGAGGGCCATCGAGATCGCTTGCGAGCGGACGGATCCGTGCCCGGAGAAGACGTTCGTCTCCTTCGAAGAGCTGCCTCCACCGGCGTTTGCGGATCGCAAGATCAGGATCACCTATGAGACCGACGATAAGGAAGTACTCATCTACGGCGTCGGGTTCGTACGACCCGGGGAGACCGTTGTTCTTCTCGTTCGCGGCGATCGAACGGCCTGCATGCAAAGGATCGGCGAGTTGACGCGGATCGAGGAGAGCCTGACTTCGGCCGCGTCGGAGTAGCCGTCTACTGCGCACGGAGTGTCTGGGCTACTCGTTCGGAGCAGCTCAGACACTCAAGCAGTCACCGAGATGTTCTCTACTCGGACGTAGGGTAGCGTGAAGTTGTAGACCCGCTCACATTCCTCTGAGATACCGGATAGGTCCTTCAGGGCACCGAAGACGTTTCCTGCGATCATCGTGCCCGAGACGGCACGTGTAAGTCTTCCGTTCTCGACGAGATGTGCCGCCTTGGCGGCGCCTGAGAAATCCCCCGAGATCGGATCGACGTTTCCGGAGAATCGCCGGACCAGGAGACCTTGCCGCATCTCGGAGAGAAGCTCGTCCACAGAGGCGTGTCCAGGAAGGACGGACAGGTTCGTCGGACCGATCGCAGGAACCGACCGCGCAGACCCGACGGCGTGCGCTGTGTTGCGCTCGCCGGTTGCGTGGGCCGTGTAGGCGTTGTGCAGGAACGAGGCGAGCACGCCCTCTTCGATCAAGCCCAGCCTCTTGTGCGGGACGCCTTCTCGATCGAACGTGGCGGTCGCGACCCCTCCAAGAAGGCGGCCGTCATCGACGAGCGTCAGGCCGGAGACGGCAACGGATTGGCCGATCGCTTCCTTCCATCGGGTTCTGCCTCGAAGGCCGTTTCTCGCGTTGAGCTGGAAGAGCAGGATCCCGATCAGGAGCTCCGAAACGGCGTTCGGAGACAAGAGGACCGGGCCCTTGAAGCTCTCGCCGACCTCGGCTCCGAGAGACGCAAGCGCACCCTCGCAAACGCGGCGTATCGGCGGGCCGATGTCGATCCCGGTAACCATTCGCGTCGCGTCGAACTGGAAGTCGAAGCTTGACACCTTGTCACCGTCTCGAGCCGTCGCAACGGCACCGTACGTGAAGAGGCTTCCCCGCTCTCGTACAGCGAGTCCTGAAGTGTTCGCGATTGCGACGTCGCGGATCCCGGCGTCGAACCATGCGTCGTTGAGGATCACCCGCGGATCGATCGACTCGGCGAGTGAGAGCATATCGGCGGTCTGACGGACGACATCTGCGGCGGCGAAGTCCTCGGCCGCAGGGTCGAACAGACCATCCAGAGGCGGAACGTCTGTCGGCTCGGGAAGCACGTTGTGTGCGTCCTCGGGCGATGCCTTTGCCAGGGAGACGGCAGTGTCACAGGCCGATTCGATCTTCGCGACGTCGTTCGTACTCGCGAATCCGACGCGGCGGGCGACGAAGGCCCGAACGCCAAGCGAGGTTTCGTACAGGCTCTTGGAGATCTGGAGGTCGTTCTTCTCGACCGTCGAGTTGATCGTCTCGACCGTCTGCCCGAAGACCTCGACAGCGTCGGCTCCGAGGCGGACCGCAACCGATAAGGCATGCTGACAGCGCTCCAGCAGGTCGTGGTTAGCCATTCTGCTCTCCTCCAATCGTCAGCGTGCAGCGAACGTGCGGTCCGCCGCCGTCGGTCTTTGCCGGCTGCCCTTTGCCGCAGAAGCCGGCTCCCTGCTCCCATCGGAAGTCGTCTCCGACGGCATCGATCGAGCAGAGTGTCTCGAATGCGTTTCCGGAGATCGTCGCGCCGCGGACCAGCTCGGCGAGCTTTCCATGACGGATTCTCCTGGCCTCATGGACTCCGAACATGAACTCGGCGTTGGAGTCCGCTTGCCCGCTCTGCCCGAGTCCGCAGAGGTAGTACCCGTCTTCCACTTCGCCGATCAGCTCGTCGACGGGCGTCGCTCCCGGTTCGACGTACGTGTTGGTCATTCGGATGATGGGTTCATCGCTGTAGGTGTACGCGCGGGCGTTTCCAGTCGGTGCGACGCCGAAGTGCGCCGCGGTCTCCCGGTTGTGCAAGAACGAACGAAGGACGCCGCGCTCGATGATGACCGTGCGCCGAGCCGCGACACCTTCGTCGTCGACCGGGATCTCGCCAACAGCGTGGGGAGCGTGCTCCGACGCCCCGCTGTCGCACATCGTGACGAGTTCGGAGGCGACCTTCTTCCCGATCTTGTCGGACGTGATCGCTCCGCCGAGGACGAAATCCGCTTCCACCGTGTGCCCGATCGCCTCATGGCTGAGGATCCCTACGAGTTCGGGATCGAGGACTACTTGCGAGCTTCCTCCTGCGGGGGGCGACGCGGAGAGCTGATCGATCGCCAGCCTCACGGCGCGCTCAACGAGTTCCTCGGGGCGCTTTGCCGCCAGGAGCTCGGCCCATCCACCGGTCACGCCGACGGTCTCCAGGGCCTTCGTCTGATCCCCGCTCTTCTCCGCAATGGCGAGGACACGGAGTGCCGGCTTTGCATCGAAGACCTGAACCGATGCGCCGTCGCTGGTGACGATGACCTTCTCATCAAGGGACTCGGAGTAGGAGACCTCGGACGAGACGATGGCGTCACTGCTTGAGCGCAAGAGGGCGTCGATGCGAGAGACCAGCTCGATCTTCTCCTCGAGCGTGTGGCTCTCGAGCGGATCACCGGTTGCCAGGGGGAACGTGCCTGTCGCCAGCGAGGCCTTCGCGAGTCCCTCGATCCGGTGTCGCTTTGCCTGGGCCGCTGCTCGCGCCGTGCTCTGCGCGATACCGACCGCCTTTCGGAGTCCGTCTTCGCTGAGATCGGTCGTGCTCGCGAAGCCGAAGGCTCCGTCGACGAAGGCGCGGACGCCGACGCCGATCAAGTCGACGCTCGAAGACTCCTCGACTTGTCCGTTTCGAGCGACGAGGCGTTTCGATCGACGGGCGTGGTAGCGAAGTTCCACCCAACCGCTCGCGCCGGACGCAATCCCCTCCAGCATCCTCTGCATGCGACCTCCTTGGCTTGTGGGCGATCCTGGTACATGATACGCAGGCTCCTCCAATCGCTCCAACGTCGAGCTGTGAGACGGAATGGTTTCGCACATGGCTCCGACAACACTCAGTCCGGATGCGGAGGATGCCCGAAGCCGCGTTCTTCGTACCGGACGAAGCGGCTCCGTGATGGAGATCGACTTGCGAGCTCAGAGGTCCTGCAGTACCAACCGCGGAGAACCGGACAGCTTGGGCGTCCGGCAGGAGAGGGATATGCGTAGGATCTGGATCTGTGGAATCGTCTTGACCATCGGTATCACGCTGTGCGTTGCGGCCGAGCAGAGCGAGCCGGGTGTCTGGCTCGGTCTCGGGGGTTCGTCGATCGGTCTGGTTTCGCTTGACCTAGGGGGGATCGACACGCTCCTTATCGAAGGCGGC
>JBARQW010000120.1:0-2162 GCA_049643905.1 Bipolaricaulia bacterium
TCGCGCAGGATCTTCGCGAGCAGTCCGGGTCCGATCGTCTCCCCGGTGTGTACCGGGACAACGGTGACCTGGCCATCCGGATGACGTAGGAAGTGGTGGCTTCCTCGAATCCGCACGTCGTTGAAGCCTGCCCGTTGGAGCGTCTTGATCAATCGCTCACCCGTCAGGCGCGGGAGTCGCGTCATGAACCGATTGAGACCGTCTGTATCCCCACGAAGCTAAGCGTTTCGGCTTCTCCGCCTTGCTCTTCGACGCACAGAGCGATGGCCTCGCGGATCCTTTCCATGACCTGATCGAGTGAGGTTCCCTGCGTATGGCATCCCGGCAATGCTGGAACCGACGCAACGTAGATTCCGTCTGCATCTTGCTCAATGATGACGCTGAAGTTGCTTCTCATCTTGTCTCCCTCTACTGGCCGTGAGAGCCATTATACGGAGTGGCCGGCTGTGCGCGCAGCTGTCGGCCATCTGTGCCGATCCTCGGGTTCACGTCGTCGGCGGTCGACGAGATCACCTTGTACGTCGCACCGGTCGGCAAGGTCTCGCACGGCTAAACCGCCAGCCGCTTTGCCGACCCCCGGCCTTGGTTGCGGGCGTGACGCGCGGAAGACGGTAGCGCGTACGCTCTCGCCATGAGCACAGGCAACGACAAGTTTCTCGAGCAGATTGCTGGCATTGTCAAGGCAAAGGGCGCGGTGCCGGAGGGCGTCGACCCGTTCGGGTTCTGCAAAGAGATCCTGCCCCTACTGGGGACGACGGACGGCAAGCTGCGCGAGTGGCGCGTGTACGGGATTCTGCATCTGTGGGCTGTCCATCGGGAGCTGTCGGACGACCAGTTGCGTGAACTCCTCTGGACGATCGCTGATGAGGAGCACTTGTTCCTCGGGATCGGCGAGACGGAGTCAGACACGGTCTACATGCGCGCGTTTGCGGTCCTCGTCCTCTGTGCGTTCATTCAAGCGCACCGGGAGAAGGCCTATCTCGCGTCTGAGGAACTCAATCGACTCGCCGAGACGGTGATCCGCTATCTGGACGCGGAGCAGGATCTGCGGGGCTTTGTCTCCCAGGAGACGCAGTGGGCGCACGCGACGGCGCACGCCGCCGACACGTTCGGTGAGCTGGCGCAGTGCGAGGAGATCGGAACTGAGACGCTTCTCGCGATCCTCGACTGCCTCGGTCGGAACATCGTGATCGATCAGACCGTCTGGCGTCACGAAGAGGATGCGCGGGCGGCGAGTGCCATGATCCACGCCCTCAAGCGCGAGCTTCTCACGGACGACCAGGTCAAGGACTGGTTGACGTCGCTCGTTCCGGACGCGCGTTACGACGGCGAGCTGCCAAGCACACACTGGCGCTTCGTCAACGCTCGGAATCTGCTTCGTTGCTTGATCCACCAAAGCGAGGCGGAGGAACTGCCGGAGCCGCTGATCGCGTTCGTTCGTGACGCCCACGGGCGACTGCCGACGACATGACATCGTCTCCTGGAGCTCTGACTCCAGGTGCGGCAGTCGCTTGATCAACTTCGGTGGCGTGTCCCACTACAAGGCGATCAACGCTTCGTGGATGTCCGTGATGTGAGTTGTTGCCGGGCATTGCCTGAGCGCTAGCTAGGGAGTTGGGGGCGTGAGCCGCTTGACCATCTTGGGCGAGGTGTCGACGCGCGCGACGTCCCAGGTCTGCTGGATGTCGCCCGGCTCGAGTCCCCACGGGTCGACGCCCAAGGGTGTGTAGCCGCCTTCGGTGGCGGTTTCGGCGAAGGCATACAACCGTCCTCCGTATTCCCACGCGCACGGGATGCCATAGTCGGCGTACGATTCGCCGACGGGCACGAAAGCGACCATGTGATCCGATCTTCCATCGCCGCTCGTGTCGACGGCGGCGATAAGCGCGCCGACGCCGAGTGTGCGGACGATGCTCGCATAGAGGATGGCGGTGTCTTCGCAGTCGCCGGCTTGGTCTACCAGCGTCTCCGCCGGGTATCGCGGATACTCGAAACCGGCCGGATCGAGTTCGTAGTTGATGCCCGCCTGCACGAACGCGAGCGCGTTCTTCACCGTGCGGTAGTAGCAGCTGAACCTGAGTGACTGAGCAAGCGTCCGCATGAAGCTGTCGTCGTTCGGATTGAGCACGTACTCGTCGTAGTCGCGGTATGTCCAGTTGCCG
>JBARQW010000121.1:0-2610 GCA_049643905.1 Bipolaricaulia bacterium
CGAGGCCGAGGGTTTGCAGCGCCCGGACCTCCTCGTCGAGGGCCGACCAACTGTAGACACCCGGTTCCCTCTCAATCGCCATCCACAGGACATGCGGCTGCAGGGATAGCCACGAGATCCCGAGATCTGCCACGACCGACGCGTGCTTCGTCGGGTTGATCAGGCTGAGGCCGAAGAACATGTTCCGGTCTTCAAATGGGTAGGGGATTTCGGGCGAATCGACGGCAACGTCAGGAGAGAGCGCGAGGGTGGCTCCGACACAGGCTGCGGCAAGAAGTCCAATCAGGACCGCCTTCCAACCGTTCACGATCCCTTCTCCGGCATCGGTTGCAGTTGCTCCCGCTTCTTCCGCGGCAGACCGGCGACGACCAACTCATACGAGTCGTCGACCCAGGCCATGATCTCTTCGTCAGGCATGCTCCCGTCGAGGACGATCGTGTTCCAGTGCTCCTTGTTCATGTGATAGCTCGCGTGCACAGCTGCGTACGTGCTGCGGAGCATCTGGCCGAGAATCGGATCGAGTTTCAGCGTGAGCCACGGAGGTGTTTGATTCGGGGAGACGTAGGCGAACATCTTGCCCATCACCTTGTAGACCGGGATGTCAGGCCCGAACGGGCGATCTTCGATCGCGCCCGACAAGGAAAGAAGATAGGTGTGGAGTCTATCGATCGTCATCTCCGGCTTTCCTGCCTCCGGCAGGGAAACGCAATGCCTTGGCGTAGCCACCGTTCCCAGCTTCCCTGCTTCTGGCAGGGAAACGCAATGGCTTGGCGCAGCCACCGTTCTCGGCTTCCCTGCCTCTGGCAGGGAAACGCAATGGCTTGGCGCAGCCAAGACACCCCTACCTAGGATTCCATGTGAGGTCGGGAATGCGCCGCGGAGGAACGCGGCGGAATTCATGTCGTGGATACCCGAGCGCGACAGCGACTTGCGGCACGCGTCCTTCAGGGATTCCGATCGACCGGCGCAGACGTGAGGAGCGCTCAACGATCGCTTGGAAGAAACCGATCTGACACGTGCCCAGTTCGAACCGTTCTGCGAAGAGCATCAGGTTGTACGTCGCGTAGATGGCGTCGTCTCGCCCGAATCTGTTCCCCTTCGGGCCGTGGCCTATGAGCACGGCCGGCGCGTGATGGAACACCGGGTCCTCGCCGTCTGCGAAACGATCGGCCATCCGTCGGATCGCCGCACCGCCGCTTCGGATCTGCTCCGTCGCTTTCCGACCCGCAATGAGGCGAAGGAAAAACCGTCCGAACGGGTTCTCGGCGAGCCTCACGTAGCGGACCAAGCCGTCGATCACCGCCTTGCTCATCTCGGTGATGCGGGCCCGATCATCGAACGCGATCCAGTCGAATGCCTGGCTGTTGCTCGCCGTCGGCGCCCAACGGCCGAGCGAGACCAGCTCGCGGACGGTCTCTCGCGAAACCAGTTTCGGCTGGAACGTTCGACACGATCGGCGGTATCGGAACGCGGCCGTCAACGTCTCGTCAGAAGGGAGTTCGCTCACCGCGACGATCGGGCAGTCGTCGAGAGGAAAGAGATCGTGATCGATCGCGTCGGTCGGACAAACGGCGATGCATTGCCCGCACGCCCAGCAGGCGTCAGGGCGAATTGCCTGCGCGCCGCGATCGCTCATCTCGTACACCCGCGCGGCGAAACAGACCTCGATGCAAGCCTCGCCCTTCACACAGGCCTTCGGATCGACCGCGATCTGAGCCATACTCCTCCTCCTTGAGACGGTCGCGTGTCCCAAAGATACTCGGTCCCACGTGACCGAGGCCGCCCTCGGAGACGGCGGGAGGGTAAGGAAGGTCTGCTCAAGTCAGGTCACTTGTCCGTTCGGCGCCGGAAGTGCTCAGATACTCTCGATGCCATGGAGCCAAACGATTTTGTAGAGAAGCTCCTTTCGCAGGTCTCGCTGGATGCGATCGACTACGCGAGTGATGTCGAACGCATCATGGCGGAGCAGATCGGCTTCTTGCGCGATCAGCTCGAGATCTGCAGGAAAGAGGCCGTGGTCGGCTCGCACGGAGTCATCCGCGAGCTCTACGCACGCCTCTCCGACAAGGATGCTCAACTCGACGCGCTACGCGAAGAGGTTTGCTTCCTGCGCGAGCGAATCGCGCAGTAGGCCTCTTGAACCGCCGATTCCCTTTCCGTAGGGTTACCGCGCCATGATTCGCGTGGATGTCCTTGCTCATCTGGAAAAGGTTCGCACTGAGCATGCCGAGCTCGAACGGCGGCTCTCCGATCCCGACGTATTCGCGCAGCCCGACTATCGCGAACTCGCTCAGCGGTTTTCTCACCTACAGGACTTGATTCGCATCGCAGAGGAGTGGGTGAAGCTGGGCGAGTCCATCGACGAGATGGAGGAGCTTCGGCGAACGGAAGACGATCTGCACGACGAGCTCGACGAGGCGCTGGAGCAAGATCGCGCCCGTCTGGAACGCCTCGCCCAGGAGTTCCACCGTGTGCTCGTTCCTCCCGATCCGAACGACGGGAAGAACGCCATCGTCGAGATCCGTGCTGGCACGGGCGGAGACGAGTCCTCGCTGTTTGCCGCTGACTTGTTTCGGATGTACGCGCGGTTTGCCGAGCAGAGGAAATGGA
>JBARQW010000122.1:0-14812 GCA_049643905.1 Bipolaricaulia bacterium
AGCAGATCTACCTTCATACTCCATCCTTCTTCCGAACCTCGTAGTCGCCCAGATTCCGGGAGCGAACGATCGCCGTCGGATCTTCGTGTCCCAGCACCATGGCCTCCACCGCCGTCAGCCCGTTCACCAGCTCAATCCCCTCTTCCGGCCCGAGAACGAAGACGGCCGTCGCCAAAGCGTCCGCCTCCATGCACGTCGCTGCGATGACCGTTGCACTCGACGAAGCCTCCGACGAGTAACCGGTTCGGGGGTCCATGATGTGTCCGACTTGCGCCTCTGGATCGAAGAAGCGCCGGTAGTTGCCCGACGTGGCGATCGCGCCGTCTTCGAGGGCGAAGTGTGCCAAGGCGTCTTCCTCGTCCGCCGGGTTGACGAGCGCGATCTCCCACTTCGCGTCGCCTGGCTTGCCGCCGAAGACGGCGATGTCACCACCGGCATCGATCAGCGCGTGTACGATTCCTTCGGCTCTGAGCGCTCGGAGCCCTTGATCGACGATGTATCCTTTGGCGATTCCGCCCAGCGTAATCTGCGTTCCGCGGGCCAGCTCAACCGTCGGCTCGGGATCCTCGATGAGCGAGATCCGGTCCGTGCCGACGAGCTTCATGGTCTCGTCGATTGCCGCCTGCTGGTCCTCTTGCGCAAGCTCCCAGAACTGCATTTGGGCAGCGGGATGGAACTGCCACAGAGCCAGCAGAGGGGCGACCGTTACGTCGAAGACGCCGCCTGAGATCTCGAAGATCCGCTTCGAGGCGAGGAGAAGCTCGAACAACTCAGGCGATGGAGACGTCGCGATGCCCTCAACGTTCAGGCGAAACGCTTCGGCTTCGGGATCGTGGATGGACGCAATGCGCACAACCTCTTCCATGCGCGAGAAGGCGGCATCGATCGCAGACTTGGCGTGGCTCTCGTCCGTGTCGTAAACGGTGATTGAGACCCACGTGTCCATCATCTCGCGGTGCGCTTGGAACGGCTGAGCCGTCGGGCCGAAGAGGGTCGTTTCGATCGCGAATGCGGTGGCAAGGAGGGCAACGAGCAAGAGGGGCCACCACCGAATCAACGGCCTCCGAGTTCCCGTGCCCATTGGACCCCCGCCTCCACACTCCCCCTGGCTTGGGCAGAGATTCTATGTTGGTCACGGAGGCCACACAACTCGGCGAAGGATGAACGCCCCGAATCCTCGAGTAGAGGATGATGGTCGAGCTCAGTTCACCGCGATGGTGCGGATGAGAGTGTCGGTGTTGCCGTCGTCGTCGGTAACGGTGAGCCGGACATCGTAGCTGCCTGGTGCGCCGTACACGTGAAGGACGATCGGACCCCCCGCGTCGGTTACCCCGTTGCCGTCGAAATCCCAGGCATACGCAGCGATCTCGCCGTCGGCGTCGAACGAGAACATCCCGTTGAACTCGACCGGCTCACCGGCTATCGGCGCAGTCGGGGTGTGGGCAAACTCGGCGATCGGCGGGATGAACGTGTCGCCGCTCTCATCGGCCGACGCGGAATCGTCGACGGTGAGGATGTAGGTGACCGTGTCCGATGCGTTCTCGGCATCCACGACCGTCAGGCTGACGGCGTAGCTGCCCGGAACCGGGAACGCGTACTCGACGATCGTGTCTGTCTCATCGACGAGGCCGTCCGCGTCGAAGTCCCATGCATAGGAGACAATCTCTCCTTGGGGATCGGATGACGACGTGCCGTCGAACGTCGTCGGCTCCCCCGCGATCGGTTGTCCGGGTGTGTAGGAGAAACTGGCGGTCGGCGGCTGAAGGGTGGGACGAACGTCGACGGGCGTCGCCGGCGCGTCGAGAACCTCCACGGTCTGCACGAGCGTGTCCGTGTTTCCGCCATCGTCTGTGACGCTCAGGCCGACCTCATAGGTCCCTGCGGCAAGGAAGATCCGTTGCGCGGCCGGTCCTGTCGCATCAATCACACCGTCTCCGTCGAAGTCCCAGTCGAACGCGACGATCTCTCCGTCGAAATCGAAAGCGAGGCTTCCATCGAATGCAACGGCGTCACCGACTGTCGGCTTCTCTGGCGTGAAGGAGAAGTCTGCGATCGGTGGCTGGAAACTCGAGACGACGGTCTCCGCCGTGCTGGACGCGCCGCTGACTACGACGGGTCGGGTCAACGAATCCTGGTTTCCGGTGTCGTCGGTCACGGTCAAGCTCACGGCGATGTCGCCCGACACGAGGAAACTCCATTCGACGATCGAACCGGTCGCGTCCGAAAGACTGTCTCCATCGAAGTCCCAGTCGTATGCGACGATCTCGCCGTCGAAGTCGAAAGAGAGGGTCCCGTCGAACGTCACCGGGTCCCCGGCCGTCGGCTCCTCGGGAGAGTGGGAGAAGTCGGCCGTCGGGGGCTGGAATGTGATGATCACTTCCCGTGGACGGATGTACCCGCCGAACGCGAGCGGATCGGACCTCTCTGCTGACACGTCGATGGTGACGGTCTCCGGCGTGGTGAAGCTGAAGCGCACCGGAAGCGAGGCAGGATCGAGCGATGCCGTGTACCGTCCGGGGAGGACGTCGACGACCGAGAACTGCCCCGAAGCGTCGGTCGTCGCTCCGTAGAGGGTCCCTGGCTCGCCCACGAGAAGGACGCGAACGTCGCTGAACCCTCCCTCATCGGCCCCCCGCACGGCGTTTTGGTCAACATCGTCGAACACGGCGCCTTCGATCACAAGAACCGGCTTGAGAGGAATCAGGACGGTCGACGTCTCACCCGGTACGACACGAACGTCGATCAACGGCGGCGCAACCGCGTCCTGCGGAAGTCCCGCGACTGAGAGCGAGTATGTGCCGCCGCTGAGCGGCGGGAAGCGGAACAAGCCGTCCCGGTCGGTCGACACCTCGGCCCCGTTCGCCGATATGACTGCAGCCTTGACGGGCGCATCGGCAGGTCCATACGCCCTGTCTCCGTCCTCGTCGACGAACAGACGCCCCTCGATCCGACCGCTGGTAATCAAGAAAGGAAGCGGGATGACGAGGTCGGCGCTGAAGCTGATCCCCCACCCGAACGACACTGGCGTTGCGTCCGCGCGATCCCACCCGATCGTTCCGTCGAAGACGATGTCCAGACCCTCGATGAATCGAACGAAGATGGATGCTGACAGGTCGAAGGAATCGACTGTGTTTCGCAGGCTGACCGATGCCTCGTGGAGGGTGCCCTCCGGTCGGAAGAGGAACGACACGTCGGTTCCTCCAGACAGAACGAGGTCGTTGACGACGTCGACCGTCTTCTCCTGCGTCAACTGGAGGAAGAGGTAGAACGAGTCGACAGAGAGGCCGGCCCCCTCGCTGAATGTGAGTGCCCGCGTGTGGGTCCCGAGCACCCTGTCGATCCTATCGGAGATTTCGCCGGTGAAGGAGTAAGGGAAAACGCCGCCCGTTTCCCGGATCCCGGCCGAAACGAGAAGATCGATGTCGCTCATCTGCGTGGGATCGTCCTCTCGACTCCACTCGAACTCGACGGTCGACGAGAGCCTCGGTCCATTCTCGAACGGCGTTGCCGAGATGTTGAAGCCCATCGCGTCATCGATCCGGGTCGGGGTGAGCGGGTCTCGAATGACGTTGTCCCACTCGTGCGAGAGGGAGAGGCTGAGGGAGAAATCGATCATCCGGAGACGCTGAGAGAGACTGATACCGGCGCTGTCGCTACCGGCCCCCGGGAAGTCGGTGCCGATCGAGAAGGCATCGCCTCTTAGGAAGAAGCCTTCGGTGTTGATCTCTGTCGCGAACAAGAACGCGTGACTCGCCAGTCCATCATCGGTTCCGAGTGCCGCCTCAATGAGAATCTGCCAGTCCTCGATTGGCTCGGCGGACGCCGACATCCCACCGATGGCGCGCCGAGCCGTGGGGCTTCGGCCCTCGAAATAGGTGAGTCCGACGTTTGCAGTCTCCGGCCCGAGGGCGAACCGTCCGCCGAAGCGGGCTTCGTCGCCGCTCAAGCCGGCGACGACGATGAGGTCGAGGATCTCGTCGTCGACTTCGAAGCTGCCACCCTCGCAAGTGAGGCTGACCAGGTCGCTCAGACGCTTCGAGACGTTGCCGAGCGTGGTGGTCGCCGGCTCGCGACGGTAGAGGATCGAATACGACGTGACGTCGAACGGATCCGGACCGAAAGGACTGGAGGTGCTGACGAAAGAAGAAAAGAAGCCATCGAGCACGCGGCCCGAGGTTGAGAACGTCAGGCGACTGCTGAAGTCTCCGGTGAAGACGTCCTGGTCAAACGAGATCCGCAGGCGAGCCGGAAGGATCTCCATCAGCGGAACACCGACGGAGTCAGGGGTCGGAGGGAGGATTGTTGTGACGATCGCGACCTCATCTTCGACGCCGTCGTACAGCGTCGATGTGGCCGTCAACGTGAGGGTGTCTTGTCCGGGATCGGCGTTGACGGGGACTTCCACCAGGACCTTGAATGCGACGTGCTCCCCCGGCGTGAGATCGAAAACGGTTTGGGCGAGGTCGACGGCGAACTGCCGCGAAGATCCGGCCGCAACGAGGACCGACTCCTGTGCGTTGCCGCGGTTGGTCAGGGTGGCCTGGTACTCGACCGTCTCCCCCGGCGCCGCGCTCTCGCCGTCCGGCGCGGTCAGCTCGATCTCGCTCGTGATCTCGACGCGAATCCGGGCGATCGCGGCCGATCGATCCTCAGGTTCGCTCCCGAAAACGGCGATAGCGATGAGCTCGTAGTCCCCCGACTCGACGTCCGAAGGAACAGCAACGGTCGCGAACAGTGTGCTCTCCTCACCGGGAAGAATCGAGAGGGAGTCTTGCGCGCTGAAGACGTCCCAGCCGATGGGCGCCTCGAATTCCAGAAGGAGCGCCAGGGCCTCGACACCGGAGTTGGCGACGGCGAACACGGGTGTGACGGAGCCTCCCGGGGCGACCTCCTGATCGGCTGAGACGACGCTGATTTCGACGTCTGCCCAGCACGAGAAGCCAACAGCAAATACGACAACGGACATCCAAGCGGCTGTCGCTCGGAAGCCTCTCGGTCTCGAAAGCATGTCTGGATGAGCGTAGGCCGGGCGCGCAACCTTCCCAAGGACCGGACTAAAGACGGATCGAGACGTTTGTCCGATCCGTCGGTGCGTCGAGTCAGCGGCGCTTTGCTCGGAGTCGCATGTCCCTTTCGGACGGGTCAGTCGCCGCTTGCTGCGCCGCTCCTCTCGTTAGGGTGAAACGGCGCATTCGCGCCCGTGTAAGGAATGAGCGAAATGGTCAACGTACGAATCCAATGCGAGATCGTCATCGAGCACGAAGATCGCGTCGGCCTTGTGGCCGAGGTTAGCCGCTTGCTTGGGGACATGGGGATCAACCTCGTGTCGGTTGCCGTGCGAAGCAATGGAGAGAAGGCGAGCCTTGCGCTCGTGACCTCTTCGCAGTCGCACGCCGCTGAGGCGCTCCGGGCTGCGGGCTTCTCGATCGTGGAGCGTGAAGTCGTCTTGATGGAGCTTCCGCATCATCCGGGCTTCCTCAGCCGGATCAGCGAAGCGCTCGCGCGCAAGGAGATCACCATCGAGGAACTCTACGCAACGGCCCCCGAAGGGAGTTCGACGGGCGTGGTCGTCTTCCGCTGCTCGGACAACGGCAACGCCGTGCTCCTTCTCCGCGGGCGCTGATCCCCGAACTCGGAACCTACTCCGTCACCCTGAAGATCCTTCCGTCCGATCGCCCGAACACCTCCGGGAAGTAGAACTCGTAGGCCGATGTCGGAAGAACGCGGAACGCCCCAGGCGTCACCCCCCGAAGGGTGTAGGTGAAGGAGTAGCTGCCGGCGGAAAGGAAATCGGTGAACAGGACCACCTTCTCATCTCGGAACTCCGAGCGCGAGTACCAGCGCCACCACCCACCCCACCACGTCCAGTCCTCGTCATCACGAGAGATGCCGGGCTCAGGCTCGAGGAGGCTCGTCGTCGCCAGCGAAGGGTCGACGGCCTCGCAGCCTGCCGGAATCGGATCCTCCACGACGACGTAGTAGAGATCGTTCGGGGCGACGATCGTGAGCCGGACTTGGATCGTCTCTCCGACACCGGCCGCCGTTCTCTCCTCGGCCGCCTCGTCCTCACCGGCGTCGAGGGACACGTACTGGCGGTAGACGTAGATTCCGCGATCGAGGGGTTCGACCTCCTCGACCGGGAGTCCGACGATCAAGTGCGCCGTGTAGTAGAGGCTACCTTCTCCTGGCCCGCGCGCGATCGACAGGTGGTGAACGTCGCTTTCGGCGAGTTCGATCCCGGCGATCGTGATCTCGAGCGGTTCCCGGACGGTCTCCGGTGTGACGGAGTCGATGAGAATCGCTTCATCGTTCAGCCCGACGCTGAGCTCATAGGTGCCTCGAAGCTCGCCCGTGGCGACCATCCAGTCGGTGAGCGCGATCAAGGCCCACGCGGTCTCCTGTGTTGTCTCCCAGATCCCGGCGCGACGGGCGACCATGAGCCAGCGCACGACGTTCGGAAGGAGCGTGTTCGCCGGATCGATCCGTACGAGCGCGTCGAGGATGATCGCCGTCGAACGGGTGTCCGTGTTCATCGCCCACCAGTCGACGCCGTCCTCCTCCCAGTGGGCTCCGGTGGCCGACAGGATGGCGGCGTTGAACAGGTCGGAGACGAGCGTGTCAAGAGATCCCGAGTCGTCGCCGAGCTCGAGGAGCGCGAGGGCGACGTAGGCCTTCGCGTAGTGGCTCAGCTTCTCCCGATCCTCGACCAGCGATTCGACGTACTCGCTCGCGACGGAGGGGCGGCCCAGGCTGAGAACGTAGACGAGCCACGCCTGACGGTTCGCGTCCCACACCGATTCGAATTCGCGGGTGGGCACGAGCTCAGCCGCCATGTAGTCGAGTCCACGCTCGAGGACACGGCCGTCGATCTCGAACCCGATCTCGCGCAAACGAAGGAGAGCGAACGTCGCGTACGCCGTCAAGTGAGGATTCGAGCGTTCGCCCTTCCACCAACCCCATCCGCCGTCCCCATTCTGTCGTTCGACGAGCTCCGACAGTCCGTACGAAACGAGGACGTCGAGCTTCCCTTTCAGTTCCGCATCCTCGATCTCGAGAAGCATGAGCGCACGGTAGCTCAGAGCATTCGGTAGGAAGCGGCTGACCAACTGCTCCGTGCACTCATACTCGAAGTGCTCGAGGTACGACAGGCCCTCGCTCATCGCCGCGGCGAGCGAAGGCTCGAGTCGGACGGCGAGTTCGCTCGAAGTGGGATCGAACGAGGCAGGGACTGCGATCTCCTCGATCCGACTCCCTTCCTCCATCAGCTGCCCGGCCGTTCCGACCGTCTCACGAGCCGTGTAGCGGAAGATCGGGAGCGTGCCGTCCGGTCCGAGGGTCAGCCTCGGGCGCGCAGCATCGCTCAGGTCCCCGGAGACCGCACTGAACGCGAGATCGGCAACCGGAGCGTCGAGAACGGTCGCCCACCACGTGACCATTATTTCTGAACCGGCCGGGACGTTGATCGTCTGAAGGGCCGGATCCTCGAGCGAAACGCCCGTCGCTCCGACCGTCACGTCGACGACTCGATCCTCGTCGGTTTGGTTTGAGACCGACGCAGCGAGTCGAACGCGGTCGCCGACCACGAGGAATCGCGGCGTCGCAGGTCGAACGAGGAGAGGCTTGGTGACGAGGATCTCGGTTGTCTCTTCGCCGACGAGCGTCTCTCGCGTCGCACCGACGGATCGGACGATCCACGTGGTGAGGTTGTCGGGCAGATCCACGACCACGCGGGCAAATCCGTCCTCGTCCGTGATGACGTTCGGATGCCAATATGCGGTGTCGAGGAAGTCCTCGCGAACCTCGACGCCCTCGGGAAGCTGCGCTTCCGCGTTCGCCTCTTCGGCTTCTCGGAGAGCACCGGCAGGGGCCGGCTCCTCGGGCAGCATATACTCCGCGCCGGCGATCCCTTCGCCTTCGCCCGCGAACTTGTCGTCAGTCGGGAGATCGAGATCTTCGAGCTGCTCCAGCGCGAGGCGCGTGAGGGAGATGACAAGCCCGCTCGCCGTACGCACGCCGAGACCGCGGCGTCCGTAGAACGTCGAGAGAATCCGGTCGGGCGACCTCGGCTGAAGCGAGAGGATCGCTTTGTCGACGAGGTCGAGAGAGAGCGCGGCCTGGGTCGGGAGTCCGGAAGCGTCGGTGACGCGAAGATCGATCGTCACAGGGTCTCCGGGCTCGAGACGCATCGACGACGGCGCCAGCTCGATCTTGAGCTCCTTCGGCGCCGGATCGACGGACAAGGCGAGATAGCCCACCTTTGTGCTCGCGGTCGCGGCAGCTCCGCTTGCCGCAGCGACGGCCGCCTGGCGGCCCTGCACGAGGACAACGCTGACGTAGACATTGGGAATGTGATCGAACTCGATCGGAATCAGAATCGTGCTGCTGTTCGATGGGAGCAAAACGACATCGCGCGAGAGGATCCCGCCCCGCTCGACGGTGACGAGCGCCCACTGCTCGCCGAGATAGGGGCTCGGGATCAGGATTTCGGCCGTCTCCCCGACGGCGTAGCTCGTCCGATCGCTGATCAACGTGACGAGGTCGTCGTTTGTTCTGCGCCACGAGACGCTCTCCGGACCGCTCGCCCACAGGAAGAGGCTCGAGCGGACGGTCCGCCCGGCTTCGTCCTCGCCCTCGACGAGGATCTTGTACGAGCCGCCCTCGGGCGGAACGAACATGACTCGACCGTCCCCGTTTTCATCAGTGACCAGAGACCCGTCAGCGATCTCGGTTTCCTGCGTCGTCCACGTCCATCGTCCTCCGCCCGTCTCATCCTCTTCAAACACGTTGAGCCATTCTCGTCGGACGACCGCGTAGCGGAGCGGGCGGCCTCCGACGCGTCCGCCTTCCCAGTCGACGGTCACGACGTCGACCGAGGTCTCATCTCCCGCTCGGCCGATCGATCGACCCGTGGCGAGTCCGACGTAGAAGCTCCCCTCGTGGACGACGACGGTCGTCCGACCGGAGATCGTGTCACCGTTCGGCCCGTAGGCGGTCGCCTCGATTGTCAGGAGACGGCTTCCGGTGGCCGGATCCGAACCCGCTGAAAGTTCGGCGATATCGAGAGGCAGTTTGATCAGCAGGTTCCCGTCGGCGTCCGATCTTCCGTACCCGTTGAGAATCGGCGTCGGTGGGCTCTCCGGGATCCACCAGCAGCTCCAGCAGACCCACGGGTCATGGACGTTGTCGAAGCTGTAGCGGCCGAAGGCCGAAGGTGCGAATCGGTACGTTTGTGAGAGGATGCGCCACTCGACCGGGACGTCTGTGACCGGTGCGCCGAAGAAGTAGCTGGCGCTAACGACGGCGCGGATCGGCTCGCCCTTTCCGACTTCGTCCCGATCCGACACGACGGTGACCTCGAACTCGGGGGCGCGATAGGCGGCGACCTGGAACTCATGGTAGAAGGTTCGGTCGGCTGCCACGGCGCGGATTGCGTAGTCCCCGAGCGCTGTGTCCTCGGCGAGTTCGATCGTTCCCGAGAAGCCGCCGAACTCGTCGAGCGTGAGAGACTCGGCGTAGATCTCCTCCCAGAGCGGATTGCGAATTGTGACATCGATCGACGCCAGATCCGGAAGCGTGTAGACCACGTCGCTCTCGTCACGGATGACGCCGCGGAAGAAGACGCTCTGCCCCGGCCGGTAGATCGGTCGGTCGGTGTCGAGGAACGCTCGTCCGTCCGGCGGTGTCTCACTGTAAAGGCCGAGACTCCAGGTCGAGATGCCGTCGTTCCAATCCGTGCCCACGAGGACGAAGGGGTCGTTCCCGACGATCGTGAGTCCTCGCCAGTCGGCGCCATCTCCGGCCGATAGGATCGCCAAGCCGTCGCTGTCCGTGACGGAGACGTCAAGCTGCTCGCCGTCTCGGTCGTAGGCGCGAAGGATCAGACCTGGCACAGGCGTGCCGATCTCCAGGTCGGTCGCCCAAGCGAGGGCCTCACTCTCGGTGGACTTCAACGTGACGTTGATCGGACTTGAGATCAACAGGTGGCGGTGATTCCACCGAGTCCATTCGACCTCGTCTGCGCGAAGGTCGACGACGTAGATCCCCGGTTCGAGTGGCCCTCCCCCGTCCGCGAGGTCGACTGCGGCGTAGGCGGGCTCGTTCAGTGGGGCGGAGACCGGAACCGACCAGGATCGATCCGGCGGGCTCGAGGGCGAGAAGTCGTGCCAATCGGACATCGCGTCGAAGTAGTCGGCGAGGTCGATCCGCCAGAGCTTCAGGTTCAGGCGATCGGTGTTCCTGTAGCCGACGACGAGACGTGCCGCCTCGGACGAGTTCAGCGTGCTCGTCTGGCCTGGCACGTGGAGCCACGCGACCGGCGAAAGCGGTGCGGTGCGGAACGTGACGGTGCGTCTCTGCCCGGTCTTGTTCCCATACGGATCGGCAATCTCAGGGCCGATGCGAAACGTGTACTCGCGGCTGGGCTCCGCGCCAAATCGGATAACGAACGTGTGGTCCCGGCTCCGGTACCACGTGTCAAGGTCCTCAGGGTCGGGCTCTGGATCGATCGACACGTTCCCCATCACGGTATCGGGGTCGATCGGCGCGTTGAACCGGATCTCGAACGACGTGTAGGAATACGCGTCGTCCTCTCCGTCCTTCGGGTTGGTTCCGAGAATCTGCGGGAGCGGGACGGTTCTGAACCGCCAGCTCGTCGACGCGCTGGTTCCCATTCCGCCCGCCTCACCGGTGATGCCTGGATCGAGCGTCACGACGTACTGCCGGTCAAAGGCAAGCGGCTCACTCGGCGTGAACGTCAAGACATCCTCTTCGATCGACAACGTCCCTGGAACCCGATGCGCCAGCAGCTCGCCGAACAAACTCGCCGTTCGAACGGTCAGGCGCTCGGCGGCGCCGATCGGGGAGATCGGCAGGTTGAACGTGATCCGGATCGACGTGTCGACAGGGATCATCTTGGCCTCGCGACTCGGATGGTGCCAAACGACCTCGGGCCTCACCGTCGTGAAATCCCAGACGAAGTCCTCGGCAAGGGAGGCGCCGCCGATTCCCGACAGGCCTGCCTGCACGAAGGCCGTGTAGGACGTTCCGCCGGAAAGCCGTTCGCTCGGCGTGAAACTGTATGTCGACGTGTTCAGCCACTCGCCGGTTCCTTCGATCTCGGGCGAAAACTGCAGTGGTTGAGGGAGCTCCGCCAGCGCGGGGTCGGAGATGGCGGTCAGCGGAACGACAGGACGGTTGAACGTGACGAGGATCTCGCTGTCGTCCTCGACGGCGACCGTGCCGTCAGCAGGGATGACCTGCGTTACGGTGAGATGTCCGACGGTTCGGAACCCGAGGCTGAATGGATCCTGGAGATGGAGTCCGTCGAGGCTTTGCGCTCCTGTTGAGACGAGAACCGAGAAGGACGTGGCGCGTGGCCATCCCGATTCAGGAACAAAGCGGACCGTCTGGTCGTCGAGCCACTCCAAGCTACCGGAGATGGCCGGCTCCATGGTGAAGGCGGCCTCGACGCTCGCTCTCTCCATCGCCACATTGAACAAGAATTCGACGACACCGTCGGTCGCGAGTTCTCCTCCTTCGCTCGGCCGAGAGGTGAGGATCCTCGGCGCCACCGCCACGGGGTTCCCTGTGTCGGCACCCTCATCGGCGTTGAGGAACGCTCCCCCCAAGACGGTCGAGAGGAGTACGAGACTCACGAAGAACCACCGCTGACCCACTGATCGCTGACGCATGCCCGCCCCCTAAGAACGTGATCTACCTACATAGAGATACCGGCGAAGGGACCTTTCAGGCAAATCGCCTCGCCCGTCGTCTCCGAATGAACACGCGAGGGAGAGGGACGTTTCGGACCGTCGAGGGGTCTCCCACGGAATCCACAATGGCCCTTCACAATCCCCTCACATCTCGTCGATAGGTTCGAAACGTTACAAACCAGCGAGTGGAAACATCTCGCACCCCCGATACCAGCCCTCCGGGAGAGGGACCCAAAAGGTCCCTCTCCTTGGCCTTTAGAGGGTAGCCATGCGCCTACCCAAACGGGCTTTTCGGCCCAAGCCGATCGGATACAATGCCGACGGAAACGAATCTGAGGGGGAATCATGGTCCGCGTACGCTTCGCGCCCAGTCCGACAGGCTACTTCCATGTTGGGTCGGCCAGGACGGCGCTCTTCAATTGGCTCTTCGCCCGCAACAAAGGCGGGACGTTCGTTCTGCGGGTCGAGGATACCGACCAAGAGCGCTCAACGGAGGAATCGATCGCCCAGATCGCCGAGTCCTTGAAGTGGATCGGGCTCGACTGGGACGAGTACTACCGTCAGACCGATCGGCACGCCGAGCACGCGGCCGCGGCAGAGGAGCTGATGGAACGTGGACTCGCCTACGAGTCGGAGGGCGCGTGGTGGTTCCGCGTTCCGAGCGAGGGGGAAACGATCGTCCACGACGAGCTCCTCGGAGACGTCGCCTATCGGAACGATCACCTCAAGGACTTCGTCATCCGGCGAACTGATGGGAGCTTCATCTACCACTTCGTCGTCGTCGTTGACGATGCCGACATGGGAATCACGCACGTGATTCGTGGCGACGATCACCTGAACAACGCGCCGAAACACATCCTGCTCTTCGAAGCGCTCGGCAGGCCGGTCCCGCGATTCCTCCACATGCCGATGATTCTCGGCGCGGATCGAGCGAAGCTGTCGAAGCGACACGGTGCGGCCTCTCTGTTGGAGTACCGAGACCAGGGCTTCCTCCCCGAGGCGATGGTCAACTTCCTCGCCCGCCTCGGCTGGGCGCACGGTGACTCTGAGGTCTTCTCGATCGAGGAGCTCGTTGAGCTGTTCACGCTCGATGAGATCAACAAGTCGGGGGCCGTCTTCGAGGACGCCAAGCTCCGATGGCTGAATCAGCAGCATTTGAAGCGGGCCGACCTCGTACGACTCGTCAACCTGGTAGAACCTTTCGTCCTGCGAAGAGGGCGTGTGGACGCAGAGTTGTGGAAGAAGGCCGATCCCGGATGTCTCAGGACGGGGGCCGACCTTCTTCGCGACCGCTCGCACACCCTCGAAGACCTTGCCTGGGCGATGGAAATCCTCTTTCCAGTCTCACTCGAGCGCGTCGACGAGATCGAGATCTCGTCGACGCAGGCGGAGCTGCTGCGTACCCTGGCAGACGTGGTCGAGAGGCTGGGGTCGTTGTTCGCGTCCGAGTCCATCGAACAGGGGGTTCGTGAGGCCCTGGCGGAGCGTGGAGCGACGCTCAAAGATGTCGCGCTTGCCTGTCGGATCGCGGTCACTGGGCGGCGTGCAGGACCGAGTCTGTTCGACATTCTCTCTCCAGTGGGACCGGAGAATGTCGCCGGCAGGCTTCGAGAGTACGCGGAGAGGAGCGAGGAGTGAGGAAGTTTCTCGCCACATCTCTGAGCATCCTTCTGTCCGTGCTGGGCGCTGGAGCGGTCGATGTGGATCTCGCCTACGTCGATGACATCACGGAGCTGACCTCGCTGTGCTACGTCCGGGCGATTCAGCTCAAAGCGGTCGAGGACTTCGACGATGAAGGTTCGGCCTTCGAGGCGCTGGATGGCGTTCTCGAACTGGCAGACGGGTCGCATGGAGTCCGAATCGCGAACGGGTCTGGAAACGCAGCGCTCTGGGTCGGTCTCAAAGGGTCCTCCTCGCCCGTCCAAGCGGAGTGGGAGCGGGTTCTTGTCGATGGAACCCTTCTCGCCAGCGTGCAGTTGCAGTTGAGCTACGCCGACGGTGTGAGGGCGCCGTACCGGCTCTTCTTGATGTGGAATCCGTTGCTCCCCGAGCTGATGACGTTCTGTCGAGACAGCTATCGTGAGGCGAGCGTCGCCTTTGGGGATCTGGAGGCGCGAGTGGCCGTCGTCGACGCGGACACCGACGGCCGGTACGACATCCTGGATCGTGGGGTGCTGCTGATTGATACGGACGGAGACGGCCAATTGCTCGCGACCGGAGACTCGCACGAACGCTTCGTCCTCGACGAGCCCTTCAACATCGATGGAACGTCCTATGTGATCGCCTCCATCTCCGTGGACGGGAGCCGGATGCGGGTCGAGGAGTCCTCGGAATCGGTCCCGCCGAAAGCTCCGATCCTTCCGGGATTCTCCGCTCCCGACTTCTCCGCGACGGACTCCAGGGGAGAGGCACTGACGCTGAGTGCGCTTCGCGGAGACGTCGTGGTCCTCGACTTCTGGGCCGGTTGGTGCGGGTACTGCATCGCCGAGCTCCCAACGCTCAAGGAGCTGGTCGCCGAGTTCGGAGAGCGCGGCGTGGCCCTGCTCGGAATCAACCTGGACAGGAGTGTGGGGGCGTTCGAGAACGCCCTCTCGGGCCGCGGGATTGACTGGCGGCAGGTCTACGACGGATCCGGAGGGGCGATCAGCAACCTGTATCGGATCGAGGGAATTCCAATGACCTATCTGATCGACAGGAACGGCGTGATCGTCGCTCGAGGTCTACGTGGGCAGGCGCTCCTCGACGCGGTCACAGCGCTGATCGCAGACGTAGACGAAGAAGGCGCTGAGGAATGAGCCGCGTCGCGGTTGCAGGGTTCGCTTTGGCCCTCACTCTTGCGCTGGCGTTCGGAGCTCTCGGTCAGGAGCCGATTCTCACGTTCTTCCTCTCCCCGCAGCCGGCCGTGATGCCGTCGGGAGGGTTCGCCGAGCTGCGCCTTTCGGTGGACAACCGGTCGATTCGAGAGGCGGATGACATCACTGTGGCCTGGGCCGGGCCGGAGACCTTCACGCTGTCCGCCGACCCTGAGCCGATCAAGATCCTCCTCCCGTTCGAGGAGGGATCGATCCGCTTTGCGGTCGCCGCGATGGGAGCAGTGACCG
>JBARQW010000123.1:0-1588 GCA_049643905.1 Bipolaricaulia bacterium
CGCGTCGCCCTCTGTCGCTGCGGCCTTTCGAGGAACAAGCCACTCTGCGACGGAAGCCATGAGAAGGCGGAATTCAAAGCTAGAGGCGCGTTGACCGAGGCGCACGTCGCAGCCGGCGACGCAGGAGCACCCGAGGGCGGGAAGCTCACGATCCGCGCCGGGGATCCGGGCCCGCTGACGATCAAAGGATCCGCTGAGATTCGCGGCGAAGGCTCGCCAAACTGCAGCCACGTACGTGTCGGTGCCCTCTGCTGCTGCGGGAAGTCGAAGAACAAGCCGTTCTGCGACGGGAGCCACGCCGAGGTCTAGTTCGGCTACTCGAGCGATTCCTCAGACTGCGCGAACTCAGCTCAGGTGCGCCAGAGCGAATCACCGGATCACTCCTGAAGCAACGTCGCTCATCAACCGCAGGAATCACCGTTCTCGGCGATTCCTGGTAAGGTTTCTCAGGAGCCTGCAGGCTCCTGAGAAACCGGCGGATACTTCCAGTCAATGAACTGCCGGATCCCGGCCAGAATCCCTTCGGCTATCTTCGCCTGGTACTCGGGATCGACGAGCTTCTCCCGCTCCTCAGGATTCGTCACGTACCCCGTCTCCACGGAGACGGCAGGCATCTCAGTCCGCTGTAGGTACGACTCCTGAGTACGTGTTCCGCGATCTCGAGCGCCCGTCATGGTGACCACGTTGTCCTGGATCAATTCCGCGAGGACCCAGCTGTCGTCATCGATTTCGCGGGTGTTGTCGACGATCGTCTCGACGCCGTTTGGATCCGGCCCACTGTAGGAGTTCACGTGAACGGTCACGTAGAGGATGGCCCCGGCCGCCTCGGCCTGAACGATCCGATCTTCCAGCGAGATGAAGATGTCGAGCGAACGGATCAGGACCGGATCCAATTCCGGCTCTGCATCGGCCAGGTCGAGAACAAGCTTGGCGATCTCCAGGTTGATGTCCTTCTCGAGAACGTCATCGGCCGTTGCGCCGGGGTCGCGCCCGCCGTGCCCCGCGTCGATCGCGATCCTGTGGACGGGGGTCGGCTCGCTGGGTGTTGAGCGATTCAGGGTGAGCACGAGGACCACGGCCACAGCAATGACCACGACAACGGCAATCGCAACGATCCCTCGCTTGGTCATGGCGGGAGAGTACACTAAAGCCTGTGGGAGCCCCAACGACACAAGTCCCGATCTTCAGGCGCCTGTAGGCGACATCGTTCCTTCTCTGCACGTGCGCCTTCGCCTACGATATCGCGGAAGGGAGATCCTGTGAACGGAGCCATCGGTTTTGGGCTACTGCTGTCGACGTTGGCCGGCCTGTCTACGCTGATCGGCGGTGCGTTCGGGCTGATCTCGAAGAAGCCAGGCCCACGGTTCATGGCTCTCACACTCGGCTTCTCGGCCGGCGTGATGATCCACGTCTCGTTCGTCGAACTCCTGCAGGCGGGCGTCGAGTCGATCGGCTTTGCGCCAGCGCATCTCGCGTTCTTCCTCGGAATGGGGGCCATGTTCCTGATCGACGCGCTCATCCCGCACGACTACTTCGACACGCACGACCACGCGAGCGGAAACGAGCACACGGGTGCCCTGATGAAGAC
>JBARQW010000124.1:0-2053 GCA_049643905.1 Bipolaricaulia bacterium
CGGCATCTCGGGCATGTCTGGCATTTCCGGAAGTCCCGGGATGCGAATCGTGTGTCGAGGCGTTCGGAACTGCTTCTGTAGATTCGAGACGTGCTCGAGGGTCAGGGCGCTCGCCATGCCCTCTCCCATCCCGGCATCGACGAGAGTCTTGAAGAAGACGGCGATTCCGTCGGCCGACTTCTTCATCTGCTCCGGGGAGTAGACGGTCTCCTGGATCCCGCGCATCAGGTTGGGAATATGCTCGGAGACGACTTCGAGGACCTCCTTCACGTCGCCGGCGCTGTCGAGTTCCTCTTCGAGGTCCTCGATCTCCTCCTCGAGTTCTTCCAGTTGCTCCTGCCGCTCTTCGAGTCTCTCTTGGAGCTTTTCGAGTTTCGCGCGTTCGTGATCGAGTCTCCCCCGCTCGTGCTCAAGTCTTTCCCGTTCCCGCTCGATCCGCTCCCGTTCCCGCTCGATTTCCCGTTCCGCACGCTCCTGCTCCCGCTCCCGTCCCCGCTCGATTCCCCGCTCCGCACTCCCCTGCTCCCGCTCTTGTTCCCGCTCGATTTCGCGCTCAGCGCGCTCCTGCTTCCGCTCGGCGCGCTCCTGTTCGCGCTCCTGCTCTTGCTCGGCGACTTCCTGTTCGCGTTCTGCGCGTTCCTGCTCGCGTGCCTGTTCCCTTTGCGCACGTTCCTGCTCTCGCTCCTGTTTTCTATCGCTCCTGAACATTCCGGGCCTCCTTCTTCTCACGTCTCCTACCGACGATTCGTACGTTGTGTCCCATGACGCGAAGGCTTCCGCGGACCGGATACCGCTTCGATCCGGCGGAGATTCCAAGCGTGAGGCCGATCAAGAATGACCCGACGTCGATTTGCGCCAGATCCGTGATGCCGGCCCTTCGCGCGACGCGCGCCCACGATTCCGATCGCGGCACCACGGCGGTCTCTGCGCCCTCGACCACGAGCCGTCGCATCCACGCCGCCTCCGCGAAGTCAGCCTGGCAGTTGTGGCACGTCGACAGATGGCCGGCGATCTCGCCGGCCGCCTTCGCGTCGATTCTGCCGGTCACGTACCAAGGGAGCGCCTCGCGGATCTCTTCGCAATTCATGTCAGCTCCTTCGCCAACGTCTTGCGCGCGTGGAACATTCGCGACTTGACGGTTCCTTCGGGAATCCCGAGCACAGCGGCCGCCTCTCTCACACCCAGCTCCTCGTAGTAGACGAGATGGAGGACCTCACGTTGGGCGTCGGTCAGTGCTTCCATGGCGCGTTGGACTCGAACCTCTCGCTCGGCTCCGTCCGCCGGATCCGGCGCCGTCGTCTTGATCTCGGGCATCCGATTCCCCCGTTTCTCCTTACGCAGAAGGTTGTGCGCGAGGTTCCGAGCGATGCCCAGGATCCACGTCGACGCCTTGGAGCGTCCCTCGAACCTTCGCGCGCTTCTCCAGACGGCGATCATCGTTTCCTGCATCACCTCTTCAGCGAGATGAGCGTTTCGCACGATCGACATGGCGAAGCGGAAGACGCGGTCTGCGTGACGCTCGAACAGCGCTTGGAACGCTGCCTTGTCTCGCGAAGCGACGGCTGCGAGCAGCTCCTGGTCGCTTCTTATTGCGGCTCTGCGTTGCGTTTCGGTATCGCGAACCACGTGTTCCTCCACCATCGTGTCTGTCGCCATCATGCATCTGTGGCGCTGGCCGGGCGTTCGGTTCAACGAACGTCTTGCGGGGCACGGATTGCCCGCGAGATTCCCGCGGCATCGGACCATACTCCAGCGGAGATCCTCTGGCACACGCGCACTCCTCGGACCGCGGGCCTTCCGCAAGGCAAGAGCGATCGGTGACGTCGGTGTGGGCGACGCGGTGTCGATGGAGACAACCCATGAGGGGTGGATCGGCTCGTCAGGGCCGATCGGCCCGAGCTTCTCTTGCCCCGATCGGAACCGTATGATCGGTTCGCGCCAAGAGCGTGGCAAGGAGGCGAAAGATGAAACGTCGGCATTGGCAGCTCGTGGCCGGCCGTGCTTTGGTCGCGGTCTCTCTGATTCTCTACGCGATTCACTACATTCTCTTCGG
>JBARQW010000125.1:0-7846 GCA_049643905.1 Bipolaricaulia bacterium
CCCCCGGGCCATACGATCGTCGTCAACGAATCTGAGTGTCCGGCTCCAGACCTGTGACGCAGCCACCCCTCCAGCGAGGTCGCATGCTACTTCGAGATCCGGGTTCAGCGCGGTGTACCCAACGCGATTCGCGATCCAGACTCGCACCGAATCCTTCAATGAGTGCACCAGAGCGGTCTCCATAAGCTCACCACGCTCTTCTACGGTCGCGAAATCTCTTGTTGCTAGTCTGCCAGCTACGTAGTCCAACTCCGGCTCTGGTGTGTAGGCTTGCCAAAGCGGGCTATTCAGCCCCCGCGGCGTGTAGAAGAAGTCAAAGGCCCGGGCCTGGTCTCGTAGAGTGGTCGCTGTTCCTATCCAGGCTCCGGTGTAAATGTCGAACAGCCCCTCTCCGGGATCAGCTCTCAGCCAGACAGGTTCGGCCTCTCTGCTAATCTTGTATGTTCTCTCCACAGTGAACCCGACTTCGTTGAGTAGGTCAGCAAGGTAGTCACCGAGCCTCTTCCGTCCGTCGTCGTCGGACCGAACGAGCATCTTCACAATGATCGCTTCACCACTTGGGGAGCGCCACTTCCCATTACTGAACTCGGCTCCGAGCAGGAGCATCTGCTCCTGGATCTTGGCTACGGCCTTCGATCTTTCATAGGCGTAGTAGTGTTCCAGTCTCTGTAGGACGTCCGCCAGCCGGGCGAAATCAGCGGATGAAACCGTAAGCGCGCTGACTTGTGGAATCGCTGCGACTCCACCATACAACTCGTCAACGATGTAGTTCCGGTCAATGAGCCAGTTCACCGCCTCGCGAATCTCCGGTACCGAGAACGGATTGAGCCGCCCGTCCCGGTATCTTGGCCCGTATGGATTGAACGTGAACTCCATAGTGCTTCCGTAGGAGGTCTCGTAACTTGCCGTCTCGACGATCTTCATCGCTAACGAAGGGTCACCGACTGGATACGCATATAGGTCCGCATTGCCTTCCCTCACTGCATCTACCCCGCTCGTCGTGCTAGGGGCTTCGCGGAACACAACCTCATCTACCCATGCGCCGGTTCGGTCCGCCGCCGCAGCGCTTCCGGTCAGCACAAGCAGCGTCACAAAGCTCAGGATCACCTCAACAAGCCTGGTTGCTCCACGGTTCGGCCTCAACATGAACGACCACCTCGCTTAGCATTTCGTACCCGACGCGAGGAGGATGAAGGAAGCTTGGTGAGAGGACTTGTCACTTGAGAGCGTCGCGCAGCCTATCGCATAACCTTCTTCTCCGCCCGACAGTCCTCTGACTGTCTAGCGTCGGGCCGGATACTCCGTGTGAGACACGATAGCATGGAGGGGCTACGAGATCTAGTCCATAAGTAGCCTTCATTAGACTTAATGAGTATGCCTCCCCATTAAAGAGACTGTTAATGCCGCTCATACATAGAATGGTGCACCAAGGCACGACCTTCTGTTGTTGACAAGCAAATCTGTCAATAGGTAACTGTCAAGGGAGAATGTCAGTCCGATGAAAGGACTGACGTTGAGCCAGAAGGAGCAAGCGAGACTGGAAACGTTGAATCTGGTACTGGAGGGGCAACTACGAGTGAACGAGGCGGCGATTGTGCTCGGGGTCAGCGAACGGCATGCATGGCGGATGTTGGCAGCGTACCGAAGGGAGGAAGCTGCTGCGGTCGCCCATGGAAATCGGGGGCGGCGACCAGCGAACGCGACGACAGAGGATGTCAGGCAGGAAGTGATTGACCTGGCTCGTACCCGGTACACAGGGGTGAATCACACCCACCTGACGGAGCTCCTGGCCGAGCGAGAAGGGCTTGTTCTGAGCCGATCGAGTGTACGCAACATCCTCCTGAGCGCTGGGATGCAGAGCCCTCGCCGAAGGCGACCTCCTCGTTATCGAGTTCGCCGGGAACGGCTTCCTCAGGAGGGGATGCTCCTCCAGGTTGACGGCAGCATCCATGATTGGTTGGAAGGTAGAGGGGCTCGAATGGCGTTGCTGCTCGCGGTCGATGACGCCACAGGGACGGGCAGTGGGGCGCTGTTTCACATGCGGAAGGACAGCCACGGCTACTTCCAGTTGTTGTGGAAGATCATCGAGCGCGAAGGGGTTCCTCTCGCGTTGCACAGCGATCACCACGGTGTCTTCTGGTACACCCACCAACGCCGGGAGAAGAAGGATGAGGAACCTTCTGCAGACAAGCGGAAGCCGACACAGTTCGGGCGAGCGATGCGCGAGCTTGGGGTCGAGCAGGTGTTCGCGTGGAGCCCACAAGCCAAGGGAAGGGTGGAACGCGTGGCCGGAACGTTGCAGGATCGACTCGTGACGGAGCTGCGTCTTGCTGATGTGCGCAGCTTGGAGGAGGCGAATCGACTTCTGGAGGAGTACCTTCCCAAGTACAACGAGCAGTTCGGCGTGCCAGCCATTGACGAAGGAAGCGCGTATCGACCGCTGCCACCGGAGATGGAACTGGCGGATGTGTTGTGCTTCAAGCATCGGCGCAAGGTCGCCCGGGACAACACGGTGAAGTACCAGCTAGAGCCGTACCAAGAACTCGCGGACGAAAGTTCTAGGTACGGTGACGTTAGGCGTACCAGCGAAACGGAGCCAGGCTGCATTCGTAGCCTGGCTCCGTTTCGTTCGTCTTCCGTGAGCGATGATCGCCGAGAGTTTGCGACGGATCAACCACGCAAACTCCGAGGAACGTGCTTCCGAGGTCCGCCGAGACCGCCATTGCAGAACAAAGCTCCCGCAACCCATCCATCGGGAGATTGAAGAGGCTTGCGTCTCCAATCTCCCAGGAACTCGTCACGAAGGGGCGAGTTCCCAGAGTTCCCGTCCTCATCGGGCTCACCAGGAGACGAAAGTGCCATAACTAGGCGACTTCCGCATAGGGCCAGATAGCAGCTTTGGAACTCGCGGGCTCCGACGCAGTCCGGGGAACGTCCTCTAGCACCCGATGCCCATGCCTTACATCCACTAGTCCCTTTCACGGAAGCGTCAAGGACGTCTATCCCTACGCCATTCAAGACGTGGTTCACGGACCGGCGGGCCGTTCCCCACGCCCCCCTAGCTATTCACGTCATTCACAAGGCATAATCGGTTCGTGTTGCAGACCACGACTGTGGTGCGCGACCCCAAAGGAGGACCATGACTGTGAAGCGCACGATCTGGATCTGTTGCCTGGCCGCATGCGTTCTGCTGTTGGCGATGGCGGCAGCGGCGCAAGTGGGGCAGGAGAAGAAGACTTGTACCGTTCAAACGTCGACTCAGAGCCAATTCACATACCAGAAGATGGTTCAGAGCCAGACGCTGACACAGCAGATGACTCAGAATCGGTACGCGTACGAAAACAAGAACCAAAACAAGACATCGACTCGGAAGATGACGCAAAGCGGCAATGACGGCAGTAACGGCAACGGCGGCAATCAGGGACAGCAGGGTTCGCAGTCCGGAAACGGATAGCGGATTCCGGCGGACAGATCTCGAGCGGGATGGCGGTCAGGGGGAACTCATGGAATCGAGGCATGTTAGGCTTGTTGCGGTCTTTGCGCTGGCATTGCTTGGGCTGTCGACCGCCGCGCCCGCAGCCACCGTCTATTTCGCTGCGGACGAAGCGCTTCTCCATCAGGTCCTGGATGAGATGGAGATCGAGTTTGCGGTAACCCTGGACGAAGACGCCGATCCAGTGTGGACGTTCACCTTCTCGGGGATCACTGTCACCATCGCGTCGTACGATGAGACGACGCCTGGCCGCTACGCGTCGCTCCTGTTCTACGCCGGTTGGGCCGCCGACACTACTGAGGTGTCTCTGTCCGCGATCAACGATTGGAACAGGCGCTCCCGATTCGGAAGGGCCTACGTAGACGAGACGGGGGATCCGGCCGTTGAGTTGGATCTTCTGCTGGCCGGTGGCGTAACCGCGCAGACCCTCAAGGAGTACATCGAGATCTTCGTGGCAACCGTCTCGGATCTCGGTGTTGCCTTGCAGTTGTAGCTCCCAACAGTGTGATCCATCTTCCCGGGCGTCATTCGCTCCGGGCAAAAAGAACGGGAGGGCGATGCATCCACCCTCCCTTGTATCAACTTCAGTCTAGAGGCAGCTGCCATCCCGCAGTCCACTGCCGATTCCTTGACCCCGGCCGCCACCCTGGCGGGCACCGAAGCCGCTGCCGTCCATCGGACGGTTCTCGCAGAGGTTCCGGCCATAGCCAGTGCCTTCGCCGTAGCCACTACCATCCAACGGGCGGGCCCAGTCCGGATCATCGCAGTTGAGAATCCCATCGCCGTCAGCGTCTCGCTCCTGCAAATCGCAGTCTCCTGCTGCATGCGGGGGCTCCCAAGCTGTGCTCGCTCCGAACCCGTTGCCCGCCAACACGACGACGCCGGCAGCCAGAAGCGCGACGATCGTCAGTCCTACCATCCAGTTTCTCGTTTTGTTCATCGGGATCTCCTTACAAATCTAAGATAGGAGCATGATGCTTCTGCCCGGTGAACACGTATGGTCAGGCATGTGGCAGAATGGTGAGCGAATTCGGAGCTAGTTCCGAAGGACTGATGATGAAAGCGACAGACCTGCCCTCTCGAAATCGATCCAGAAGAGAAGCTAGGAGGCGCACGTTTCTGCCTCACTGGGACGAGCAGCCGTTCGATCTCGTCGGCCGATGGCCAGCAGGAAGTTCCAAAGTCGTCCCCTGAGGCGTACCAGACGGCACCATTCGCGTGATGACGGCTCCACTCTCTCCATCGGTCCTGTCGCTACTAGGTCTTGTTGGTGTGACTCGTCAGGAGCTGACACGGTCGAGCCGTGAGACCCGGTTGGCTCCCACGTCCTATCGAGTGACAGTCCGGGCCTTCGGTGTTGCCGTCCCGGAGAAGAGTGGTCCAAAAGGGAGCGAGCCGGCATGCTCTTGCCGGCTCGCCGTTCGCACGTATCAAGAACGTTTGCTCTCTGCCCGAAGGCTGACCGCCAGCGCCTCAGCGCAGGACGGTCAGCTTGTTCAGGCCCGTATCAATCCAGACGTTGTCGATCTTGACAAGACTCCGGTAGAGGTAGACTCCATTCGCAACGAAGTCGCCGAAGCTGCTCTCCGTGTGCCAGACAATCTCGGAGTCTTGGGTCTCAGCCTCCCATACGAGGACGCCGCCGAGATCGAAGATCTGGACGATCAACCCCTCGATGTCCGCATCGAGCACGGTGAAGCGCGCCGTGTGGACGTCTCGCACCGGACTCGGGATGCAGGCCACCTGGATCGGGGATGCTTCTGCCACTTCGCGTGGCGCGTAGAGGAAATCGAACGCGGTGGGGAGGACGCCTCTATCGACCACCGGATACAGGCGAACGTCATCGATCACCCAACCCCTGAACGCGTTGACGTAGGGGTCAACGGTGTCGAAGACGAAGCGCACCTGAAGCGTTGAAACGCCGAGAGGCACGTTGAGCAAGGCTCCGCTCAACACCCACGACTTCCTCGAGATGGACGTCGAGTCCTTGCGCCAGACTTCCTCCTCCTCCCAGGGACCCCCATCGTATGCGACTTCTACCGTTGTCACGTCGTACACGCCACCGATGTAGTACTCGACCTCTCGCCAGTACCAGAACGAAAGCATGACCTCCGTTCCGCCCTCCACCGCGATCGCGGGAGAGGTCAATTCACCGGATACCGGCAGGAAGGTCGCCCTCGGCGCCACGGCCGGACGGTCGCCGCGTCCGAGACCGGCCAGCCCCACAATGGGGCCGTACTTCTGGGTCACCGGGTCGGCGAACCAGTAGGCGTGCGTCGGAGAGTGGCGCATGACGTCGGTGTAGTGCCACAGGCCCGTTGACGCCCAGGTGTCGCCGAACTCCATCGTGTCGTACCAGGAGCCGAGGAGCGGATCGATCTCGTCGAACAGGCACTCCTCCCGGAGGGCGTCCTGCTCGACGGCGAACAGGTAGCAGTCCGGGTAGTCGAGATACCCGGTCCACATCAGTGCGCCTTCGGGACACGGCGTGCCCGGGTTCCCGTCGACACAGCCCGGTGGCTCGCTCAGCCCGAGGGCGAAGCCGATGTACTTGGCCATCAGGCCGATCCACTCGCCGGAGCCGTCGACGCCGGTGACCAGGCACGGCGGAACCGGGATCTTGTCTCCGACGAGCCCGTCGAGCACATGGCGCGGCAACACGACAACGCCACGATCGCCGAGGTACCACTTCTGCGAGCAGTCGGGCTCGGCATCGATGATGTAGACCCACAAAAAGTCGGGGTCGTCGTACATCCCGCCTGTCACGGCGAACGCGTCATCCGCGACGTTGTTCACGAACCAGAGGTTCGCGTCCCCATTCGGATTCGTTTCGTACCACGTCTCAAGATTCGGGGTCGCGTAGGTCTCCACTATAGGATCGGCCATTCGGAACGTCTCCGTCCCCAGCTGATCGTAGAACCACAAGCGGAGGTCCTGAACCGCCCGCTCGATCCCCTGAGCGTTTTCGGGGCGCTCTGTCCGATCGTCAGGGATGAGGTAGACGAAGCGCACCAGGCACGTCGGAAGCGGCACATCGCAATCGCGGCAGAAGTACGTCTCCTCAACGATGTTGCTCTGCAGGGCGTCCTTGCACGCGATCGCCTTCAGTATTACCGGGGCATCACAACCCACGTCGAAGTTGGCAGGGAACTCCGGTGATAGACACGTCGGATCGGATCCATCGACCGTGAAGTGGACCGTCGCGCCGTCCGTCGCTGAGGTGGCATCAACACTCGTCGTAGCCGGCCCTGGACCTGTCAAACACTGGTCGCCGCCCGGCGTGTCGAGCACCGGATCCTCCACAGGAGGGGGCTCCAAGCAGCCAACGCCTCCTTCGATAATGACGTCGTCGATGAACCATCCCCGGTAGTAGTTCCGCCTCGCGTCGACCGAATCGAAGCAAAAGGCGATCTGCATCAGCTCAACGCCGGCAGGGACGGCAATCGGAATCGGCCCGCTGTCGAGCCACATGTCAACCGACCAATCGTGGCTGTCCCGCTCCCAGATCGGATCCCCCCACGGCCCGTGGTCGAACCGAACCTGCACCGTGGTCGCGTCTGTCGGGAAACTGTATTGGCTACCACGATCGACGTCGCGCCGGTACCAGAAGCTCAAGTACACCAGTCCGCATCCGTCGACCGTGATCTGAGGCGACGTGAGACACCCTTCGACCAGGCCTCCCGTGTTGTAGTCGCCGGTCGCCTCCTGCCCAAACCAGTAGCTTTGAGTCGGAGAGTGAGAGTCCGTTTCCGTCAGATGCCAAAGCCCGGTTGTGATCCATCCCCGGTCCGTTTCGAAGTCGTCCGTCCATTCGCCCGCCACCACCGCGGCAGCGAGGGCAATGGAGACGAGGGCTGCGATGACGAGACATCGCAACATGCAGTAGCCGGCGCGTACGCCCGGCCGCCACGAGCGCCGGTGAATCATCGAGAGCACCTCCTTGACGTGCTTGCCGCCATCCTACACCAACTTCTCTGGACGGAATGTCACGTACATCACACTAGGAACCGCTTCCCGATGATCACGGACCGGCCGATTGATCCCCGAAGGGCGGTCACCGATGATGCACTCAGTCTTAGCGAGGGCGGAGGGAGCAGATGGACAGAGAGAGCGGTCGCCTGACGACGGCCGGCGTCGTCCGAACGTGGTGGCCGTTGGCCGCAAGTTGGATGCTGATGGCGCTCGAGGGCCCGGCAATCAACGTCGTCGTCGCTCGCCTCGCGAATCCCAAGATCCATCTCGCCACCTACGGGAGCCTCGTCTTCCCCCTGGCGCTGTTCATCGAGGCGCCGATCATCATGCTCCTCGCGGCGTCGACGGCCCTGTGCAAGGACTGGGCCGCCTATCAGAAGA
>JBARQW010000126.1:0-2385 GCA_049643905.1 Bipolaricaulia bacterium
TCGGAAACGCTGATCTCCCGTTGGCCCTCTATGCCGTCGACCGCTGCAACCGCCTCGGTCTCGACGCGATCACCACATCGGAGGTGATCGCATGGGCGATGGAGTGTGCCGAGCGCGGATTCATCACTCGCGACGAGGCGTTCGGTCTCGACCTGTCGTTCGGCAACGGGGAAACGGTCCTGACGTTGATCGAGCAGATTGCGAACCGTGAGGCGTTCGGGGATGTGCTCGCAGACGGCGTTTGCGCTGCGGCCGACAAGCTCGGAAAGGGGCATGTCTTGGCGATGCACGTCAAGGGTCTCGAGCTCTTCCAGGCCGATGTGCGAGCGATGAAGGCCTACGGTCTCGGCAACGCGGTCGCCAGCCGCGGCGCCGATCATCTCCGTTCCGAGCCGTGGTTCGAGTTCTCGGGCGATCACGAGGAAGGGGCACGACGATACGGGATCCCTGAGACCGCCGATCGCCTCGCGTATCGTGGCAAGGGCCTGGTGGTCAAGGACTACGAGGAGCGGGCGGCGGTCGCAGATGCGCTCGGCATCTGCAAGAACATCTACAACAACATGGAGGTTCTCGACTGGGATGAGACGGCCGAAGTCCTGAACGCCGTCGCCGGGTTGCGCTTCACAGGAGAGGAGATCCGGATAGCGGGTGAGCGGGTCGTCAACGCCGAGCGGATGATCAACGCACGATTCGGCATCGGCCGAGCGGACGACACGCTCCCCAGGCGCTTCCTCAAAGAGCCGGCCGGCCCACCCGATTCGCCGTCCGCAGGCTCGGTCGTGGAACTCGAGCCGATGCTCGACGAGTACTACGCCGCCCGCGGATGGGACGTCGACTCAGGACTGCCGACGCAGGAGAAGCTTCAGGAGCTTGGATTGGCGGGATGAGGAGGATCCATGCTTGAACTCCGGATCGAAGTCGAACGTGTCGAGGGCGCCTGCTCGGGGCCGGTTCCGATGGTTCCCGGAACTGGGTTCTTCGTGCAGAACGGGAACCTCGTCTTCTCAGAGGGCGGTCCGATCTGCCTCTTCGCCCTCGCAAGCATCCTCCCGCTGATTCCGGCCAAAGAACGCCTGATCGACGGCGATCCTGCCGCCGACTGGATGGGGAAGGTCCAGCACGTCCAGTGTCCCGACCCGGACGGCCGCGTCATCTGGCGTGTGGACCAACAACCGGTTGGGCTCGAGAACGTTGCACCAACCGAGCTCCCTTCGCCCGAGACAGGTGATTTGATGATCGTCGTCGAGCGGATCGAAGGGCGCTGCAACGAGGGAATGCGGGTAGGGCACACTGCCCTCGTTCGCGAAAGCAGTCTCTACCTGGCACAACCGTTCTGTCTCTACGCGATGCAGGCCGTCCTCCCACTTCTGTCAGGGAAGCTGCGCGCCCACGATCCGGCGGACTGGATGATGAGGGAGAACTCCGTTGTCTGTCCCGATCCTCTCGGAGGCGTCATCCTGCGCATCGCAAGGGTCGAGTGACCGGGTCCTCCAAGTCATGGAAACACGATTCCCCAATCCAATCCGCCGATTAGTAGAGGCGACGTGGGCCCCGAGGACCTCGCCCTCCTCCTGACCGAAAAGGGAAGAAAGCACGGCAGCCCGTAAAGCCGACAACGCTCACAGCGGGCGAGATACACAGACTCGGGGGGGCTACCGTCGCATCATCAGAAGGATTCCGTTGCGAGAGTCCGCGGTGCTTCGATTGGGTAGGTGGCTCACCAGGCCGCGACTTGACAACAGGTTGGCGTATGCGCTAGGTTGAATCGGGGTGGTGAGAGTATGAAGGGATCTGTGCATGCCGTTGTATCGCCGATCAGCCAGGAAGGCGAGCAAAGCCTGAAGGGCACGAAAAAGCGCCGGCTACTTCCGATTCGTGCGGTGGCTGTTGCCACTCGACGCGCTGACGCGCCTCGCTCGTCCCGATGGACGAGACAGCGGCTAGGCAAGTGGGATCTTCCGTCTGACGAAGCGGGGGCTCGCCACTCTGCCGGGGACTGACAAGCCACGGCTAGGGAGCCTCGCTTACCAACAGCGAGCAGGACTACGCGTGGCCTTCTGGGGCCTAAAACACACGGCCCGCTTGTGCTCGAATGCTTCCGCCATACGCGTTTTGTATGTTCCACGTACCCATTCACCATGTCAGGGAGGCGAGCTCGCAACCAGCGCAAGAAGCGTGCTCATCGGAGTCGAACCTGGAATGCTCGGACGAAGGTTCTGGGTGCGGTGTGACGTCAAGAGTACCAACGAAGAACAGCCCCCTCGACACTGCGACGAGGGGGCTGTTCGGTTCTTGTCTGCACCGAGTAGCTTTGCTCCTACGTTGCGGGTCCCACGAGTTCGATCCGCATCTTCTCCGAAGATCCGTCGGGAAACGCTAGGCGGA
>JBARQW010000127.1:0-2060 GCA_049643905.1 Bipolaricaulia bacterium
GCCACTGCCAGTGCGACGACGAGTACGTTTGCTCTCACAACGCGTCTCCTCTCTGATGATCCGAGTGCAACGGATTGAACTTCCGAGATGGTGCGCCTGCGCACATCGCGTGGGAAGGACACCGGTATGTCCTACGGCGCACGGCTGTCGCCCATCCAGCGATCCTCCGAGCTCGCCTGTCGTTTCTTGTCTCTCCGCAACGCCCGCTCGGGTCTCTTGACCGGTTTCACGCCGCAGGCGGAGAACCGTATAATGGCCCAAGCACCCGTCAAGGAGGCAGGTCATGCGTGGCAGATACGTAATTCTGGTCGTCGTTCTCGCGCTCTGCGTCGGTGGATGCATGAGACGCTCGGTGATCGACCCAAGCGAGGAAGGCGTGATTCGCATCGTCATCAATCCAACCGCGGTGAGCTCGAATGCGGTGACGCCGAAGCTCATTCCTGAGGACGCGACGAAGGTCCGGATTCGGGTCTGGCACGAGGACACCGGTTTCAACGCGGTCACCACCGTCGCCATCGGCGGAGAGGATGGGGTCGATATCCCCGTTCCCGAAGACGAAGGGTACACGGTCGACGCGGTGTCGTACTACGTGAAGCATCGCCGTCCGCTGGCGCTCACAGGAGGCCGCGCGCACGACGTCTCTGTCGAAGCGAAGGTCGTCACGAACGTTCAGATTGCCCTCCGCCCGTGGGATACGGACGCGACCGGGGACGAAACCGTGGAGCCCGACGGCACGTACACAGTCGAGTTCACTCCGACAGACGGCGGCGGCTTGCTCTCGCTCCTGACGTTCAAGGAGGCCACGCTGCATACGTCGACGACCCTCTTCGAAGATCCGGACGACGAGCTTCCGCTGTTCCCGGGGACACAGGGAATCCTGTTCGACGACCGCGTCGCCTTCACTGCGATGGCGCCGGATGTGACCGAACTGACGGTCCTGTTCGTCGCCTCGCTCGTCGAGTTCAACCAGAACTGGAGGGACGCGACACTGGCCGTTCGGGACGAGCAATCGCTCTTCATCGAGTTTCCGAATCGGCACATGGGGGAGGATCTGCACCAGGTGACGATCGATCCGTCCGCCGGGGGCCTCGTCGTCGAGATCACGCGCGACTAGAGCGTCAGTCGTTCGGGAGCCACGGCAAGAGGGCCATCCTCACCGCGTCGATCGTGATCGTTGATCGATCGATCCGGCCTCGCGACAGGTGATGGATCAGCCCGAGGTGCAACTCGGGCTCGGAGACGCCAGGCTGTGACCGCAGCACCTCCTGCAGTTCATCACCGTCGAGGACCGCTTCGGAGACGCGGTCGGGAACCTCAAAGCCCGCCCCGAAGCCGAGAGAGAGCCGGCCGGCCCGATCGACGATCGCGCAAACCTGCAGATTGAACCACCGATCCGATCCCGGAAGCCGGGTCAATCCGGCCTCAATCCCGATGCCGAAATCCGGCGCGCCTTGAGCCAAAGCCGCGTGTGCGCGAGCGATCGCACCTTCGATGACTTCGTGGTTGTACGGCCGAGCAGGGAGATCGCCCGGAACGGCTACCCGCACCACCTTGACCTCGCGGTCGTCGAGGAACTCGCAAGAGACGGTCTCGACCGCCCGAAGCTTGACCTCGTTCTCCGTAGCGACGTGGATTCTCACAGCGCGCATCCTATCTTCTCCCCCATTCCTTGCGCAATTCCGCCGTCGGCAGTAGCCTAGCCGCATCATGGCGAAGGTGGTGGCGACCAATCGCAAGGCTCGGCATGAGTACGAGATCCTGGACACGGTCGAGGCCGGTCTGGTTCTCACCGGGACGGAGGTGAAGAGCCTCCGCGACGGCCGTTGCTCGCTCCAAGAAGGCTACGCAACCGTTCGCGACGGCGAGGCGATGCTGAAGGGGGTTCACATCGCCCCATACAAGCAGGGTTCGATCCACAACCAGGAGCCGCTGAGAGATCGCCGCCTGCTGCTGCATCGCCGCGAGCTGCGCCGCCTGACGACGGAACTGCAGGAGCGCGGGCACACGCTCGTTCCCCTCAAGATCTACTTCAAGCGTGGCTACGCCAAGGTGGAACTCGG
>JBARQW010000128.1:0-1583 GCA_049643905.1 Bipolaricaulia bacterium
CCGAGCGAACCGCCGTCTGACCCCCACAAGGTTCGCGGCAAGGGGATCGCCATGCTCCACAAGGCCCCGGCGATGCCCACGTACACGTCTTGTGCCGTGATCATCAAGCTCGACGAAGACGGCGGAGCCGATGTCCTCGTCTCTGGCGTCGACTACGGCCAGGGGACGTACACCGTCTTGCGACAGATCGCGGCCGAGGAGCTGAAGATTCCAATCGAACGCGCGCACGTCACTTGGGAGTGCGACACCGCCTTCTCGCCCTACGACTGGCAGACGGTCGCCAGTCGCTTCGCCTACATGGGCGGGAACGCGACCATCGAGGCCGCCGCCGACTGCCTGCGCCAGCTCCGCGACGTCGCCGCGCAGGCGCTCGATGCCAGCCCCGAGGACATCGTCTGCGAGAACGGAGAAGTCTTCGCCAGAGAACGTCCCGAAGAGCACATCCCCTACGGCCGGCTCGCGCTCGGCTACTCGTTCCCGAACGGGAACTCGATCGGCGGACCGATTATCGGTCGCGGCCGATTCATCGCCAAGGGCCTGACGCACCTCGACCCCGAGACGGGGCAAGGTCTCCCGGCCCAGTTCTGGACGTATGGTGCGCACGCCGTCGAAGTTGAGGTCGACACCGCGACCGGCGAGATTGAGATCCTCAAGATTGTGACCGCCATCGACGCGGGCAAGGTACTCAACCCGAAGCTCGTCGTCGGGCAGGTCGTCGGCGGTGTCGTCCAGGGGCTCGGTTCATCCCTGTCGGAGGGATTCCTGTTCGACGAGAGCGGCCGACTACTCAACGCATCGCTCGCCGACTACAAGATCCCGACGGCCAAGGACCTGCCACGCGAGACGGAACAAATCTTCCTCGAGAACCCGCAGCCTGGCGGTCCGTACGGCGCACGCGGCGTCGCCGAGCACCCGATGATCTCGGTTCCGTCCGCGATCGGAAACGCGCTCTACGATGCCCTCGGGATCGAGTTCACGACACTTCCCCTCACCTACGAGCGAATCCTGCTGAGCATCCTCGAAGCGAAGGCGGAGAAGGGATGACGCCTTGAAGCGCGTGCTCATCGAGCCGAATCGCTACTTCGATTCGGTCTTCCTGATGCGCATCAGCCAGGAACTCGAAGGTCTTCCCGGCGTGCACCAAGCGGTCGTCGCGATGGGCACCGGAGCGAACGTCGACAACCTTCGAAGCGCCGGATTCACGCTCGACGTCACCACGTCTCCTCAAGATCTGATCGTCGCGATCGACGCAGAGACGGAGGACGCGTCCGACGCGGCCCGGGAACGCCTCGAAGCACTGCTCGCCGGATCGTCCGAGGAAGGCGAGACGCATGGAGAGCGACCAAGCTCACTTCGCGAGGCGCTCGAGGCCGATCCATCGGCCAATCTGGCCCTCATCTCGGTTCCTGGCGACTACGCCGCGCGCGAGGCGCACCAGGCGCTCCGGCAGGGACTACACGTGATGCTCTTCTCCGACAACGTCTCCGTCGAGGACGAGATCGCGCTCAAGGACGAAGCCATCGAGCGAGGCTTGTTGATGATGGGTCCCGATTGCGGGACCGCCATCCTCAACGGGAAGCCTC
>JBARQW010000129.1:0-3907 GCA_049643905.1 Bipolaricaulia bacterium
CCTTTTACTGCTACGCGTACACGTTCGGTCTGCTGCTCGTGCTGGGTCTCTTCCAGCGGTACAAGGTCGAGGGTGAGGCGTTCGTCCCGAGTTACCTCAAGATCCTCACCTACGGCGGGTCGAAGGCTCCGATCGCGATTCTCGAAGAGGCCGGGATCGACATTCGAACACGCGAGTTCTGGCAAGGCGGCTTCGACGTTCTTGCCGGGATGATCGACGAGCTGGAGACGCTCTCCTAGGAGTCCGAAGAGCGGGAGGTCTTCAGCCGGCGCGTGGATCAGCGACGATAGTGCCGACCGGAGATCATGCGGCACGGAATGTCGGCGACGGCCTCACCGATCGGTTCAGCAGCCCTGAGGCTAGCACTGGCAGCGTGGTGTTGACACCGGCTCAGCTGGTTCGGATGTCGGCGAGGGTGGCGCCGGTCAGCCCGATCAAGTCTGCTGTTGCGAGACGGACGAGGGTTCCCCGTGAGCCGGCGTTGACAACCAGGTAAGGATTCCTGGCCGTCTCCTCGTCGAGGATGACCGGGAGCCGGCGCCTCGCCCCGAGAGGGCTGATCCCGCCGACGCTGTATCCGGTGACGCGCTCGGCGTCGCGTGGGGCAGCCGCCACGACGTGCTTGTGCCCGGTGACCCGGCCGACCTTTCGCGTACTGACGTTCGCGTTCCCGCTCACAAGGACGAACAGGAACGCGTCGTCCTCGGCGCGAAAGACGAGGCTCTTCAAGACGACCTCGTGGGGAAGCCCGATCGCATCGGCCGCGATCCTCGCTCCCATCCGTACATAGCGATAGGTCAGAACCTCATGTTCAACGTCTCGGTCGCGCAGGCTCTGAATTCCTCGGGTCGTCATCCGGCCTCCCTTCGTTCATCATGCCGAGCTTCGTCGCTCCTGCAAAGCTCCTCGCGCGTTCTGAGGCCCAGCGTTTCGGATGCGCATCTCAGGGATGCTTCCCGAGCAGGCCCCGGCCTATAATCGAGGCTCTGCAGGAGGGCGGCAGGGAGAGCTGATGGAAGAGCGGAAGATCATGCTGCGGGAGCTTCTCGCGCAGGACCCGGCCGACGTTGCCGAGGTCCTGAGTGAGCTCTCCGAGGAGCAGGCGACCGACCTGATCCACCGGCTCTTCCTGCGGCACGCTGCGGCCGAGCCGCTGGGTGAGATGGAGCCGGATGCGTCGGCCGAGCTGTTCGTCAAGCTCGATCGCGAAGAGGCGAGCGAGATCCTCTCGCGGATGGATCCGGACGACGCCGTCGACCTCCTGTTCGAGCTTCCGGAGGACGTCCAGCGGGAGCTCCTCTCCCGCCTGAGCCGAAAGGATGCGGAGGTCCTCACGGATCTTCTCGCCTATCCCCCGGACACGGCAGGCGGTCTGATGTCGCCCGAGATCATCCCGCTCTCCTTGTCGATGACCGCGCAGGACGCGATCGACCTCCTGCGCAGACGGGCCGAGGAAGCGGAGACCGTCTACTACGCGTACGCCGTGGACGATGCGGGATCCCTGCTCGGCGTTCTCTCGTTGCGTGACATGGCGCTCGCTCCTTCGGACAAGGCGTTGAGTGATCTCGTCATCCGCGACGCGATCGCGGTCGACGTCGAAGCCGACGTCGAGGAGGTTGCGCGCGTGTTCGACAAGTACGACTACTTCGCCCTCCCGGTCGTCGATGGCGAGAACAGGCTCCTCGGTGTGATCACGGTCGATGACGTCATCGACGTCATCCGCGAAGAGGCCACAGAGGACATCTACGGTCTCGCCGGCGTGCCGAGCGCGGAGGGGGTCGACACCACGTGGTGGGCATCGTTTCGAATGCGGCTCCCTTGGCTCTACGTCCGCCTGTTCACGGCGCTCGCCGCCGCCGTTGTCGTTGGCTTGTTCGAGCAGACGATCGCCAAGGTGGCCGCGCTGGCCGTGATGATGGGCGTGATCGCCGGACAAGGTGGAAGCGCCGGGATGCAGACGGTCACCATCATCACGCGGGGGATGGCGCTCGGCGAGGTGGAGAAGCGGAAGGGCTGGCGCCTCCTGACGAAGGAGCTCTTGTTGGGAGCTGCGAATGGGGTTCTTCTCGGCGCGACGGTCGGTGCAATTACGTACGTGTGGAAAGGGGAGATCCTGCTGGGCGTCGCCGTCTGCATCGCGATGTGGCTCAATCTCGTAATTGCCGGGATTGCCGGCGTCGTCATTCCGCTGGGCGTGCAGAGTCTGGGGAAGGACCCGGCGCTCGCGTCTGGAATCTTCTTGACAACGGTGACCGATGTTCTCGGCTTCGGCCTTCTGTTCGTCATCGCGAGGCTTCTCCTACCGGGGATCTGATGAAACTTCTCACGGCACCGCTTCTTCCGCTGGAACTCCGATGAGACCCCTCATCGCACGATGTTCCTTGCAGGAGTTCCGATGAGGCCTCCCCTCCCGATCTGGTCGATACCGTTCTTGCTCGCGATCGTGGGGCTCATCCTGTTCCTCGGGAACCTCTCGGCTTTGCTGGGAGCGATCGTATCGCTGGAGACGGTGGTGTTTGCCGCGTATCTGCTCTGGCGGTCGCGGCGCGCCACCGAATCGGTCGGGCCCGTCTCCAATCTCCTCGCCCTCTTCCCGGGCCACCTTCTGCTTCTCCTCGCGGTCTCTCTGCTGGAGAGGCCGAATGGCCTTGCAGCGCTTTGGGCCATCGTTCCGGCGGTGTCAGTCGCCTATGACGCTGTGTCACTCAACGGGCCGCGGGGACGGGTGCGCGCGTCGATCTTGATCGGGCTATACGCTATACTTTGGGCCGTTCTCTTCACCCTGCTGGAGCGGGTCATAGCGATCAAGAGAGGGTTCGGCCGGGGTGACGAGATCATAGTTGCGGCAGCGTTCGGTGTGTTCGGGATCCTGTTTATTTCGCTGGGGATCCTCCGTCACTGGCGAGCCGCCAAGGAGTGATAGCATGATTCGAAGGATACTTGGCGCAATCGGGTCGATTGCGCTGTTGGGTTCGCAGACCGCTTTCGCGCAGGAGGCTACGGAACCGTCTGGCGTTTTCGACTTCCTTCCCCTGCTCATTCTGATCGTCGTCTTCGGTGGGATCTTCTACTTCATGCTGATCCGTCCTCAGCGACGCCGTCAGCAGAAGATGAGCACCCTGATCGAGGGGCTGCATCGTGGGGATGGCGTCATCACGGCCGGCGGGATCCACGGCGACATCGACTCGATCGGGGACACGTCCGTGGTGCTGAATCTCGAGGACGGCTCCAAGTTGCGCATCGCGAAGACGAGCATCGTCAAGAAGCTCGAGAAGTAGGCTGGGGAAGAGAGAGGCGATCGGATGTCACACCACAGCATGGCCCGCAATGACTGGCTCCGTCTCGGCGTCGTCTTCCTTGTAGTTGTCGGCGCGTTGTACTTGCTCTATCCATTCTGGCCGCTGGGCGATGTCGTGAAGCTCGGCCTCGACCTTCAGGGCGGCATCCGAATGGTCCTCGAAGGCGAAGGCGTCGAGGACATGAGCGCCGGCGACCAGGCCGAAACGATCGACCGCGTCATCGAGATTCTCGAGAATCGAACCAACCAATACGGCCTAGCGAACGTGGAGATCCGAGCGTTCGGCGGCACGCGCATCCTCGTCAACATCCCCGGAGCGACCGATCCCGGAGAGGCGCGTCGACTGATCGGCCAGACGGCGGTCCTCGAATTTCGCCAGGTGGTCCAGTCAGGACAGAGTCCCCTGGATGACCTGGTTCCGAGCTCGAGCAGCGAAGAACTTCTGCGAAACCGCGATGGTGTCCCGTACATCGTCGAGCGCGACGTGCTCCTGACCGGGGCCGCGCTGACCGATGCGATCGTGCGAACCGGCGGGCAATCGCTGCAGACGGCCGGCCAGTTCTCGGTCGGGCTCACGTTCAATCGGGAAGGGGCGGAGCGATTCGCTCA
>JBARQW010000130.1:0-4564 GCA_049643905.1 Bipolaricaulia bacterium
CCAAACCACCAGCTCCCGATAACTCGTCACCGCATCCGACTTCAGTTCCTTGCCACTACCCACTGTTCACTCTCCACTCGCAGTGCCAACTGCTCACTGCCCACTCTCCACTAGTAGTGCCCACTCCCCACTTGCCGTTCCGCTACTCACTCGACACTCTCCACTCGTCCCTGCCTCTTCATCCACTTCGCGCCTCGGCCTCTGCCACTCAGTTCGACCATGCCTTCATCGCGCAGCTGGTTGAGCACCACGCGAATCATCTCCCGACTGACGCCGGGACAGTCCCGCTCCACATCGGAGATGGCGAACGCGCCAATCCTTCGACTGACAGCGGCTTTGACAAGCTCCGTCTTCGATCCCCGGGCCGTTTGGATGGTCCCGACTCTGTCCTCGAATTCCTTGTACGCCGCGATCAGAACACCCCAGAAGTAGTTGAGCCAGGGATTCACATCGTGCCTGCCTTCATGCCAGTGCTGCGAGCTCGCTTCTAGCGTCTCGTAGTAGGTGACCTTGGTCTGCTCGAATACGCGCTCCAAGCTGATGTAGCGCCCAACTTCGTAGCCGAAGTGGTACAGGAGAAGCAGCGTGAGCAAGCGAGAACATCTGCCGTTCCCATCTTCGAAGGGATGGATGCAAAGGAAGTCGAGCACAGTAAGCGGGATCACGACGAGCGGCTCTCGCCGGTCGTGATGGACAGCCATATCGTAGGCATCTATGAGTTGCGCCATGGCGGAAGGCGTATCGAATGCTGGGGTGGGGCGGAACCGTACGCGCGGTGTTCCGTCCTCCTTGCTTTCGAGGATGACGTTGTCAATTCGCTTCCACCGTCCACCTATTTGTGATGTATACCGGCTGATCATGGCGTGGAACTGGAGGATCGTGTTCAGGTCAATGGGCAGGCCTGTGGTTCGCCCGTGGATTTCCTCTAGGGCGTCCCGGTATCCAGCGATCTCCTCTTCGGAGCGGTTCGCCGGCGGGGTCGGCTTGAGCACGAGCGCCTCTATCCGGGCGTGCTCGGCGGTGATTCCTTCCAGACGGTTCGACGACTCAACCGACTCGATTTTCGCGGCAGTCTTCAGAGAATCGAGGATCTGAGGCGTCTGCTGCGTGTACAGCTCCTGCTTGCCCCGGTACTCCCCGATTGCCTTCAGCGCAGTTGCCTGCCGTGCGGAGAAGCTGAGCTGGTCGAGATATGGAACCCCAAGCGAGTGCATCAGGCCTCCTCCAAGAATGCGTAACGATGCAGGACAATGTGGTAATGTTGGCCCTTCATTGGGTGTTCAGTATGGCAAGCGTAACGCGTAATGTCAACTCCGCTATTACCACGTTTAGCGTCCGCATTACGCATTCCTGAGATCACGCATCACGAACCAGCTCGCGCGAGAGACTGAGGATCTCGTCGATCTCGACATCGGTGAAGAGACCTTGGACGCCACTTGGGTGAAGGCGTGTAAATGGCTCATCGACGAGGTCACGCTTCTCCAGCGTACGCCGCTGCAGGATGAAGGTTCGAAGGGTTCGCAGGAAGAGAATCTGGCGACTGGATAGGTTCGTGTGCGCGGCGATGAATGCATCGAATCGCGCGGTCACCGACTCCTCCCACGAGAGCACGTGCTCCAGGCCCAAGACGTGGCGGATCAGGCGAAGGAAGTCGACGGTCCGGTTGTCGTAGATCTGGCGTAGGCGGTCTTCCGTGACCTGGAGTTCGCTCGACTCCAGGAGTTCGGCGAGCTCGTGGATCTCGTCAGCGGTCAGCTCTTGGCCGTCCTGGAGCCTCTTGAGCACAGGATTGGCTTCGACGAGATCGCGAATGAAGCTCTCGACGCGCTCGCGGTACGCGGCGATGCTGAGCCGGCCGAGGTCGCCCCCGAGTTCGATCCTCTCTTTGGTCAACACAGCATCCTCGATGCTCAGCCGCATCATCGGCGTCTTGAGGATCGTTCGGTACTGCATCAAGGGAGCGAGCCGTTCCGACAGCTCATGCAGGGCGGCTTCCGTCGGATTCACCCACCATTCCTCCTCGAGCGTGGCTTCGATGAGATCACGCTGACGGTTGACCATGTTCACGGTCATCGGCAGTTCCTCGAGCTGCGAGCGGATGCTCTCAGCGATCGCTTCAGCACGTTCGTCTTCCCCCGCGAGGCGAGCCGTTGAGTACTCGACCACGTCGATCTGCAAACGGAAGGCTTTGAGATCGGTTCTCGTGCGGGTTCGCAGAACCGGGGCGACGGCCGTTCGGAGGAAGCCGATGTCGTGCGCGCTGAGGGTCCGCCAGAAAACGCCGTCCTCGACACGCGACAGGTCCGCCGATGCACCCTGAACGATGATGTTCCGTTCGGGAAGCTCTCCGAGGTCGGCGCGAAGGTCAGCCTTCGTCGTTTCAGCCAGGTCTCTGTCGCTGGCGCTCAACGCCGCTTCGAGCTGGTCGAGTCGAGAGCGGAAGAGCCTAACGGGAGCGGAGACTGCAACCTTCGGCTCCATGCCGATCGGATGCATGTCGAAGTACTGGAAGTTTCCCCAGCAGTCGATGATCAGGAATCGATCCTTCTCCGGGCACCACGGCTTGCGCAGCTTGGCGTCCTCAAGGAGGACCCGCGTGCCACGGCCGATCATCTGCCAGAACTTCACCTTGGAGTAGACCGGCTTGGCGAAGACGAGGTTGGCAACCTCACGGATGTCGACGCCTGTGTCGAGCATGTCGACCGAGATCGCAACGCGGGGCATGTCGTTGTTCTTGAACTGGTCGAGCAGACCGCCCTTCCCGTGCACGCGAGAGTCCTCCGAAACGAGCACGCGGGCGAGTCTTCCTTTGTGCTCCGGATAGAACTCGTCGAACAGCTTCTGCAGTCGTCTCGCGTGGCCAATCGAGATGGCGAAGATGATGCTCTTGGCGGGGAGCGTGCCGGACGGATCCTTGATCGACTCCTCCATGAACTCACGGACGATGAGCCCGTTGGTGCCGGAGTTCGTGACCTTCCGCTCGAGCGCGGTCCCTTCGAAGTCGATCTCCTCAAGATCCTTGCCTTCCGCGATGAGCTTCCGCTGCTCTTCGGGCCGGAGCACCCGGCCGTGGATGCCTTCGAGCTGGAACTTCGAGCGGACCTTCAGGACCTCGTAGTTGCACAGGTACGGCGGCACGTGATCTACTGCCTCCTCGAACGAGTAGGCGAACGACGGGTCCCGTGGCTCGCACTCGAACAGCGCAAACGTATCGTGATCGACAAAGTCGGTCGGCGTTGCGGTGAGGCCGATCTTGATCGCCGAGAAGTAGTCGAGGACCGCCTGATAGACGTTGTAGATGCTCCGATGGCTCTCATCCGCGATCACGAGGTCGAAGAAGAACGGCGAGACGTAGGCCTCCGGCGTCGTTCCCTTCTCGATCAGATTGAGCATGGTCGGATACGTCGTGACGTAGATCCGACGATTCGCTGGGAGGCCGTCATCTCCTTTCTCCGGCCAGCGCGGCTCCGCAGGGATGTGCTCCTTGAAGGCGTCGAGCGCCTGCTCCTGGAGAGCGATGCGATCCACGAGGAAGAGCACGCGCTTGGCCCACCGTGCACGCTGCAGTACGTCGGTGAGGGCGATGGCTGTGCGTGTTTTTCCCGTACCGGTTGCCATGGCTATGAGGAACTTGCGGCGTCGCGCTTCGATCTGCTCAAGGAGCGTGCGGATCGCCTGGATCTGGTAGTCGCGTCCGGCGATGTCCCGGTTGATCAACTCGACGGAGAGCGGTCTGCGTTGCTGGCTGCGCTGCCGCATCCATTCCAGATCGGCCTGCGTCGGGAACCCAGCAATCGGCTCGGGCGAGTAGTTGTCGGAGTCCCAAAAGTAGTGCTCGTAGCCGTTGGTATAGAAGACGAACGGAAGACGCACTTCGTGGTTGTCCCTCAGCTGTTGCGCGTACTGGAGGGCTTGCTCCTTGCCGAGTTCGGCGTCCTTCGAAGCGCGCTTTGCCTCAACAACTGCGGCTGGTTCGCCGTGCAAGAGCAATCCGTAATCGGAGAACCGCTTTCCTTCGAACTCGGTCGCTGGCGAACGTTCAACGACGCCCCCCGGTTCGGGATCGAGGTGGATCTCCAATTCCTCGATCACTTGAGAGCGATCCGAAAGGTTCCAACCAGCAAGCCTGAGCTGCTTGTCGATCCGCTGTGCCCGAGTCTGTGCTTCCGTTGGGTCCATAGTCCTTGGTCCGGAGCTTGCTCCTTGAAGCACTCCGCAAGCCCCTTCCTCCCGCTGCTTCTGCGCGAGTCTAACGAACCAAAGGGGATGAACCAAGGAGTGCTGGGTAGATAGACCCGACACTGAAGCCTGTTGATGGGATCAACAACCCGTGCCGGGTTTGGAAGTAGTCCATTACGGGGTAACAGACGGTGCGGCACATGGGTGCCGGGATCAAGGTCCGCTTGAGAGGGTACTGCTCAGGCCTTCTGCCCGCGGGAGTAGCGTTTGAGGGCTTCTTCGGTGCGACGCTTCTCGTCGTCGTCGCGCAGCTTTCGTCGCTTGTCGTAGGCGTGCTTGCCCTTGCCGAGGCCGAGTTCCACCTTGGCGTAGCCACGCTTGAAGT
>JBARQW010000131.1:0-2571 GCA_049643905.1 Bipolaricaulia bacterium
CCGATCCATCGGGCGTTCTCGCCGACCGACGAGGAGATCGAGCGGGCGCGAGCGATCGTCGACGCGGCGCGCGAGGCCGAAGTGCAAGGGCGTGGCGCGGTCGCCCTCGACGGGAAGATGATCGATAGGCCCGTGCTTGCACGGGCCTATCGGCTGATCCGGTTTGCCGAGCGGCTGGCGAGAGGGGGCGAGCGGAATGCGTAACGCCGTCGATCGAGAGATTCCCGAGCGGATTGGCTCGCGCGAGGTTCAGCCGTTCCAGGGAGCATTCGCGACGTCGCGGGACGGGCGCAAGGCGGCGCGACACCAGAAGACTGCGGCGCGCGAGGAGAACAAGGTCGTCGCGTCCCTCGACGAGGCGATTCGTGCGGTCGGGCTGTCCGACGGGATGACGATCTCGTTCCATCACTCGTTTCGCAACGGCGATCACGTTGTGAACCGCGTTCTCGACGCGTGCACACGGGCCGGGATCAAGGACCTGCGCCTGTTCCCGACGGCCCTGTTCCCTGTCCACGAGCCGGTGATTGAGCACATCAAGAGCGGCGTTGTCTCGCGGATCGAAGGGTCGATGAACGGCCCCATTGGAGCCTTCGTCTCCCAAGGCGGTCGACTCGCGGAGCCGGCGGTCCTGCGCTCACACAGCGGTCGTTGGCGTGCGGTGGAAGCCGGCGACGTCGAGATCGACGTCGCGTTCGTCGCCGCGGCTCAGGCCGACCCGTACGGGAACGCAACCGGGATCCGTGGAAAGACGCCGTGCGGACCGATCACCTTCTCGACAGTGGACGCTCAGTACGCGCGCAAGACGATCGTCGTGACCAACGATCTGCAGCCGTACCCTGTTCATCCGTTCGAGATCCAGGCCGGTTGGACCGACGTCGTCGTGGAGGTCGATGAGATCGGCGACCCGGAGAGCATCGTGACCGGGACGCTGCAGCTCACCAAGTCTCCGACCCGGCTTCGGATTGCGCGTCTGACGGCCGAGGCGGTCGTGGCGTCGGGAGCGTTTGTCGACGGGTTCGGCTTCCAGGGCGGCGCCGGGGGTATTTCGCTCGCGGTGACCCGTTCTCTCGGAGATGAAATGGAGAAGGCGGGGATCAGCGCAGGCTTCGCGATCGGTGGGGGAACCAAGACGCTGGTCGACCTCCTTCGCCGCGGACTGGTCAAGACGATTCTCGAGGGGCAAGCGTTCGATCTTGACGCGATCGAGTCCCTGCGAGGGGACGAAGGCCACGTGATGATGGATCCGGGGATGTACGGCAACGTCGATTCAAGGGCCTGCGCGACGCACCAGCTCGATGCCGCTTTCCTCGGCGCGACCGAAGTCGATCTCGCGTTCAACGTGAACGTCAACACGCATTCGGACGGACAGCTCCTGCACGGGATCGGTGGACACCAGGAGGTCGCCGCCGGGGCTGCGATGACGCTGATCACGATCCCGACGCTTCGCGGACGGATTCCGGTGATCGTCGATCGCGTCACGACGATCACCACGCCGGGCGAAGTGATCGACGTGATCGTCACCGAGCGAGGGATCGCCGTGAACCCGCGGCGCGACGACTTGAAGGAACGCTTCTCGAGCGCCGGGCTGCCGGTCCGGTCGCTGGAAGAGATCAAGGCCGAGGCGGACCGGTTCGTTCAGCCGGTCGCCAAGCCGGTGTTTGGAGACGAGGTGGTCGCCGTCATCGAGTGGCGCGACGGAACCGTGATCGACACAGTGCGGAAGGTGGAGGGATGGGAATGCAAGTAGCAGTGAAAGACCGGTTGCTGGAGATCCTGCCGGAGATCAAGTGGATCGCCGATGAAGGTCTGCGAGAGAAGGTCATCGCTACCTGGGTAGACGGACTCGAGCGGGGCGGCTGGACGCCCGACGACGTGGACCGCATGCCGTTCACGCTGGCGAAGAAGGTTACATCGAGCTTCGCCAAGCACGTGCGCAGCGTCACGCGGATCTGTGCCTTCGTCGCCGACACGTTCGACGAGATCTACGGCGGCGTCGACCTGAAGCTGAAGAAGGATCTCCTTCTCGCCGGCGCGCTCCTTCACGACGTCGGCAAGCTCGTCGAGATGGAAGAGGTCGACGGGGCCTTCCGGAAGAGCGCCGACGGGAAGCTCGTCCGCCACGCCTTCTCCGGCGTCGCGCTCGCCGACGCACACGGCCTTCCCGCCGAGGTGCAGCACATGATCGGAACCCACTCCAAGGAGGGGGATCCGTTCAAGCGAACGCCCGAGTCGGTCGTCCTTCACCTCGCCGACTTCATGAATTTCGACCCGATCGAGGGGTGATCGACGATGGCAATGACGTTTGCGCAGAAGGTCCTGGCTGCCAAGGCCGGGCTCGATCGCGTCGAAGTGGGTCAGATCGTCGAGATCGAACCGGACGTCTGCCTTTCGCACGACAACACTGCCGCGATCGCCAAGACGTTCGCCAAGATCGGCGTCGAGCGGGTGAAGGATCCGGACAAGTTCGTCATCGTGCTTGATCACACCGTCCCGGCGTCGGAGGAGAAGTACGCGCTCGGACACAAGGAGATTCGCGCGTTCGTCGCGGCGCAGGGGATCGAACGCTTCTAC
>JBARQW010000132.1:0-6691 GCA_049643905.1 Bipolaricaulia bacterium
GTTCGTTGAGTTCATGGCTTGGTTCCCTCCGCTTGTGGCGTGTAGCTTGTGGCACGTCGGAGCACCGGTCTGGCAACTGCATGTTGCATGTAGCTCGTAGTGTGTGAAGAAAGGTCGCGGCTCCGCAGTGACCGAGGGCTACTTGGCATGTTGTCGATCCTCCTGGTAGGCGATGTACTTCGAGATCCGCTTGGCTAGCACGGCCAGTCGCGCCTTCAGATCGTCTCGAGCGCCGTCCGCGACGTACCCCAGGTCATGCGCAAGGCGAGCCAGCGTGTCAACTTCGTAGAGTGACCCGCGCGCGATCTTCGCGTAGCGAGCTGCCTCGCCAGGGCTTCCGCGCCCGACGCCCTCAGCGATGTTCGCAGGTACAGACACTGCAGCTCGTCGGATCTGGCTCGTTAAGCCGTACTTCTCGTCCTCAGGCCAACTCGCAGTCAACTCGTACACCGACCGGACGATCGCTATCCCTTCTTTCCAGATATCGAGGTTCTCTACGCTGTCGGGCACCGTTTCTCCCAGCGGAGCGTCCTTGCCACACGCCACCGGCTACGAGCCACGTGCTTCCTTCGTGCACTCGACGCCCTCTCCCGTTTTCGCGTATTCGCGTCCGCAGGCTTCGCAGGTCGCGGTTCCGGCGTCAAATCTCAGCGGCGCACCACACTTGCAGGCGTAGCCTCGGATCTCGGCCGGGTTCCCGTAGACGAGGGCGTAGGCGGGAACATCCCTCGTGACGACAGATCCGGCGCCGACGAATGCGTGCTCCCCAAGCCTGTGGCCGCAGACGATCGTCGCGTTCGCCCCGATCGTCGTCCCACGTCCAACGATCGTCTTCCGGTAGTCGGCGGCGTCCGTCGGGAATCCCGAGCGGGGCCGATCGACGTTGGTGAAGACGCAACTCGGTCCGCAGAGAACATCGTCCTCCAGCACGACGCCTTCGTAGACGGAGACGTTGTTCTGGATCTTCACGTTGTTCCCGACCGTGACGTTCGGACCGACGAGGACGTTCTGACCGAGCGTGCAGTCCCGTCCGATCCTTGTACCGCTCATGACGTGGGAGAAGTGCCAGATCTTCGTTCCCTGACCGATCTCGACGTCGTTGTCGACGTACGACGACTCATGTATGAAGACGTCGCTCATTCGCTACCTCCGATCCGCACGACCGTCCCTCCAGCGTCCATCGACCGCTGCGCCGCCTCGAGAACGCGGACGACCCGCAGGCCGTCACGCGCATCCGCGATCGGCGGCCGTCCCGTTTTGACGCTGTCGATGAACGCCTCGGCCACTCGACGAAGCGGCTCCCCGGGGGCCAGATCGACGACGCTCGCACCCTCACGGTGGGGAACGAAGCCGGAATCGGCTCGGCGCGCTCGCGCGTCGAACAGCGTCAGTTTCTCTTCGGCCACGTCATCGAAAACGGCCATCCGCTCCTCGCCGACAACCGTCAGGTCTCGCACCTTGATTGGATCCTGCCAGCTGACGTGAACATGAGCGAGTGCACCGCTGGGGAAGCGCAACGTTGCGTGAACAACATCGGGAATCCCATCCTGCAGGAAGCATGCACCGTGCGCGGCGACCTCGATCGGTTCCTCGTCAAGCAAGCGGAGGATGACGGAGACGTCGTGCGGAGCGAGGCTCCACAGGGCGTTCTCCTCGCTACGAATGACGCCCAGATTCAGCCGTCTGCTGGTCAGGTGCAGAATTCGTCCGAGCCTGCCTTCATCGACGAGTTCCTTCAGGCGAACGACTGCGGGATGATACTCAAGGAGGTGATCGACCATCAGGATCCGTTCCCGCTCCTCGGCCAATCGAGCCAATTCCTCCGCCTCATCGGACGTGAGCGTGATCGGCTTCTCGACGAGAACGTGGAATCCGTCGTTCAGGGCGTCCTTCGCCAGTTCGTAGTGGAGGACAGCCGGAGCGGCGATGACGACCGCGTCGACCCCTTCGAATCGAGGCCGATCGCATGTCTCGATCCCGGTGTGGGCGGCCCGTGCTGCCTGAAGCTGTGCCGGATCCGGATCGCACACGACGACCGCATCCTCACCGAGGATCGAGCAGAACGTCCGCACGTGGTTCTTCCCCCACCCTCCTGCCCCGAAGATCGCAACCCGCATCGTCAGCCTGCCCCCAGCCGGACCACGTTCGGCGCCCGGATCGCACCGGTCGCGTTACGGGTGTCGAAGACGAGTCGTGAAGACCGGACGACTTTCTCGTAGTCGACGGCGGTGTGCGCCGTCATCACGATGACGAGATCCTGCTCGGCGAGCACCTCGTCCGAAAGCGCGTTCCCAACAAGCTCCTTCTCCTCGACCGTCACGCTCGCGACGTGCGGATCATGGTACGAGACGTCGGCCCCGCGTCGGAGGAGGTGCGCGGCAACCTTCAACGCAGCCGATTCCCGAACGTCGTCGATGTCCCTCTTGTAGGCCATTCCGAGAAGCAGAATCCGAGCGCCTCGCAGCGCCTTCCCATCGCGGTTGAGGATCTCCATCGCCTGTTCGACAACGTGGTACGGCATGAAGTCGTTGATCTCGCCGGCCAGTTCGATGAACCGTGTTGAGAAGTCGTACTCCCGCGCCTTCCACGACAAGTAGAACGGATCGAGTGGAATGCAGTGGCCGCCCAGCCCCGGACTCGGATAGAAGGGCATGAACCCGAACGGCTTCGTCTTCGCCGCTTCGATGACCTCCCAGATGTCGATCCCCATCCGCTCGCTGAGGAGGGCAAGCTCATTGACGAGCGAGATGTTCACGATGCGGAAGATGTTCTCGAGGAGCTTTGCCATCTCGGCAACACGGGGTGACGAAACGCGGCAGACCGGGCTTTCGAGGATCTGCTCGTAGAGCGCGGCGGCTGTTTCGGTGCAAGCCGGGGTCACGCCGCCGACGATCTTCGGCGTGTTTCGAGTCTTGTAGTGCGCGTTTCCGGGGTCGACGCGCTCCGGCGAAAACGCAAGGAAGACGTCCTCGCCGATCGTCAAACCTCGGGACTCGATGCGCGGCTGGATGATCTCCTCCGTCGTTCCGGGGTAGGTCGTCGACTCGAGAACGACCAGCTGGCCGGGGTGAATGTGCGGAAGGGATGCCTCAAGGACATGTTCGATGTAGCTCGTGTCAGGCTGTTTGTTCTTGTCGAGAGGCGTCGGGACGCAGATCGCGAGAACGTCCGCGTCGCCGACCACGCTGAAGTCACCGGTCGCGCGCAGCTTCCCGCTCTCGACCGCCTCGCGCAGATCCTGTGCGACAACGTCCCCGATGTAGTTCTCGCCTCGGTTGACCTTGTCGACACGATCGGGGTTCCGTTCCACGCCGATGACCTGGAATCCGGCCCTCGCCTTCTCCACCGACAGGGGGAGTCCAACGTAGCCGAGACCGATGACGGCAATCACGGCCTGGCGGCCTTCGATCCGTTCTCGCAACGTCATCATGCCCACCCCTTCTTCATCGCCCGCGTCCTCGATTGTCCTGCTTTCCCGCCGGGATTGCCAAAGGTGTCTCCTCTAGCACACGGCGATCTGTGAGTCGGCGTGAGGTCAGGGGCGGACGACGATCTCCTCGACCAGATCGACGCCGAATGCCTCTTTGACTCGACGTTTCATCGACTCGATCAGCTCGAGGATGTCGGCCCCGTTCTCCGATCCGTCGTTGATGATGAAGTTTGCATGAGCGTCGGAGACGTGCGCGTCGCCGGCGCGAAACCCCTTGCAGCCGGCTCGGTCGAGGAGTTCTCCGGCCGTCGGCCCCTCCGGCGGATTGCGAAATGTGCAACCGGCGCTCGCCCCAAGCGGGAGCCTCCTAGCGCGCTCCGCGAGGAGCATCTGCGCCTTCGCCAACGCCCGGTCCGAAGTGCTCGCGGCGAGTTCGAACGTCGCCTCGGTGACAACCTCGTGCAGATCCCTCCTGGTGAACGCACTCTCACGATAGCCGAAGCCGAGAGATCGAGCCGCTCTCCTGGTCGCCCCAGTACGGCTCACCGATTCCGCGTCCACAAGAATGTCGGCCGTCTCACCCTCGCGCGTTCCGGCGTTCATCGCGACGGCGCCACCGACGGTCCCCGGAATCCCCCACGCCCACTCCATCCCAGAGAGTCCCGCTTCGCATGCAAGCTTGGCCACATGGCTTAGTAACTCCCCCGAGGCTGACGTCACCCGCTTTCCCTCGATCGCGACGCCGCGGAGCTCGGTCAGACGGAGAACGAGTCCGGCATATCCCGTGTCTGAGAAGAGGATGTTCGTGCCCCCGCCAAGGCAGGTCCATTCGAGAGCTTCTGCCTCGGCCCACCGAAGCGCATCTGAGGCGGCCGGCGCATCCCGCGGCTCGGTGAAGAACTGCGCGAAGCCGCCAACCCGAAGGGATGTGTAGACGTGCAGTGAGACGCTTGCCCGAACCTCTTCGATGTTCGTCATCGCGCTCTCGCGGGCCGAGGAGGCTCTACACCCTCGTCAATCCCCGCTTCGCGGGGATCAATGGCAGCCGCAGCTCGCTTCTTCTTCAGTCAGAACCTCGAGTGTCTTGGTGAAGGTCCCTCGCGCGCCTCGATTGTCGATCACGACCAGCGTCACGTCTCGGTCTCCTAGGCCGATGAAGACGTGGTTGTAGATCGCGGTCGTCTTGACGGCCGCCTCCTCCCCGTCAATCGACCAGACGTAGGCGATGATCTTCCCGTCGGGGTCGTTTGCGTGCGAGTGGAGGCTGGTCCGCTCATCCACGACTATGTTGCCCGTGGCGATGAAGGACGCCGTCGGAGCCGCGTTGGGGGCGAGTTCGATGACGCGATCGAACGCAAGGTACATCGGGGTGAATGGCGTTCCGGAGGCCCCCGTCCACGGGATTCGCCCGAGACGTCGCGATCCGACGTTCGACGGAACGGCTTCTACCGGTACCCAGGCTGTGCGGTCGGAGAGCGCGATTCCGACGAGAATCCAGAGCTGATTCACTCCCGACTCGCCTACTCCCTCCACGATCACGGTCTCGTAGCCGAGCGACTGAAGCGACCCGGCTGCGAAGAGGACGAAGTCGCGGTCGATCCAGCCCTGGGCGACCAACCTGGAGGACGAGACCGGATGGCCCTCACTGAGAATTCGTTTCACGGCCTCGGCTCCGGCCAAGATCTCGGATCGTTCGCTTGCTGAGAATGCGGGGTCCGAGAGCTGAAGAACGACGGGAACATCTGCAGCCACCGCCCCGAGGGAACCTGTAAGGAGTAAGAAGAGAAGAGTGAGGGTCACGAATCCGGGCGACCGTCGCTTCATGTGTGTGCCACCTCCGCCGCATGCGTTGGGTTTCTGAGGAGTATACCTCATCGTCTCTACACCGCAGGAGGAGCAGCGTTTCGTGGACTGCTTGAAATGCCACGGCGGGGGGGGGAATCGAAGAATGCATCTCCGCCCTGGGCTGTGCCGCGGGGCGGAGACGCGCTTCAGCGAAGAGGAGCGTCTACCAGGTGATCTTGAATCCGATCGACCACTCGGTCACGCCTGTCGTGACATCGATCTCGAGGCCCGTACTGAACGTGAACGGCTCTCCGATTTCGATCTCCATCTCGGCAGTGAAGAGCGCGATGTCCGCGAGGTTGCTGCTCGTCTCGTCGAAGAAGACAGCGATCTCGAAGGAGAACGGACCGCAGCACATGTCCTCGTCCGACTCGATCTTGTACATCTCCCAGTAGTCGCCAAGGTCTGCGGGCTTCGTTGCGTGCTCTCCCCAGAACGAGACTCCGGTGAACGTGATTGTGCCGAATTCGCACGTCAGCCCGATCCCGTCGATGTAGATGTCGTCGAAGTCCAGGTTGCCGTCGTTCTCGACAGCGACGTAGACGTCGATGCAGTAATCGGAGTCGAAATCGAAGTCGGGGCTGAGGGTGAGCGTCTTCGACTCGGTTTGGAACCTGACCTCAGCATCGATCGACAGCCACGGGAGGTTCGGAATCGCGATGTCGTTCACGGCGAAACTCGCGTATTCGAACCCGTCGCAGTCGAACTCGATCGTTGCCGTGACTTCCGCACAGCAGAACCCAAACTCGATGGTGATGTCGAGACCTCCCCAGATCAGGTCGCAGACGTCGTTGTCGTCGCCGCCGAACGTCACTTGGATGTCGACCTCAACCTGGCCTGTCGAGCCGGTTCCTCCAAGGATGAGGGTGACGTCTTGCTCGGCAAGCGTGAACGCGCTGTCGAAAGTCATCCCTCCGATCGTGACTCCGGCGGTGACTTCCCAGATCTCGAAGGCCCCGGCCGGATCGAAGTCGGCCGTCGACCCGAACGAATAGGCCCCGAGGACACCTCCTGCCGAGAACGTCTGGTCGATCCAACCGGTGTCATCGAGCTGGGTGAACGAAGTGAACGCCCACTCGGCGATCTCGTAGGTGACCGTCAGCCCCGTCTCGAAGTCGAGGAACGTCGGAATGTCTGCCGCTTCAGGGTCGATCAAGATGTCGGTGTTCCAAGAGCCGGAGATCGTCTGCCCCATCGCCACGCCACCTACTGCAAGTACCACTGAGGCAACGAGTACCAGTCTTCTCATCGTCGTCCAACCTCCTCACGTCGTCTTCCCCAAACAGCAAGATCGCTGAGTGAGAAGCCCGCGGCGCACCCTGGTCCGGGCGTGCGAGCGCCTACCTCACTAGTCTTCACGCTCTCATCCTAGGCGTGTGGGGAAGAACTCCACGCCCCGCAAGTCCGATTGCGCGC
>JBARQW010000133.1:0-1919 GCA_049643905.1 Bipolaricaulia bacterium
GCCGATAACGCTTCGCGTCAGTGCTCTTTTGACTTCGCTGGACGACCTGGCAGCTCTTGGGGAGGTGTGCAAGAACGGCGCTCAGCGAGAAGGCGATCGGATCCGACAGTGCAGAAGAATCGCACGAAGCTTCGAGTTCTCAGCTCTCGACATACCCATTCTCCCGATACCAGGCGACCGCCTTGGCAAGCGCGTCTCGAGCGGGGGTTTGCGGGAAGCCAAGTTCCCGAACGGCCTTGGCCGGATCGAAGTACATGTAGTGGCTCGACATCCGGATCGTCTCCGGTGTCATCCGTGGCGTGACGAACGGGAAGAGCCTACAGAACGCGGCATTGAGATACGAAAGCGCCAGGATCGGACCGTACGGGACCCGCACCGTCGGCGCCGAGAGACCGGTGATCTCCGCGAGCAGATCGAGCATCCCCTTCATCGTGACGTTCTCGCCGCCAAGAATGTACCGTTCGCCGGCACGACCGCATTCCGCCGCCTGCCAGTGGCCGAGCGCGACGTCCTCGACGTCGACGATGTTCATTCCCGTTTCGATGTACGCCGGCATCTTTCTGTTGAGGAAGTCGACGATCGTCTGCCCCGTCGGCGTGGGTTTGATGTCGCGAGGTCCGACGGGGAAGCTCGGATTCACGAGAACGATCGGCATCTCCTGCGCATACTCGAGCGCCAACTGCTCGGCAAGGTACTTCGACTTCTTGTAGTCGCCGACGACCCGATCGAGGCTCGTCGGCGTCGTCTCGTCTGCCGCCTTGCCATCCTCTCGCAGGCCGAGAGCGGCGACCGAACTCGTGTAGACGATCCTCTCTACGCCCGCTGCCTTGGCCGCTTCGAAGACAGCACGGGTCCCTTCTACGTTCACTTCGTAAATCAGACCACGCGGCTTCACCCAAAACGAGTAGAGCGCGGCGACGTGGAAGACGAGCTCGCAGCCTGCAATCCCTCGTCGAATGGACTTCGCCTCGCGAAGGTCGCCCTCGACGATCTCGACGTCAAGCCCGCCCATATTTGCTCGGATCGAGCCCGGACGACAGAGCGCGCGGACGCCGACATTGCGCTCGAGTAGGACGCGGACGACGCTCGAACCGATGAAGCCAGTCCCTCCTGTGACGAATGCTCTCATGGTGATCCGTACTCCAGTCTGTAATCCTCTTGTTCCCCTTCACCGACGATCTCGATCGTACGCGCCGTCGGATCGAGGGTCACGTACGCCCACGTTGGTGCCTTTCCGCCAATCCGCCCGATCAGCGCCGAGAACGTGATGTAGTGGATCCCCTCGATCAGGCTGTATCCGCCCCCGTGGTCGTGTCCCTGGAACACAGCGATCACGTTGCCCGCCTCTTCCAGGACCTTACGCACATCGAGATAATTGGCGATCTCCGGTCCGCCGGTCCGCTTCTCGTACTCCAAGTCGAGTCGCTGATGAAGACAGACGATCGTCGGGAGTTCGGTCGAGGCGAGATCGTCGCGCAGCCAATCGAGAAGACCCGGCGGGACGTACCCCTCCATGTACCAGAACTCGTCCGCGCGATCCTCTCCATCGAGCCGATACTGCGCGTCGAGAAGGACGAAGTGATACCCGCCCACCTCGAAGCTCGAACTCGTTTCCTCCGCGCCAACGCGCTCGAGGAACTCGTCTTTGCTCAGGTCGCCGAGATCGTGGTTTCCGAGAACGTAATGTCTCGGCCCCCGGAACTTCGCATAGATCTCGTCTGTCGCAGCAAGGACTGCCGGAATCCGATCAGCGTCGACGAACTCGCCTCCAAGAACGAATCGGCCGTTGATGTAGTCGCCGAGTTCGATCATCAGGTCGGCCGGCCAGGCGTTCATTGACTCAACGCACGCAGCGAGACGCTCGGCCCAATCGACCATCACGAACCCGTCGAGCGGCGAGTTCGCATCATGCGCGTGCA
>JBARQW010000134.1:0-11325 GCA_049643905.1 Bipolaricaulia bacterium
TCCTCGTCGGCGCTGAGTTCGAGATGAGTCGAGACTTCTGCGACCCAACGAAGACGGATTGGGCGGCCCTCGGCCACTACGCGTTGGACGAGGACCTCACAACGGCCGAGATCGTCCTGCCGACGTCCCACGGGCTGTTTGAGGCGGAGATCCCGTGGTTGACCCCGTCCATGACGCCCTCTGACTGGCCGTACCATGTTTATGCCAAGGAGCTACAGGTCGGGCAGACGTACGAGTTTCACGTCTTCTCGCACGAGCTTCTCGCGTGGGACGAAGATCCGTTCTTCGTCACGCGCGGCGAAGTGCTCGGGATCGAGACGCTGCCGATGGATCTTCGCGTGGGGCGCCGTGAGTACGAGGTGTACGTGGTGGAGTGCACGTGGGATCACGTGACGTTCAGCGACCCGTACTTCAGCATCTTCCTCGGCGAAGCGCCACGCCTGACGGTGCGCGCCTACTTCACCGTTGACCACCACGTGCTGCTTCGCTACACGACCCCGTACTTCCGTGTAACGCCATCGAAATCGGTCGGATTCTCCGATTTCTTCGTCGATCACTAGGGGCAGAGACGCTGGGAAACGCTGATGGAGCAGATGGTCAACAAGGCGACGATCCACCCGCCGGTTCCGATGCAGAAGGCCTTGCGCGGGAAGATCGCCTACGACCGCGAGAAGTGCATCGGCTGCGGGATCTGTGAGACCATCTGCCCGGTGCGCGTCATCCAACTCTACCAGCCGGCAGGCGAAGAGACGAACAACATCCGGATGTACGTCGTTCGCCACGCGTTCTAAGCGCACTCCGTCAGCGCATGCCCGGTTCAAGCACTGTGGACGACGGAAGAGTTCCTCCTCGCCGACATCGACCAGGTCTCGGAGAATCCGATCGTGCAGTAGAAGTCGCCGAGATCCTGATCTCGGCGAGAAGTGCGGAGTACATGGGCGGGCGCCATCCGGCGCCCGCCTACTGCTGTTCGCGGTTTCCGGGCTACCAGGTCTCACGGAAGACAGCCGGAGGTGTCAGAGGTTGCACCTCCCTAAGTCGAACTGGCTACAGCCCTCTCAAGGATCTGATCGTCGACGTTTCCAATGATGTCGTCGCGAAGTGTCTTGCCACTTGCCGCCGAGGATAGTCGGCACCACATCTCAGACGGCCCCCGAACAGGAATCGAGACGGCGTCCCGCATCAATCACACTCAGTATGGGAACCTTCCGAAGGCGATCCGAAGCCCGCTTCACACGAAGCTCCAAACGGAGTCCCATACAGCGTCTGAGCGGTTTCGCAACCGGTTCCGGAGTACTTCCGAAGACGATCCGGATCGCATCCCACACGACGCCCCACACGGAGTCCCATACAGCGTTTGACGGGTTTCGCAACCAGTTCCGGAGTACTTCCGGAGACGATCCGGATCGCATCCCACACGACACCCCAAACGGAGGCCCGTACAGCGTTTGACGACACTCAAACCACAGTACGACCGCGATCCAGACGAGAGTCGGCACGAAAGGGCCCCTGGCTGTCTCGCAGCCGCACGCCTCGATACCTCTAGACGAGGACGTAGTGCGTCTTCGCAGCCTTTCCGCGCTTCTCGACGACTCCCTCGTCTCGAAGCTCAAGCAACACCATTCGCGCATATCGTTCAGATACTTCGAGGATCTCGGCGCACTCGCGAGCGGTGATACGATCGCTTTGCTGCAGATGTTCAAGAAGCCGAAGAGCATTCGGACTCAGGCGTTCCAACTGATCATCGGACAGCTGGACCCCTTTTCGCGCCTGTCCGCGACTATGAATCGTCAAGACCGTGTAGCCGGAATCGAAGTCGTAGGCTGGCCCGCCCAATCCCGCGGAGGCGAGCAACTCGCGCATCCTGCTTATCCCTGAACCCCGCTCCTCCATGTAGTTCAGCAGCCTAAGGGCATTCGAGATCCGTGGATTCCGACTGAAGGGCACCGCATCGCCCGCACGGAGACGCGCAAGAGTGATCGGGTAGACCGGAAGACCAGGACTTCGGATTACTAGGCTATCCGCGGAGAGCACGACGTGAACCCTAGCTCCTTCCTGATAGCTGCGGTGAGCTAGGGCATTCACGATCCCTTCTCTGAGGGCGGAAAGTGGGTACTCCGGAAGGGATTTCCGTTTCAGTCCATCAATCTCGACAAAACGGCGCATGTTGCGATCGAGGAAATGGACGATCGCGGAGATCACCTCAGAGAGTGCTCCTGATGCCTCGTCGTAGATCGTGCCGCTACCGACCTGAGCTTCCAGCAGTACGGAAGACTGCGGAAGGAATGAAGCCGGATCATTGCCCAGGAGGAGCAATCCCGCAATGCTCGGGTGATACTCGCCCGCTCCCTCTGGATCCACCAAGAGCCCTGCGCTCGCAAGGAGTTCGCAGGCGGATTGGGAAGGGTACTGCAAGTTACTGCCCTTGGCCCCAAGGTACTCAGAGATGTGCAACTCTGAAAGGTCGGCAACTCCTGCTGTCACCACCGTCGAGTTCTCGATCGGGGAAGATTCTCCAAGTGAGGCCTCATCATCCTGCTCACAGAGTCTCTCGCAGTAGTCGATGAAATCCTTGTTTGCTTCCCGTATCTTGTCGCGAAGATCAGCGTCAAAGAAGGCTACATCTATCCCAGCCTCGTGGAGCTTCGCTATGCCCTTGCCAGTGATGGCTGGATTGGGATCGACCATGCCGACGTAGACACGCGATACACGTGCCGCAATCATGCGATCAGCACAGGGTGTCTTCCCTGGCCCCCTCTCTGTGCACGGCTCGAGAGTTACGTAAACCGTTGATCCTTCAAGATCCTTCTCCTGGAGTTGTCGATCTATGAGCGTGTACTCAGCATGTGCCCCAACGCGTGTTCTCCCTCGGTGTGTCGAGCCAAGGAAGCCACCTTCTCGATCAGCGATTGCCGCGCCCACAAGAGGATCTGGCCTGGTGATGTGCTCGGACCGGGAGCGGAGCATCTCATCCACCGCAGTCTCCATGAACCTGCGATCGTACCGGCGTTGGTCCATACGATTCCCCTCTCTGATCCCGGGCGATCTCGCTCTGTATCTGGTTGAACGAGGAAACACTACTCGAGAGCTCATGGAATCAGCAACGACCCGTGCGCACAGGTAAGGGGTTAGACCTCTATTTTCGAGTTACGAACTGCTAGACTGCTTCCATCATGGCCAGACCTTTGCGCATCGAGGACGAAGGCACGCGTACCGGTCGCCGGCATCCATTCCTCAGGAACTCCCGTGAGACCCGACGTGGCTGTCTGTAGCACGTCCATTAGGCTCATGCTGGCCTCCCGCCGGCACTGCGGCCACCAAAGGCCTGCCGAAGCGTCTTGCTTCGAGCTATCCAGTACTGATTGGCACGCAGACACAGTCCGCGCAGCAGGTGGCGTGCCGCCCAGCGATTGCTACCCCATCCCTTCTGATTCGTCATGTGATCCCACATAGTGACACAGAGATACGCGTATGACATCCTACGTGTGGAAGCTTGCTCGATCAACTCCTCCCAGCCTCGCACGCTGTCTCCTTTCGGGCCTCCGGACTATCACGTGGTTCAGCGCCTGACGAGGGATCGGAGGACACAGACCGTAACTCGGGCGGGAGATAGGGTTTGTGTCCCCCGAACCCATCCGAACCCCGAGGTGTACGTGGTGGAGTGCACGTGGGATCACGTGACGTTCAGCGACCCGTACTTCAGCATCTTCCTCGGCGAAGCGCCACGCCTGACGGTGCGCGCCTACTTCACGGTCGACCACCACGTACTGCTGCGCTTACACGACCCCGTACTTCCGAGTGACCCCGTCGAAGTCGGTCGGATTCTCCGACTTCTTCGTCGATCACTAGGTGGACTCGTCAACTGCCCAGTCAGCTGCGTGTGTCGTTGCCCTCAAACCTCGACCGTCCTACACCACCCACAGCTCGGGCAAGTCACGGAAACAACCGTCACATAGTCGTTCCCACCGAGAACATCTTCCTCGAAGGACTTCGAAGAGGCACCGCACTCGGGGCACGCCACCAACCCGAGAAGCTCGTGGATTCTGGCATCTCCGTCGTCAAGGCATTCCCGAAAGAGCTTGAGGAGTTCGCTTGGTTTCAGCGGCCGCTTCTGGAGCTTCTCGGCATGGTCGGCTGCTCGCTTGTAGAAGTGTCTCGACACGATCCAAGTGATGAAGCCACCGAGAATCATCGCTGCAGCGGTAACCAGGGACCCCCAGAAGAACGAATCCGTGCTGCTCACACGAGTTCCGCGAACGAGCGCTTGCCGACTTGGATCAGGACGGGCGGGTCGAACGGGACGTCGAGATCCTGCGAGGCGACCTTCTCTTCGTTCACCTGAACGCCACCTTGGGTGATCATGCGCTTCGCCTCGCCCCGACTCGGCACGAGGCCCGAGGCCTGCAGCAGATCGATGATCCAGACCGTTCCGTTCTCCTTCACGAGTGATCGGTCGAGGGTCACTTGTGGGACGTCGGACGGACGTTCATGAAGGATGTGGATCCGGTCGAACTCGTCTTCGGCCGATGCCGCCGCATCGGCATCGTAGTACATCGAGACGATCTCGCGCGCCAAGCTCCGCTTTGCGTCGCGCGGCGCATCCGTGAGACCACTTGGAGGGTCGCAGTCCGTAAGGTAGACGAAGTACGGCTCGATCAAGGTATCCGGAATCGACAGGATTTTGCCGTAGATCTCCTCGGGAGGCTCGCTGATCCCCACGTAGTTCCCGGTCGTCTGGCTCATTGCTCGTTCACCGTCGAGGCCGATCAGGAGCGGCACGGTCATCACGACCTGCGGCTCCTGGTCGTACTCGCGTTGGATGTCGCGTCCGACGAGGAGGTTGAACAGCTGGTCGGTCCCGCCGAGCTCGACGTCCGCCCGGATCGCCACGGAATCGTAGGCCTGCGCGAGGGGGTAGAGGAACTCGAGAACGCTAATCGGCTGGCCGTCTGCGTAGCGACCGGCGAAGTCGTCCCGCTCGAGCATTCGAGCGACCGTGTACTTGGCCGTCAAGTGAATGACGTCGGCGAAATCGAGCACCCCGAGCCATTCGGAGTTGTAGCGAAACTCCGTTCGATCCGGGTCGAGGATCTTGAACGCCTGGTCGCGATAGGTCGCCATGTTCCGCTCGATGTCTTCCGAGGACATCAGTGAGCGCGTCGAAGACCGACCCGACGGATCGCCGATCCTGCGGGTGAAGTCGCCGACGACGAGAACCCCGACGTGGCCGAGATCCTGGAACTGACGCATCTTGCGCAACGGGACCGAGTGGCCGAGGGTCAGGTGTGGCGCCGAAGGATCGATGCCCAGCTTTATCCGCAGAGGATCGCGCGTCTCCTCGAACCGCTCGAGCTTCCGGACGAGGTCCTCTCGAGGAATGAGGTCTCCGAGGCCGACGGCCAGCGTCTCGTCGACGAGCTTCTCAATCCGGCCGGCCATCCTAGATCCCCACGTGAACGACCGAGACGATCCGGTCGTCCTCGTCAAGCTGAATCAGGCGAACGCCACGCGCGTACCGACGGTACACGTTGATGTCGCCGGCGAGAATGCGAATCACCTTCATTTCGGTCGTGATGATGATCTCATCTTGATCGGAGACGATCCCGACGGAGACAAGCGGCCCGGACTCGGCATCCAGCTTGATTCCCTGTACGCCCTTCCCGCCTCGACCCTGAATCGGGAAGTCGTCGAGCGAGACGCGCTTGCCGTAGCCGAACTCACTCACCATCAGGAGCTTCTTGTCCATGGTGATCTCCCGATCGAGGCAGGCCATCCCGATCACGCAGTCCTCTTCGTCGAGGCGGATTCCGATGACTCCCTTCGAAGGGCGCTGGGTCAGCCGCACTTCCTCTTCGTGGAAGCGGATCGTCTGACCGTTGCGCGACGCCAGAATCAAGTTGCCGCCGCCGTCGGAGATCGCGACGTCCACGAGGCGATCCTCCTCAACGGCATTGAGGGCGTTGATCCCACTCGCGTGAACGTTGGAGTAGTTCGACAGGCGGTTCTTGTTCACGATTCCGTTCGCAGTCGCCATCAGACAGAGCTGGCCCTCGACGTCGTCGAAGCTCGGCACTGGGAGGATCGAACAGACGAGTTCATCCTGCTCCATGGCGACGACCGATCGCACGTTCTTCCCCGCCGCGTCGCGATTCAGTGAAGGCAACTTGTACGCCGGCGTCCGGAAGACTCTCCGCTGGTCCGTGAAGACGAGCAGCTGGTCACGGGCGTTGACGAGGCTCGTGATCAAGACGTAGTCGTCGTCCTTCGTTCGCTGTCCGATCACGCCCTTCCCGCCGCGACCTTGGCTTCTGAAGTCGATCGCGCGAGGGGCGTTGATGTAGCCTCGGTGCGTCACGCTGACCATCAGATCGTAGTCGGGGATCAGCTCAGAGAAATCGACGTCGCCGTCTTCATCGGTGATCAGCGACCGGCGCGCGTCGGCGTGTTTCTCACTGATCTCGCGCATTTCGCGCTTGATCGTCTCATCGAGAACGACCTCGCTGCCGAGGATCCGCTCGTACTCGGCGATCGCCTTCTGCTTCTCCTCGTACTCCGCGTCGATCTTCTCTCGCTCGAGGGTGCGCAACTGCGAAAGCCGCATCCGCAAGATTGCCTCGATCTGCTCGTCCGAGAGCGCCAACTCGGTCTGGAGGAGGCGCGTTTCCGTCTCGGTGTCCTTCGACGTCCGGATGATCTCGATCACGCGATCGATGTTGTCGAGCGCGATTCGGTATCCCTCAAGGATGTGGGCCCGCTTCTTGGCAGCCTCCAGACGGTGCGCTGTCCGACGGCGGACGACCTCCCTGCGGAAGTCGATGAAGCAATTGAGGATCTCCTTGAGCGACAATGTTCGCGGGTTCCCGTCGATGATGACGAGGAGGATGGCCGAGAAGGTTCGCTCGAGCGGCGTGTACTTGAACAGCTGGTTGAGTACGACGTTCGGCGTTGCCGAGTGTTTCATCTCGACGACGATTCGGAGCCCCTCGCGATCGGACTCGTCTCGAAGATCGGAGATCCCGTCGATCTCGCCGGCCTGAACCTTGGCCGCGATCGACTCGACGATCGTCGACTTGCGAACCAAGTAGGGAATCTCGGTGATGATGATCCGGTCGTCCTCGATCGTCGCCTTGCCGCGAACGGTCATCTTCCCATGCCCGGTCCGGTACATCTCCTCGATCCCGTCTCGCCCCATGACGAGGCCTCCGGTTGGGAAGTCCGGTCCCGGGATGTAGCGCATCAGATCCTTCACTGAGATGAGCGGATCGTCCATCAACGCGATGGTGCCGTCGATCAGCTCGCCCAAGTGGTGAGGCGGAATCTGCGTCGTCATCCCGACCGAAATCCCCCAAGCCCCGTTCATGAGGAGATTCGGAACCTTGGCAGGAAGGAAGATCGGCTCTTCCAGCGAATCATCGAAGTTCGCCTGCCAATCGACAGTCCCTTCGTCGAGTTCGTCGAGGAACTCCATCGCAATCCGCGTCAGGCGAGCCTCGGTGTATCGCGTCGCTGCAGCGGGATCGCCGTCGATCGAGCCGAAGTTCCCCTGTCCGTCGACAAGCGGGTAGCGATACGAGAAGGTCTGCGCCATGTTGACCATGGTGTCGTAGATCGCCATGTCGCCGTGGGGATGGTACTTACCCATCACCTCGCCAACCACGCGGGCCGACTTGCGATGGGGCTTGCTGGGGGTGATGCCGAGTTCGCGCATCCCGTACAGAATCCTCTTCTGCACGGGCTTGAGGCCGTCGCGAACGTCCGGTATCGCCCGTCCGCGGATGACGCTCATCGCGTAGTTGATGTAGGACTGCTCCAACTCCTCTTCGATGAACGCAGGCTCGATCCGTTCCATCCCCACCCCCTCACGCTCGCCGTTTGCGCACCTTCACATGCGGCGAGAACACGCGGCAATCCTGACGGATTAGGATACCGAAATCGCTGACCTGATGCAAGATTCCGGCGATATCGTTCACCGGATGTCGACGCCACTCGACACGACGGCCCGATCATCTCGCGCGGCCGCTTCTCCCAGATCGGGAGAGCGAGTCGAATGCTTCCCGCAGCCCTTCGCCGACGAAGGCGAACGCGCAGACGCTGACGACGATGAAACCGGCCGGAATCAGGAGCCACGGGTACTGATCGATGATCGCCACGTCAATCGCCACGTCGAGAAGGCCGCCCCAACTGGCCATCGGCTCGCGGAGCCCGAATCCAAGGAAGCTGAGCGAGGCTTCGGTGAGCATCGTCCCTGGAATCAGAAGCGTCGCCGTGACAATCAGGTAGGACGTCGTGTGGGGAAGCACGTGCCGCAGGAGGATCCAGAGGTTGCCCGCGCCGGTCGCTCGCGCTGCAGTCACGAAATCTGTCTCACGTAGCGCGATGACCTGACCTCGAACGACACGCGCAACGCGGGCCCAACCGACCCCCGCAAGGGCTCCCAGCACGCCGAAGAAGACGACCAGCGGCGACGCCCCGTGCCCTGAGAGGGCCGCTCCAACGACGAGAACGATCGGAAGGCTGGGGATCATCATGAACCCCTCGCCGATTCGCTGAATCACGATGTCGAGCGCCCCACCGAAGTAGCCCGAGACGCCTCCGACGACGATGGCGATCGGAAGCAGAATCAGAATCACGAACGGACCGACGGCGAGCGAGATGCGCCCGCCGACGAGCGTTCTCGTGAGCAGATCTCGACCGAACTGATCCGCACCGAACAGGTAGACTCGAGCGTCAGTTGAACCGTCTGCGGCACGAACGCCGAACAAGTGAACGTCGGTGGGAAAGAGCCCCAGCAACCTGTATGTCTCGCCCCGCGTGAAGAATCGCACGTAGTACCTCTTCGCCTCATCCTCGATGAACGTTCGTTGGAGCGTCTCTTGGTCAATGGCCGCGGTCCTTCGGTACACGAACGGACGCCAGCTGAAGCCCGCGTCATCGCGGAAGTGCATCCGCGACGGAGGCGCGTAAGATTGCGCGTTGTCCTGGTCTCGGTACCCGTACGGCGAGAAGAAACCGGCAAACGTAGTGAGCAGAAGAAGCATAAACAGGACCGATCCTCCGATGCGGGCCAGTCGATTCTTCCGGAAGGCACGCCAGACGAGGCTCTCATCCGAACGCCTGCGGCTCCGCTCTCGGGCTTTCATGCCGGTCCGTTCGTCTGAAGAACCTCTCGGATCCCTCATGTCAGTCGAATCGAACCCGAGGATCGGACCACGCCAACAGCAGGTCGGCGAGCAGGTTCCCGAGCATCAGAAAGAGACCGAAGAAGAGAAGTCCCCCCATCACGACGTAGGGGTCCCGCCTCTGGATCGCTGTCCAGAAAGCACCCTCCACCGTGGGAAGACCGAGGACGATCGATGCGATCAACGAGCCGGCCACCAATCGCGGCAACTGCATGCCAAGGATGCTGATCAGTGGATTGATCGCGTTCCGAAAGGCGTGCCGATAGACGACGGAACGTTCACTCAGGCCCTTCCCCCTCGCCGTGCGCACGTACGGCTTCTCAAGCTCGTCGAGCAACGATCCGCGAGCGTAGCGCATCAGGCCCGCCGCGCCGCTCAGCCCGACGACCATCCAGATCGGCCACAAGTGCCAGAGGAGATTCCCGAGCTTCGCCCACGACAGGGGCTCGCCGATGAAGCGGCGATCGAGGAGGCCTCCCACGCCGAGACCGAGTTCCCCAACGTTGAATGCGCCGACCATCGCCCACATCAGAACCAGTCCGATGAGGAAGCCGGGAACGGACAGGATCAGAAGACTGAGGACGCTGAGGGCGTGGTCGTCTGGTCGACGGTGATGGGTTGCCGCGTGGACCCCAAGCGGGATGGCCACCAGCCACATGAACACGATGGTCGTCCCTGAGATGAGGAGAGTTCGCGGAAGCCGGTTCCCCAGGAAGAGCATCTCGAACGCCGGGAGGGAAGTCTCAAACGACATCCCGAAGTCCCATCGAGTGACGATGTTGCCAAGCCACCGGAAGTATCGGACGAAGACGGGCCTGTCGAGGCCGAAGCGCGAGCGAAATCGATCGACCGTCTCCTGTGTGAACTCCGGGTTCGCCGCGAGACGCGTGACGTAGTCACCGGGCATCAGGTCGACGACGAGGAACGAGACGAACGAGACGACCAGCAGCAGAGGGACCATGAGCAGGAGGCGGCGCACCACATAGCCGGTCACGCGTCCGCCCACCCCGGACGCGATCGAGCGTGATCGCCCCACCGCCCCACAGATCGTCTACGGCACGAGGCGTCGATCGAAGACGAAGTCGGAGGCATTGGCGCTGTGACCGGTCGCGTGGCCGCTCGGGTTGGCCATCTCGGCGTTTCCGACGTGATCGTAGTACGCGTAGCGAAAGGCCGCGTAGACCGTGTAGATCAGGCTCGCGTCCTCGGCCGCCAGTCGCTGAACCTCCCGGTACACGTCGAACGCCTCGTCGTTGTCCGATGTCGCAACGCCGGCCGCGAAGAGGTCCGCGAGCGCCAGATCGACGTCCGTCGGCTCTTCGCACGCGCTCCGGCGCCAGAAGTGAAGCCTGCCACAATGCCCGAACGCGCCGGCGAGGCTGTTCGGCTCGTTCCCACCGGTGAACGCGAGGATGAGCGCGTCGAACGTTCCGGTGAACATCGCCGTGAGGACGGCGTTCGCATCACCGGGAATGAAGGCGACATCGAGTCCGACGAGACGCGCGCGATCGGTGATGATGGTCGACATCCCCTCGGCGTTGGACATCCCTGAGACAGTGGCAAGCGTGATCGTCACACGCGCGCCGTCCTGGTAGTCTCGCCAGCAGTCTCCATCGCGATCCTTGATCCCGATCGAGTCGAACAACCGCTCCGCCTCGTTCAGGTCGTAGTCGAAGATCACTGCGCCCGCTTCGCTGATCGGACCTCCGTACTCGTCGCGACCGGCGTAGAAGGGCGAGCCAAAGCTGAGCGAACTCCATTGCGGAAGAGCGAGTCCGTGGAAGATCGAGTCGATCATCGCCTGCTTGTCGAACAGGTGAGCGAACGCCTGTCTGAACGTTCTGTCCCGATAGAGACTCCGCTTGTTCTCGTCCGTCCCGGCGGACAGTCCGATATCCTGATTGAAGGCAACCCAGGAGGTTCCGTAGGTCGCTGCGTCTCGATCGAGCAGGACCGTGAACCCTCGTAGCGCCGCTTTCCCGATCAGAAATGCCAGATCCGTCGTCCTCGGGGCGAACCCATCAATCTCCCCATTCAGGAACTTGAGAAGCGCGACGTCTTCGCTCGGAACGATCAGCACGACACGTTCGTCGTAGTACGGAAGCTGTGTGCCGTCCGCATCGTACACGTAGTAGTACGGATTCCG
>JBARQW010000135.1:0-1790 GCA_049643905.1 Bipolaricaulia bacterium
ACTTGACGGCCTGATGAGGGATCTTCGCCTCGATCAGCACGTTTCCTTCTCGAACGCCTGACCGCACTTCAGGGTGCTCGCGGACGTAGGCGATGACGTCGTCGTCGATCGGCTGGCTGAAGTAGAGGGTCCCCTCATCGCGATGCTTCTCCAGTTCGGCGATAAAGTCGGCTCCCTTCTTCTCGAGGAATGCGTCGATCCCTCCCGCTTCCTCGCACTTCTTCTTCCCATCGAGGAACCAGTCGTCCTCGAGGTACCGCAGGCCGCTTCCGATCACACGTTTACATGTTTCGGCGTCGACGGATGCTTCGAGGCGCTTCATCACGATCTCGGTCAGCGCTGGCTTGTCGACGTTCGGCGTGCCGAGCGGCGGGAGTTCGACGTTCTCGAAGATTGCGTCTCTTGCCTCTTCTCCGATCTCTTCGCCCAGCTTCGTGTGTAGATTCTCGAGCGCTTCGGCGCCGTCGATCAGCTCGAGTGCGCCGATGTGAACGGCGTCGTTCTTGACGAACCGTCCGTAGCGAATCAGCGCGACGTAGTTGTCCCACGTGTTCTTCCCTCGATCGATCATCACTGCGGAGAAGCCGTTCACGTCTTCGGCGGAGGCCTCTCGTCCCTCCACCCGAAGGAAGGCTTCGAGCTCTTCCGCGATCGACACCGAAGCCTCGATCTGCTCTGCCGATAGATCTCTCTCCTTCAAGTACGCAGTGAATCCGTCTCTGTCCATCCCTCTTCCTCCTGAGTCTATGAATGGGTCTGCCCCGTCGAACGTCGCTACACAGTCTCTACCGCGGCCGTCTCTGGACCGTCACCGAAGATCGACGAGTCAGAGCGTCAGGCGATCGCCCATTGTCCGCCCAAGAACTCGCTCGGCGTAAGGACAAGAAGGTCGATCTTGTGAGGCCGGCCGAGGAGATCATCGTCCAGGCTGATGAGGATTGCGCCCGCCGCGTGGGCCAGCCCTGCGAACTTCCGATCGTCCGGATCCGGGATCTGAGTGAACCGCTCCGGGTCCGTCTCCGCAACGCATCGTTCCTCGTCCAGGAACAAACCGGCGACGGCGTCCCACGACAGCGGCGGAATCTTCTCGAGAATCGCTCTCGTTTCGCGCCGCGTCTCGTCGTTCCACAGCATCCGGGCGGATCCCTGACGGATCGCGCTGAGAATCCGGGCGGAGTCGCTGCTTGGTTTGAACAGCGCTGCAACGAAGACGTTGGTGTCGATCACAAGGGCGGGGAGATCGCGTCTCATGTCTCGATCGTACTCTGACGCGTTCTGAAGCGAAACACGTTGACATCGCGTCGCCTCTCTCGTACTCTCCGCGCTCGCTCTTGCTCCCGTTCGGGCGTCCCAAGGGCCGTCCGGGCATCACCTGTTCGGCAGGGATTCATTCCGCTCGGCTTGACTCGAGACGACGCATGCTGTGTGATGGGCGACGGACAAGACGAAGGAGTAGCGATGACGAAGGCGGCGCCGATCGAACGAACGAGGAACGTGGGTGTGATGGCCCACATCGATGCGGGGAAGACGACGGTCACGGAGCGGATCCTGTTCTTCACCGGGAAGCGTCACAAGATCGGCGAGGTACACGACGGCGAAGCGGCGATGGACTGGATGATCCAAGAGCAGGAGCGCGGGATCACGATCACGTCGGCGGCGACGACCGCGTACTGGCGCGATCATCGGATCAACCTCATCGACACCCCGGGACACGTCGATTTCACCGCCGAAGTCGAGCGGTCGCTACGAGTTCTCGATGGGACGGTCGCCCTCTTCTGCGCCGTCGGCGG
>JBARQW010000136.1:0-2864 GCA_049643905.1 Bipolaricaulia bacterium
TGATGATCCGCTGGTACTCGAAGGATGAAGCGAAGGCCTGGGGCGGCTCCACATGGTCGTATGCCAAACTGATCTTGCCGTACCTGTTCGGCGGCGTACTGATCGCTGGGTTCCTGCTCGGGCGACCGGGGCACACTGCGCTGATCCCTCCGGAGTGGATTGCCAATGCAGTGGGGGGTAATAGCTGGGGATCGAACTTCGTCGCAAGCCTCGCCGGGGCACTGATGTACTTCGCCACCCTGACGGAGCTCCCGATCCTGCAGGGGTTGATGGGCTCTGGCATGGGCGACGGCCCGGCCTTGGCTCTCCTTCTCGCCGGTCCGGCGCTGTCGCTTCCGAACATGCTTGTCATCCGCAAGATCCTCGGCACGAAGAAGACGCTTGCTTACGTGATGCTCGTCGTCATCGCGGCAACGCTGACCGGCAAGATCTTCGGCGTCATCGTCGGCTAGCAACCTAGGAGGTTGAAGTGAAAATCGAGATCCTGGGCACGGGATGCCCGAAGTGCGAAGCCCTGGCCAAGAACGTAGAAGACGCGGTCCGCGAGCTTGGGCTTGATGCAGAGGTTACGAAGGTCACGGACATCGTCGAGATTGCCAGTCGGGGCGTGATGATGACTCCTGCGTTGTCCGTGGATGGCGAGATCAAACTTGTTGGCAAGGTTGCGGCTGCTGAGGAACTCAAAGGACTCCTGACGTCGTGAGAGGCGGATGCGTATGAAGATTGCGAAACGTGCAGTGACGGTGGCGCTTCTGCTTTTCGTTGGTGCGACAGTCGGGATGCTGGTGGCACAGGAAGTGATGCACTCTGAAGTGGCCGCGGTCGAGGACGCTGGGCCGTCAACCGAACCAGTGGTCGAGACGGGCTCGGATGTGGCGGCTCAACCCTCTGCAGTAGCACCGGAGGAGTCGCCTGCCACGGGAGATCCAGCAAGCGCCGGAGGAAATGCGGCGTCATCCTGCGTGGTTGACGCGATCTATTTTCACAACACGCTTCGCTGTTACACGTGCAGGAACATCGAGGAAACATCGAGGGCTGTGCTTGAGGCAGAGTTCCCGGGGGAACTGGCCGAAGGACGCCTGCGATGGTCGGTCGTCAATATGGAGAAGCAGCGTCACTACGTCGACCAATACAGCCTCGTCATGCCAACCCTAGTCCTCGTGCGAAGCGCCGGCGGTGAGCCGCTTGACTGGGTGGCCCTGGACGAGACGTGGACGCTGATCCGAAGCGAGTTGAGGTTCTCGATGTACGTCAAGGACAGCACCCGCGAGTTCCTCGAGGGTTGCGAATGAGTGGTCTCGCGATGGCAGCGGCATCCGCGCTCTGGTTCGGCATCCTCACGTCTGTCAGCCCGTGTCCGTTGGCGACGAACATCACAGCGATCTCCTTCGTCAGTCGCAGGACGGGTTCGCCGGCCGGCATCCTTCTCACGGGGCTTCTCTACACCATCGGCCGTGCGCTCATTTACGTCGCGATCGCGATGCTTCTGGTGACGAGTCTCCTCTCGGCACCAACGGTCTCACTGACGCTCCAGATGTGGATGAACAAACTCCTGGGGCCCATCCTGATTCTTGTTGGGATGGTCATGCTCGGGCTTGTTCGAATCCGCTTCCGTGGTAGAGGAATGAGTGAGCGATTGCAGCGTCGTGTGGAGCGGTGGGGCCTGCTGGGGGCACTGGCACTCGGCATGCTCTTCGCACTCTCGTTCTGCCCAGTGTCTGCCACCTTGTTCTTCGGGAGCCTCTTGCCACTTGCCGTCAAACACAGCTCAGGATTCCTTCTTCCTTTGCTCTACGGAATCGGAACAGCGATCCCTGTCGTCATCTTCGCGGTCGTCTTGGCGTTTGGTGCGCGCTGGCTGGGGAAGGTCTTTGAGCGCGTCACGCAGGTCGAGCGATGGATGCGAGCGTTCACCGGAGTCATGTTCGTGGGAGTGGGAATCTACATGTCGTTGCTCTATGTCTATCAAGTGCTGTAGCGGGGTTGAGTCTCGAAGGGGGAGGTCGACATGAGGTTGTTGGCGGAGTGGTTCCCGGAGTTCGCGGCGAAGTTCGACGAAATCGACGAAATCTACCGCGAGAAGCGGTCGATCGATGAGAAGACGTATCAGTCCATCTGCTTCGCGCTATCGATCAAGAACCGGTCCAAGCCATGCTTGCTGAAGCACTTCAAAGGAGCGATGGAGGCAGGTGCGACGCTGAAGGAGATGGCCTACATCATGGCTCTGACCTTTCGCGAGAGCGCAGGCGGGGACGACTGCTGGACGCACGATGCGCTCGGAGACGTGCAGAAGCTGCTCACAGAGAACACCCAGTGCTGTCCGAAGTAGTAGCGGCGTTTCGCTGAGCGGATGGTCAGTCCTCCTAGCCAGGTGCAAGAGCTTGAATGGCTCGAAGCGGTGATTGCGGCGCGACACTCCTGATGTGCTCTCGGCTGATCGGTCTCTTCGATCTCTACCGCGTGTTGCACAACCTCGATCCGCCATGTGTCTGGGTGCTCTGAACACCACTCCGTGGAGGTCCTCCCCCATTCCTCTTCCGCGTAGGCGACCCTACATAGCTGGCAGATTGAGTCGGTTTTGCCGTTTCGGTTTCGCTTTTTGACCAACAGGATTCCCATCCACTCCTCGCCCCACCAGTTTGCAGCAGCCAATCTCAGGAGCCGGGTGGCGGGGGGCAGCGATGAAAGACCCCAAGGAGTGGGAACTTCTGAAGATTGAAAGGAAGGGCATGATCGTGACAAGCGGTTTGTGTCCTTCGCCGTGTCTGCGGTCCACCTTCCGGGTGGAAGCTCAGGGAGTCGACGATCACGGACATGCTTGAAGCGAAGCGCGCCGGGATGCGGGCCGATCCCGGAAACGGCGC
>JBARQW010000137.1:0-3074 GCA_049643905.1 Bipolaricaulia bacterium
CTTCAACTGCCGGTCGATAGAAGACAAGCTGGTTGTCCCCGTACCGCCGGCAATCAGTGAGGACCAAGGCTCCATACGCCGGCAGCGGCTCCTCCTTCTTGTGAGCCGCCGCAACGACCACAGGATCTTCCGTGAGGGCTCCCGTGTCTGTCAAAGCCGAGAGCGTCGACTCGACGAGGCCATGGAAGTACGGCGGATCGATGAAGACGAGGTCGAAGCGCCGCCCTCGCCGAGCGAAACGGTCGATCGCTTCGACGGCGCCGCCCTCGAAGACCTCGGAAGCGGAAAGGAAGTCGAGCGCCTCCGCATTTCGGCGGATGATTCCACAGGCCTCGCGTGCGTGATCGACGAAGAGACAGCTCTTCGCCCCTCGCGAAAGCGCTTCCAGACCGAGACTCCCAGTCCCTGCGAACAGGTCGAGACAGACGGCGCCTGGCAGAAAGTCGGAGACGATGCTGAAGAGGGCGGTTCGAACGAAGTCCCGAACCGGGCGAATCCCGGCCTCCTCCCAGTCGACGAGCCTTCGGCCGCGTCTCGAGCCGCCGATGATCCGCATGCGTGGTCTCCTTGAACGCCTCGGGCGTCGTAGCTATGATCCAGCCCGGATCCCAACAGGGAATCCTCGATCGGAGACGAGCATACGAGAGGGGGAAACGCCGTTCAACCGCCCATGAAACCGGAAGCTGTTGTCTTCGACCTCGACGCCACGCTCTGTCACTACACCATCTCTGTGGTGGAGGTCATCGAACGCGCTCTGCAGCGGGTCGGTCTTCCCTCAGATCGCTTCGGCCCGGTGGAACAGCTCGCGGACGCCTACAACAGGGCCTGGTGGTCGTCTGAGGAGACTCTCCGACTTCCGACAGACGAACTGCGTTGTCGAGCTTGGGTCTCCATCTCGAAAGATCGAGACGTCGACGAGACGACGGCCGTCCGGGTCTCCGACGCGTACAGCGCGATCCGACGGGAGACGGGGATTCGGCTGTACGAAGGCGTTCCTTCCCTCCTTGCCGATCTTAGAAGAGATCATCAGATCGGAATCCTGACGAACGGTCCCTCGGACATGCAGTGGGAGAAGTTACGAAACCTGGATCTTCCGCCCGCGGTCGATGCGATCGTCGTCGCCGGTGATCTCGGGATCTTCAAACCCGATCCGAGACCCTTCCGGCAAGTCCTTGCGACCCTCGGCACCTCGCCCGCCGCTGCGGTTTTCGTCGGCGATTCCTACGAGCACGACATGGTCGGAGCCCATGGCGTCGGGATGCGAACCGTCTGGATCCGCACGAACGGAGTGAACCCACGGGAGAGCAGTGCCGCCGACCATACAATCGGACACGTCGGGGAACTTCGGGAGCTCCTCCTGTGACGACGCGAAGCCGGGCCACTCTGCTCGTCATCCTCGTCTCGACCTTCTCCTTCGCATCCCGCCACGTCGCGCTCGCCGAGACGATCCTTCTTCCTCGCACGGTCCCCTCGTTCAGCCAGAACTTCACGGACGGACCCGGCGCGTGGGGCGACTGCGCCCTCGGAACCGCCGGTTGTCCTGATCAGATCTGCACGACAGGTTGCCTGGTCACCGCATTCTCGTCCGTTCTCGCGTACTACGAAATCGAGGTGACTGTCTCGTCGAACGTCTCTTGCACCGGTCGATCGAGGTCGGGGATGGACCCTGGCATCTTGAACGACTGGCTCCGTGAGAATGGGGGATTCGGCCGTTGCGTTCAGGATCCGATCGGAGACTGCTGTCTCGCCTGGGACAAGCTTCCGGGAGACGTCGAGTTGACCTTCTACTCCAACCGGAGCGACGACGGCCTCAACCCGGTCTCGTCGGTCGTCATCGATCACGCCCTCCGTGGGGGTGAGCCGGTGGTTGCCGGCGTCCACTGGGGCGCGTTCTGCCGTAGCGGCTCCCAGCAGACCGAAGACTGCCACTGGGTCATCCTGACGGGGAAGATCGGCGACACCTACACCATCGTCGACCCGATGAACCTGGACCCGACGGACCCGCGCGGCGTGAGAACGACTCTCGATGCCGGCACACGCGGAAGCTACATCATCGATCGATTCGTCGTCGCTTCGGCCGCCTCGTCGTTGCCGCAGATCGTCGCGCCGGAAACCGACAAGCCCGATTCCAGCGACGACGAGTCCGGAGTTTCCATCGTGAGCACGGCCGCCGTCCTTCTCGGCCTTCTCGCCGCCATCACGGCGGTCATCGTCTTGATCTCTCGATCCGAGTGACGCATGCCCTCACGGCGCGCCCAGGCCAACGAGCACGAGAACCCCGAGCGCGACGCAGTAGATCGAGAAGACCCACAGTCTGCCGCGCGAAACGAGGGCCAACAGAGCCCTGATCGCGAGGAGACCGACGACGAAGGAAGTGAGGGCTCCGAGCGCGAGCCCGAGCCACGGCGTCTCCACACCACTTCGAAGGCCATCCCAAAGACTCAGAAGCCCCGCTCCGAAGAGAGCCGGTACCGCCAACAGGAAAGAGAACCGGGCCGCTCGTCGAGGCGTGAGACCGGCGAAGACGCCGGCCGCAATCGTCGCCCCACTTCGCGAGAATCCCGGGAGTAGCGCGGCGGCTTGGGCAAGGCCAACTCCTAAGGCGTCCGGGAATCCGGCTTGATTCCGCTCCGCTCTGCGACGAATGACGCCGGTCAGCGCCAGAAGGAGGCCCGTCGCCAAGAAGCTTCCGCCGAGGACGAGGGTCGACGCGAACAGCTCTGCGATCGACGTCCGCCACAGAAGACCAATCACGACGATCGGAACCGTGCCGGCGACGATCAGGCCGATCTCCTTCCGGCCCTCGATCGATCCCCGCGACGTGAGCGCGCGGGCGAGCGAAACAAGGTCCGATCGGAATACGACGATCACGGCCGCGAGCGTTCCCCAGTGAAGGAGCGCCTCCAGCAGAACGCCGGGCGGATCGAGCCCGACGAGGCGCTGGAAGAGGACGAGATGGCCGGAGCTCGAGATCGGGAGGAACTCGGTCACTCCCTGGACGGCGCCCAAGACGAGATAGCGGATCATCTCCCTCTCCGAAGGCCGTAGTGAAGCGAGAGGGCGCCCAAGTCGCA
>JBARQW010000138.1:0-4666 GCA_049643905.1 Bipolaricaulia bacterium
GTTGGCATTCCCGCCCGCGAAACGGCGCAGCCGATTCGCGCATGGACATCGCTGCCGGACATCGGCCGGTTGTTTGTGTCTTGGGAGGCCGAGGACGGCTGAGACTAACCTCTTCGTGAATGCGCGAGCATTCCCGCACTTGAAGAGGTCTTGGCCTCTTCACGCGTGGATAAGTCTCCCCGAAATCGGGCAGCTCTTCCACGAATGGGAGAATGAGATAGCGGGGTGGTGGCATTCTACGTGAATGCCGAAGGTGTTCACGTGTGAGTGATAGAGATTGCTTGCGGTCTCTTCACGGCCTGTTCGTGGACTGGGAATCCGCGCGCCGCACCGTAGGCGTTCACACGCGAGGGTCGCATCGGCATCGGCTGCGGTGACTTCGACCTCCACACACGATGTCTCATTCCGCCGGCGATGTTGGTTCGAAGACTGGCGCAGGCGTTCTCCAGTACGCGCCCTGGCACGGCAGGAAACGCATGACGTTTGCCGGCTCGGGTGGTGGTATGTGCGGATACCGAACCCCAAACCAAGACCCGTGCCCGCGGAGACGTCCGGCTCATGGATCGGCTGATGGTTAAGCTCGGCCCTCCGCCCGTCGGGAACCCACCTCCGAGATCGTGACGAACTCGGACTCGATCTCCGCTTGGTGTTCCGTTGTCATGCGCTCTCCTGCCCGGGTCACTCTTCCTTCATGGTATCAAGGCAAACGTCTCGCGATTCACTAGCGGTGGAGTCTGCACGCGCTTCCCTCCACAGCAGAACTCGCGGCCCAAGAGAATACCCAACTAAGGTCAGGGCGCCTATAGGGAGGCGGGCATCACGAAGGCACGAGTCCCTGTTCTTCATGCGCCGAGCAAGTCATCGCCGTGCATGTGATGACAGTGCTCTTCATATCAGATATGGGATGTGCTATAATGCCCCACCCTTCTGATGGGAGGTGATACTGATGTCCGACCGAGACCGCAAGAGCCAAGTGCTCATCCTGGAGGAGAAGCAGGACGTCGTCGGCAAGCTGGAGCCCAAATTCTGCGGCTGTTTCTGCGGAAGGAAGTACACGTAGGCGGAGTATGCGACGGGGCGAACGCACTGCGGGCGCCCCTGTTCGCTACCAGGAGAGGGGTAGAGGATGGGCTTGCGAACCGTAGCAGTCACCAACGAGACCCGATACAAGAAGTCCAATTACGCGATCGTGGTCCCGCGATCCAGCGATTCGATTCTGCTACACTCGACGCTCTGTCGCTCAACTGCAGTTCTCACGGGGCCTATTGCATCCTTTGTCGAGGAGAACGATATCTTCGATCTCAACGCCATGCCGGAGGATGATTTTACCGATTGCCTTGGGAGTCTCATAGAGCAGGAGCTTCTTGTGCCAGAGGACCATGATGAGACTTTCAAAGTACGGTATATGTTCAACTCGGCGAAATTCGACTACAGCGTGATGGAAATCATGCTCCTTACAACCATGTCCTGTAATTTCGCCTGTCGCTACTGCAGCGAGGCAGGCCTCTTCAGGAGTGTTTTTCTGGACAGGCCTACAGTAGATAAGGTGACTCGATACGTCCGGCGTATCTTCGACGCGAGGCGAGTCAAGCACCTTCGTGTTGGGTACTACGGCGGAGAACCCCTCCTCGGTTTGGAGATGCTTCTGCACTCAGCGAATGAGCTGACTCGTCTCTGCAAGCAGTATGCGTGTGAGGTTGAGCATTTCGCGATCACGAACGGCTATCTCCTCACGCGTGACGCGGAACGACGGCTCTTCGATGCGGGTGTGCGAAGCTTCCAGGTGACGCTAGATGGCCCACGAACCGCGCACGATTCTCGGCGACCGCTGGCGAATGGAGGAGGCACGTGGGACACAATCATTGAGAACGTGGACCGCGTTGTAGGCAACGAAGATCTGGAGTCCTTCTCCGTGAGAGTGAATGTTGACGCAGACAACGAAGCGTCCATCCCACTTCTTCTGGATGAGCTGATCGATCGCGGAATCGCCGCCGCGAAGAAGGTGACAGTCTATGTCGCGCCAACAGTCGTGTCTTTTCATCCACACGAATCGTGGAATGAGAGGTTCGTACTCCAAGGAGTGGACAAGGCCCAGGTCTTGACCTCGCTCTGGAAGGGGATGGCAGACAGGGGCATTCCCGTCCAGGTCTTCCCAGACTACTTCCCTTGTGGACTCCGTGTTGATTGGGCATCCCTCATCGACCCCGAGGGCACCCTCTACACGTGTGCAGGCCTCCTCGGCAACGAGGAATACGCAAAGGGGTCCGTTGACTCTGATCAAGTTTCGTACAGACACGTTGAATCCCTGGAGGCTGAGACGCCTGCCAGCTGCTGGCAGTGTGAGTGGATTCCGTTCTGTGGGGGAGGATGCAAGTATGTTGCCGCGGTGATGAAAGTCGATCGTCTGTGCGAGAGGAGCTTCTACAACGCAGCCTACCCAGAATATGTCAGACTGCGCTCGGAGCAGAAACTCGCGGCACTAGAGGCTGAAGCGCCCACCAGCGGGTGCCTTTGATTGCGGGCGTCTGGCGGGTTGGGCGCCAGATCGTGAGGGGGACACGTGCCACTCCTTCAAGTCATCGGCCTATCGAAGACCTATGAGAACGGTACAGACGCGAACCTCCACATCGATCTGTCGCTGAATGCTGGCGAGACGCTGTGCCTGATGGGGCCGAATGGAGCAGGCAAGACGACACTCGTACGGCAGGTGGCCGGCCTTCTTCGTCCGACGGCAGGGGACATCTGGGTCGGAGACATCCACGTCAACGCCCATCCAAGGCGGGCGAAAGAAGTGATCGGCTATCAGCCGCAGCACCTGCACGGTCTGAACGAGTTGACCCTTGGGGAGGCGCTCTACTACTTCGGCCGACTGAAGCGTCTGTCGCGGCAGGACACGCGCGAAGCGATCGCTCAACTGGAAGACGAATTCGCGTTACGTGAGTCCCTTCGCTCTCGCGTCGGCCATCTGTCCGGCGGCATGCGGAAGCTTCTTTCGCTATGCATCGCGCTCCTCGCACCGGTGAAGCTCCTGGTGCTGGATGAGCCGACGGCCGGACTCGATCCGGTTCACCGAAGACTGGTGTGGTCGAGGCTCGCCGCAGCCAGGGCTGACGAGACGGCGGCCATGATCATGTCTCACAATCTGGCCGAGATGGAGGAACAGATCGACCATTACGGCATCCTCAGCCAAGGTCGCTTGCTCCGCCACGGCCCCGTGACTGAACTACAGAGCGACGCGGAGGATCCCGGATCCACCCAGGTCAGGATCTTCGCATTCGACCCGCCATCCGGTGATGTGCGCGAGCAACTGGTGACGGATGGATTCGAGATCGTCTCCGACCCGTCGGACAAGGCGGTGCGGGTACGCTGCCGCGTAGACGATCTCCCCTCTCTGTTCGAGTCCCTGAATCGACACGGAATCATGCGCCGTGCGCGGCGGATCCAGATCCAACATGAAACGCTCGAGGAATTCTACCTCTCTCTTGTCGGGCGAGAGGAGGCCTCATGAAGCGGATCGGCTCGATCGTGCGAGACGCAGTGATTCTGACCCGGCTGTTCACGAAGAGCCTTCGATTCTGGGGACCGTTCACCTTCGTCCTCTCGATCGGGTTTCCCCTGCTGTTGTTCGGATTCCTTCGGCTGAATCTCGGACCGGTTGACCAGTCGAGGATGCTGTACCTGCTGAGCGGGACTTTCCTCGTCGGCTTCGTGAATCTGTCGGTGACCAGTCTGGCGCAGTACATCGTCAATCTGAAGGTGTCTCAGGGCCTCGAAGCCTTCAGATCTCTGCCGATTCGCGGCGTCTCGCTCGTTTTCGGAATCGTCGGATACTATCTCATCATCAACGTCCCGGTCTTTTGCGCCTTCGTGGCGCTCTTGCCGATCCACGGCTTCACCCAATTCGCGAACGTCTTCTTCTTCCTCGCCATCGCGCTGTGCGTGACTACGCTGATCCCGCTCGGAGCGTTCATCGGGATGTACGCGAAGGGGGTGGAGCAAGGCTCCGTGTTGAGCATCGCGATCGGGTTCTTCCTGTACATGGCTGCGCCGGTTTACTTCCCTCTGGAGCATCTTCCGCTCTTCTTCCGGAAACTCTCCTCGGCACTCCCCACGACCTATCTCGCCGACGCGTTGCGCCAGTCCATCTCCGGGCAGGTCAACGCCGGGAGGTTCACTGTCGACGTCGCGGTCGCGCTGGCGTTTGCACTTGCCCTCTACGCGCTGATGTTCCGGAAGTTCCGGATGATCTCCGACTAGGAGGCCTCCGTTGCGCGTGATCCGGCCTGCCGCGTACTCGCTGCCGCATGACCGATGCGCCCTCCGGGCACGAAATCCGGCAAGCTCTCAGCCGCTCGGTGAACGCTCACAGCGCTCTCCCGGACGTGTCGGTCGCCTCCGGCCGGCCGTTCTCCGGTTGCGCTCCGCGGCTCTCCGTTGTATCATGCGTCGCTGAATTATCAGACAATACTGATTAATCTGGAGGGAATGATGCCCGGAGAGAAGGCAACGGAGTCGAAACCTGGCTGCGAGTGCATAAAAGTTCAGGCGCTGGTCAGCGTCGACGATCGAGGACAGATGGTCCTGCCGAAGGACGTTCGAGAGAAGGCCGGAATCCACGGGGGCGACAAGCTTGCCCTCACGACCATCGAGAGTGACGGGAAGTTCT
>JBARQW010000139.1:0-1848 GCA_049643905.1 Bipolaricaulia bacterium
CGGCTTTCGTCGCGTTCGAGGAGCAGGACGGATTCGTCGCTGCCGTGCGAATGGAGACGGACATCGCCGCCCTCTTCTGGGCGAACGCCAACTGGCTTCGCTGGGCCGAGCCGAACATTCTTGATGCAATCCGCGTGGGAATTGCTCAGAAATCGCTCGCGATGTCGGAGAGAGCGCTCACGTTGGATCCGCCATACGTCACGTACGCCTCGTACCGAGCCCTGGGCGCTTTGTGGCAGGGGCTTCCGAGCGATCCGATCTCGCCGGTTCTGTTTACGGGAGGGCTCCGCCAGGACTACGACGAGGTGCTCGCCAACTTCTGTCCCGTCGTCGACGAGCCCACGTTCTGCGAAGGAGTCGCCGGTCTGATCGACCCGATTTGCACGGGGTACTTCGAGAATCGGGTCCTGTTCGCCCAGTACTACTTGATGCCGCGCGGACATTGGGAAGATGCGGCACGTGTCCTTCAATCGGTGCTCGATGAGCCGATCGGTGACCTCTTCCCGCTGTACAACGGGCTCAACCAGGAGATCGCGTTCGAACTCCTTCGGACGGTGAAGGAGAACCTCTAGCGCCGGTGGATTCAGAGAGCTTCATGAGCGCCGCTTGGCCGACCGCCGCTCTTCTGGTAGAGTTGGTGATCCAGTCTCTTCAAGCTCAGGGAGGTAGAAAAATGGGGAAGGTTTGTGCTCTTGCAGCATGCGTGGTGGCGCTGGCGTGCCTACCGTTGCTCGCCCAGGAGATGGACCTGGATACGGCACTGTCGCTCTTCGACGAGGGCGACGTCATCCGAGTCGAGTACTCGGACGCGGGCAGAGTGGATCTTGAAGGAATTGTCGAAGCGTTTCGAGTCGCCCTGGGAGTCCCGGATGACCTGGACGAGGAGAACGAGGATCGAGTTGAGGAATTCCCGGTCGCACTAGAACTCAAGGACGTCATCAACAAGCTTTCGCAGGCCTACTACACGCTTGCCAACGTCTTCATGGGGGGAGAGGACGACGAGAAGGCGACCTACATCAAGGGCAAGCAATGGGGCTTCAAGAGTCTGCGCATGAATCCTGATTTCGTTGCCGTAGAGCGGTCCGATAGCTTTGTCGCCGCTGTCGCGCAGGAGACCGATCTGCGGGCACTGTACTGGGCGAATTCCAATTGGCTGAGGATCGCCGAGTTCGACGTAGCCGCGGCTGTGAGAGGTCAGATACCGCCGAAAGCGAAGGCGATCATTGAACGCACGATGGAGCTCGCTCCAGAGTACATGTTCTACGGTGCGTTCCGATCGTTAGCGGCCTTCTGGTCTGGGTTACCGAGCAACCCGCTGTTGACGATCTTCATCGGGGGCATGCGGCAGGACTTCCCGCTGTCCCTTTCGTACCTGTGTCGTCTCGTCGATGAGCCGGAGATTTGCAGTGGGAATGAAGGCCTCATCGATCCGATTTGCCTCGGCTACTTCGAGAATCGAACGTTTATGGCCGAGTTCTACCTGATGAAGCTCGACTTCTGGGAGGATGCGGCACGGATCCTCCAGAGTGTGCTCGACGAAGAGATCGGTGATGCCTACCCGCTGATGAATGCCTACGCGCAGGAGAACGCGCAGAAGCTTCTCGACGAGGTGAACGAGAACCTGTAGCCCCGAAGGACAGTCTCAGGAACAGCACGCGCCCCGGGTTCAGATCCGGGGCGCCTCTCTTCACGATTGCTGTCTTCGCCCGCGGTTTAGTGGGCGTGCTTCACCAGATGGGCAAGGACGCTCCTCTAGGAGGAGCGTCCTTGCCGTGAGGGTTGAGATTGCTTTGCGATCTCAACCCGACGCTAACCCGACCGTTTCAATCGACCCGTGCGCTTCGCGTA
>JBARQW010000140.1:0-9317 GCA_049643905.1 Bipolaricaulia bacterium
GGCGAGTGTGACCAACCCCGCACCGGCGCGAAGCGCAGCTCTGCAGCAGAGGATCGCTGCACCCGTCATCCCGATCGACCCGGCAACGACGAGAACGCGTCCGAACGTCCCCTTGTGTCCGTCTGCACGGCGAAGCGGCAAGCGACCCTGGATCCCGGCCTGCTCGGGGACGCGAGCCCTCGGCTTGACGCTCGCCAGAACTTCGGGGGGATACGCAACCGAGACGACGGCCACGTTCCCGCAGTGCGCAGATGCTGGATGAAGCAGATGAGCGGGCTTCAAGAATTCCATCGCCAGCGTCACGTCCGCCCGGACGGCCTCGTCGACCAGCACTCCCTCATCCGAAGAAAGCCCGCTCGGCAGATCGAGGCTGATGACCTTCGCATCGGACGCGTTCAGCCGCTCGACCACGTCCCGATATCGTCCGACGAGCGGCCGGGTGACGCCACTTCCGAGGAGACCGTCGACGACCCAGTCCGCCGATTCGAACGCGTCTTCGACATCGCTGTATGCTCCGTCCTCAACGAGGACCGTCCGCCATCCACCGTCGTGGAGACGCTCCAGCATCGCTTGCGGCGCCTCTCCGAGGCGATCGTCAGACTGGAAGAGGAACGTCTGCACCTCAACACTCGACTCGGCCAAGCGCCGTGCGACGACGAGCCCGTCGCCGCCGTTTCCTCCCGGCCCGACGAGGACCGCGACTCGCGAGGGGGAGAGACGATCGAGGATCCAATCCGCGGCCGATCGACCGGCGCTCTCCATCAGATCCTCCGCCCGTACTCCGCGAGCGTAGGCCGCTTCGTCGGCCGCGCGCTGGTCCTCGGAAGTGAGAACGAGGCGCTCGAGGGGCCCAGGATCTTGCCGAGCCTTCATCGGCACCGCTCCTTCCAGCGCTCGACGATTTCCGTCGCCAGGTCGTCAATCGTCCGTCCGGTTGCCTCGATCCAGACAACATCGGGATCCCGCCGAAACCAGGCCGCCTGTCTCCGTGCAAGCGACCACGTCTGTCTGGCGATCACGTCTTCCAGTTCCGCCTTCGTCAGTCGGCCGTCGAGGTGAGCGACGACCTCGGGAATCCCGATCGTCCGATACGCCTGAGCGGTCTCTTGCAGCCCCGCACTCTTCAGGCGTTCGACCTCCTCGATCAGACCGTCGTCGAGCATCCTGCGGACCCGAGCCTTGATCGCAGCACGATGATCGGCTCGCTCACGCTTCAGGCCGAAGACGGCGACATCATACGGCAGCGGACGTGCTTCAGCCTGCCACCGACTGATCGGTCGCCCCGTCGCTTCGTAGACCTCGAGCGCCCTGACAATCCGGAGCCGATCGTTCGGATGGATTCCGTTCGCCGCGTCGGGATCGACCTGGCACAGACGGCCGTGCAGCGCCTCGGACGTCTCCTGCGCAAGGCCCTCGCGAAATCGGTCGTCCTTCGACGGCCCTTCGAAGATTCCACGGATGATGGCGCCGAGGTAGAGGGTCCCGCCGCCGACGAGAATCGGAAGGCGGCCGCGCTTGACGATCTCAGGAACGAGCCGCTCGACGTCGCGGCGGAAGGCCATCGCATCGTAGCCATGGTCGACCGAGACGGAGTCGATCAGATGATGCGGAATCCCTTGGCGCTCTGTCGTCGTCGGCTTGGCGGCGACGATGTCGAGGTCCTTGAAGAAGGCTCGGGAGTCCGCCGAGATGATCTCTCCGCCGAGGCGCCGGGCGACAGCGACTGCAACGTCCGTCTTTCCGGTCGCCGTCGGTCCGAGAAGGACGAGGATCGATTCGCCCCCCGTCAACTCGGACGCCACGCCGGATCACTCCTCGGCGAGGAGGAGTTCGCGGAACCGCTTCAGCTCGGCTCGACGGGAAGGATGCTTCAGCTTCTCGATCGCCTTGATCTCGATCTGGCGGACCCGCTCGCGCGTGATGTTGAACTTGAGGCTGACGTCCTTCAGCGTTCGCGGATGCCCGTCCTCCAACCCATAGCGCAGCTTGAGGATCTCGCGCTCGCGCTCGTCGAGCTGATCGAGCGCACGAGCGAGCTGCTCGCGGAGGAACATCCTAAACGTCTCCTTTGTCGGCGAAGGGGAAGAAGTGTCCTCGATGAAATCACCAAGCGTGTCTTCATCTTCCTCTCCGATCGGCCGCTCAAGCGACGCCGTGTACTGCGAAACGCTCTCCACTTTCTTGATCTTGTCGATCGACATCCCAGTCAGCTCGGCGAGGTCCTCGAGCGTCGGCGCCGAACCACGAGACTGGATGTACTCGCGTTTGACGCGATTCAGCTCTCGCACCGTCTCGATCATGTGTACCGGAACGCGGATCGTTCGCGATTGGTCGGCAATCGCGCGCGTGATGGCCTGACGGATCCACCACGTGGCGTAGGTCGAGAACTTGAACCCGCGAGTGAAGTCGAACTTCTCGACCGCCTTCATCAGCCCCATGTTCCCCTCTTGGATGAGGTCGAGAAACGATAACCCCCGGTTCATGTAGCGTTTGGCAATCGAGACGACGAGGCGAAGGTTCGAGATCGTCAAACGATCACGGGCTGCACGTCCGGCGCGCATCAGAGCCCGGAGCTCATCTTTGGCGCGAGTCGTCGGGAGCTCGTCGCCGAGCATCTGCTCGAACGAGGCCGTGACGAGGAGTTCGGCCGCCTCCTTCCCCTTCTCGACCAGATCCTCGAGTTCGCGGCGCTCCTTCTCGCACGGTGCATCCTTCCTCGAGCGAAGCCTTTTCGCCGCCTCCTCGCTGATGAGGGTAGCCAACTGCAGGTCAGCGAATGCCCCGATCTCCATCGCCTTGGCCAGCTCGACCTCGCCTTCCTTCGTCAGCAGAGGGACCTTGCCGATCTCGCGAAGGTACGTCTTGACAGGGTCCTCGCGACGTTTCGATTGCTCGGGATTGATCCAGTCACGTGAGCGGTTGCGATGCGCAAGCGTAATGACAGCGGCGGATGCGCCCTCTTCGGACTCCTCGGGCTCGCTGTCGTCCTCAATCAGATCCTCAGAGTCGGTCAGATCGTCGTCATCGGAAGCGAGGTCCTCTTCCTTGAGATCTGCTTGCGGAACGGAAGATGGGTCCTGCGGCTGTTCGACAGTGGCGGCAGCCGTCTCCTCCGACGCGGTTTTCGTCACCTGTTCGTCCAAATCGCGCTTGCTAGTCTTCTTGGCCATGCATCCCCTTTCGCGCGAGTTTCTCCTTGAGAAGCTCGACCCGTTTCAGGGTCAGGTCGTTTTGGCGTTCCCGATCTCCGTTCTCCTCGCACGCGGCGATCTCCGTGTCAAGCTCGGAGAGCCTCTTCGCAAACGACGGGAGTTGCACGAGCTTCAGCAACGCATCCTCTGTCGCCCTATTCACGTCGTCGAAACGCACGCTTGCGAGGGCGTATTGGCTTACACGCCGCCCCGACTCGTCGTCCAGCCTCTCAACCAACTCTGATATGTTAGGCTTTTCCTGCGATTCCGCCAGGGCCTGCGCGATGGGCCGGTTCGTCGGAGAGAATGCGTCGGGCGTCAGAACGTCGGAAACGCTCTGCCATTCGATCTCCCCTCTCAAGAGAAGGACGAGGAGATCCTCCTCGGGTGTCCGTCGCTCGGTCGACGTGCCGATCGCACTTTCGGGTGCGCGCATCCATCTTCGCCGCGAGATCTCGCGCAAGATTCCTTCACTCGGGAGATCCAGCAGGCCCGAAAGCTCGGTCGAGAGCGCCTGCCGGATCGGCAGACTGCGGATGCCGCGAGAGAACTCGCGCGCTTCACCGAGGATCCGTTCTTTCCCTGCGATGGACGTGGAGTCGGATCGAGACCGCAGCTCCTCGACGTAGAAACGGTAGAAGGGAACCGCCTGACGTAGCGCGTCGCGCATTGCGTCCGGCCCATCGCGGCGAACGACGCTGTCCGGATCCTCCCCGTCGGCGAGTCGGGCAACGCGGACCGCCAGCCCGCTGTTCCCCAGGATCTGCATCCCTCGTAAGGCCGCCGCCCCTCCGGCCGCGTCGCGATCGTAGACGATGACCACCTCGTCGACGAATCGGCTGAGTAGATCCGCTTGCCCCTGTGTTAGCGCCGTCCCCATGCTGGCCACAACGTTCTTCAGTCCCGCGCAATGCAGCGAGAGCACATCCGTGTAGCCCTCGACGAGCACCGCCTGCCGATCCTCCGCGAACGCCTCTCGCGCCCAGGAGAGCCCGTAGAGGGTTCGCCCCTTGTCGAACAGCGGCGTCTTCGGCGAATTCAAGTACTTCGGCTCTCCTTCGAACGCCCTCCCACCGAAGGCGATCGGGCGGCCCGACAGGTCGAGAACCGGGAAGATCGTGCGATCCCTGAAGCGGTCGTACGTCCCTCTCTCACCCTGCACGAGAAGCCCGAGTTCGAGGAGCCTTCCCTCACTATATCGCTGGGAGAAAGCGCGCTTGATGTTCTCCCAACCGGGGAGCGCGTACCCCAGCCCGTACCGCTCCCAAGCATCCTCTCCGTACCCTCGATCGAGGAAGTACGCGCGAGCGCGTTGGCCCGTCGACTCGTTTCGGAGATTGTCGACGAAGTGTCCCGCCGCCTCTGCCATCACGGCTCGAAGCTTCTCGCGATCCCCGTCTTCCTCGGAAGTCTGAAACTCGACTCCGGCTTCGTCCGCAAGCCGCTTCGCCGCCTCGATGAACGAGATCTTCTCGATCTTCATCAGAAACCCGACGATGTCTCCGCCCTCTCCGCAGCCGAAGCAGTGCCAGAGTCCCTTCTCTCCGCTGACGACGAACGATGGCGTGTCGTCTTTGTGGAACGGACACCGACCTTTGTGACTGGCGCCCGCCTGCGTCAGGGAGACGTATCTCGAAATGACCGAGATCACGTCGATCCGCTCCTTGATCGCGCGAATGTCGGTGCGGTCCCTCGGCATCACGCACCCAGCCCGACGAGAAACGGATTGCAGCGACGTTCGAGTTCGAGGGTCGTCGTTTCGCCGTGTCCTGGATAGACCGTGTAGTCGCCGGGGAGTCCGACGATGCGGCGAAGCGACTCGATCATCTGTTCGATCGAGCCCCCGGGAAGGTCGGTCCGCCCGATCGACCCGGCGAACAGAAGGTCGCCGGCGAAGAGCACGCCTTCTCCAGCCAGAACGATGCTTCCGGGAGAATGGCCTGGCGTGTGCACGACGCTCAACCCTTCGAGGATGATCTCCCCGTCTTCGAGTCCATCTCCCAGCGGCGGATGGCCAGGATGCGTCTCCGCCAAGAATGGAAGATCGGCCGCGTGGATTCGCACGGGAGCCTTCGGATACGCCCAATCGCCTCCGGTGTGGTCGGAGTGACCGTGCGTGTTGATGATGAAGGAGACCTTGCGATCTCCTACCAGCGCACGCAGGGCTCCTGAGTCTTCCGCAGGATCGATCAGGATGACGCCGTCGGCGTGTTCCACCAGATAGCAGTTGGTGGCAAGCGAGCCGAGACAGACCGACGCTACTCTCATCCGACCTCCTCGCTCACGCTCGGGCGACGACGAGCACGTCCACCGAGACGAATCCCGCGCGCTTCAGTGTTCGAGCGCACTCTTCCGCCGTCGATCCTGTCGTTGCGATGTCGTCGACGAGAAGAACGCGAGCGCCCTTCGATGGTACCGCTCGGAAGGCACCCCGCAAGTTCTCACGGCGCTTGGTGGCGGAGAGCGCCGCTTGCGCTCGCGTCCCTCGAGTCTTGATCAAGGTTCGCCGCAATGGGAGCCGCAAGCGCCTCGCCACGCCTCTGGCGAGAACCTGCGCCTGATTGAACCCGCGCGCCCGGCGCTCGTCGAACGCCATCGGAACATAGGTGATGAAGTCGACGTCCCCGATCGCCGTGTCTCGCCGGACAACGTCGGTCAGCGCATCAGAGAGCCAGCGACCGACGGCGCGTTCGCGGTCGAACTTGAGCGCCCGAACCATGTCACCCCAAGGCCCTTCGTAGGGTCCGAGCGCGACGAGCCGATCGAAGCCTCGCTCTCGCGTTCCGCAGCTCCGGCACAGATCGATCTGCGGATCGTCGACCCCGGCCCCGCAGACCGAGCAACGGTCCCCGGTCATCCCGGGCAGACTCCCTGCGCACGACGCGCAGACGACTTCGAGTCCCGGGAGACTCCGCCCGCACAAGACGCACTCGGGCGGGTAGAGGAGAGCCACAATCCCCTCGCCGAGCCGCCTGAGTCTTTTAGAGAGCCAGGATGAGACGGAGGACCTGGTTGGTGTACCCCCACTCGTTGTCATAGAACGCAACGACCTTCAGCATCCGTTCGTCGACGACGCTGGTCAGTGACGGATCGACGACGCTCGGCCGGGGATCGGCGATGATGTCGGAGGAGACCATCGGATCGTCGGAAATCCCGAGGATCCCGGACAACTCTCCATCCGCATAGCGGCGAAGCGCCTTGTTGACGTCATCCTTCGAGACCGGACGCATCGTCTCGATCGTGATGTCGCTGACCGACCCCGTCGCCACCGGCACGCGGAAGGCGATCCCGTCCATCTTCCCTTTCAGAGAAGGGATGACCTTCGCCGTCGCCAACGCGGCCCCCGTGGTCGTGGGGATGATGTTGATCGCGGCGGCACGGCTTCGCGAGATCGACGAGTCGTGCGAGGAGTCGACCAGCTTCTGGTCGGCCGTGTATCCGTGCACGGTCGACAAGAAGGCCCGCTCGACGCCGAACTCCTTCTCGATAACGTAGATCACGGGAACGAAGGAGTTCGTCGTGCATGAGGCCGCCGAAATCACGGCGGTCTCGGGGCCGATCGCGTCATGGTTGATCCCGTAGACGATCTGTGGAATCCGTTCCGCGCCTTCACCTTTGCACGGGACCGTCTGCAGCACGCGCTTCGCCCCGGCGGCAAGATGCCTCGACGCCCCCTTGGGGCCGTCGAGCGCACGGAAGATCCCTGTCGCCTCGACGACGAGATCGATCTTGTACTCACCCCAAGGAAGCTCGTCCGGGTTCTTCTCCTTGAGCAAGGGAACGACCCTTCCTTCGACGATGAGCTCGGGCTTGTCATCCGTCGCGACGACGGTCTCCCCATACCGTCCGTACACCGAGTCATGAATGAGAAGATAACGCGCCATCTCCGGCTTGATGAACGGATCGTTCACCGCCACAATCTCGATCTCCTCGTGTCCGAAAGCCAAGCGAAAGAACGCGCGTCCGATGCGCCCGAATCCATTGATCGCTACTCGCTTCATTTGCCCTCCTCCTTGCCGTTGCCAACTATCTTCTCGACGAAGTATCGATGAACCCGAAGATCCTCGGTCAGTTCCGGATGAAAGCTCGCCACCAGCACGTTCCCCTCACGTGCCATCACGACGTGGCCGTCGTAGGAGGCCATCGGACGCACGCCCCCGCCGATCCGGGTGACGTAAGGTGCCCGAATGAAAACCGCCGGAAGATCCTCGCCGATTCCGTCCACCGAGAGAGTCGTCTCGAAGCTGTCCACCTGTCGGCCGGACGCGTTCCGAGAGATCCCGATGTCGATCGCGCCGATGCCGGACTCCGGCTGTCCTTCCGTCTCTGCGGCGAGGAGGATCATCCCCGCACACGTTCCGAACATCGGGAATCCCTCTCTCGCCATCTCACGGAGCCGTTCGAGAATGCCGCCTTCGGCGAGAAGCGAGATCGTCGACGACTCCCCCCCGGGGAGGATCAACCCATCCAGCCCGTCGAGATCTCGGCGATTCTTGACGACCTGCGTCTCCACATCGAGCCGGACGAGGCTTCGAACATGCTCGCGGACGGCCCCCTGAAGACCGAGAACACCGAGGATCATTTCCCTCGGGTCTGCATCAACTCGTGCTCTGGAATCTCCTCGATCGCGATACCGGACATCGCTTCCCCCAGACCCTCCGAGACCTCGGCAACGATCTTCGGATCGGCGAAGTGCGTCGTCGCACGGACGATCGCTCGTGCCCGGCCTTCCGGATCGGACGACTTGAAGACGCCGCTACCGACGAAGATCCCGTCGCAGCCAAGCTGCATCATCAACGCTGCGTCGGCCGGCGTCGCAATTCCCCCGGCGGCGAAGTTGACGACCGGGAGTCGCCCCGCCTCGCGAATCGCTCGGAGGATGCCGTACGGAGCACCAAGATCCTTGCCCAGGGTCATCAGCTCCGACTCGGGCGCCTGGATGACACAGCGGATCTGCTCGTTCATCAGGCGCATGTGACGGACTGCCTCGACGACGTTTCCGGTCCCCGGCTCGCCCTTGGTGCGGATCATGGCGGCGCCTTCGGCAATCCGCCGGCACGCCTCGCCCAGATCTCTCGCCCCGCAGACAAACGGCACAGTGAACGCCCACTTGTCGATGTGGAAGTTCGGATCGGCGGGGGTGAGCACCTCCGATTCGTCGATGTAGTCGACCTCCAGAGCTTCGAGAACCTGTGCCTCAACGAAGTGACCGATCCGCGCCTTGGCCATCACGGGAATCGAGACGACGGCCTGGATCTCCCTCACCTTGGTCGGATCCGCCATTCGGGCGACGCCGCCCTGCGCGCGGATGTCCGCTGGAACGCGCTCGAGTGCCATGACGGCGACTGCGCCGGCCGCCTCCGCGATGCTCGCCTGCTCGGCGGTCGTGACGTCCATGATCACGCCGCCCTTGAGCATCTCCGCGAGCCCGCTCTTCACGCGATACGTACCCTTCTCGACCATCGCGTTCACCCCCTGAACGTGCGATGTGCTGGCCGATTATACGCCCCGCTTCAAGCCGGCGAAAGGCCGGAAACGCTCTAACTTACCTTTACAATGGCATGCGGGATCGGCGCTACGAGCCGGCCCAGTTCAGCTTCTCGTTCAAGACCCCGAAGAACGATTTCGCATCGCTCAGGCGAATGAGCCGCGTCGGGTTCTCGAACCGCCGAATCACGACGTCGGATCCGGGGGCAAGCCGACCGACCACGTCCCCGTCCGCGACCAGCTCAACTTCCGTCCGAGCGGAGACACGAAGGGTCTCCTCCGGCGGGAAGACGATCGGCCGCAACCCGAGTCGGTGCGCGGCGTGTGGGGTGACGAGGATGCAGGCGGCCGGAGGGACAATGACGGGGCCGCCGGCCGAGAGGCTATAGGCGGTCGACCCGGTCGCCGTCGCGACGATCAGGCCGTCCCCCGGATAGTCGGCCGCCTCGCCGTCGCCCCACGAAAGGACGAGGTCACAGAAACGCGAGGAAGCGACGCCTGTGACGACAAGGTCGTTGAGGGCGGACCCTTCGCTCCCGGCCGCCTTGAAGCCGATGCGCATTCGCTCCTCGACCACGAACTCGTCCGCGAAGACGTGCTCCAGTGCGTGCGAGAATCCCCGAAGCGGGGCCTGTGTCA
>JBARQW010000141.1:0-1820 GCA_049643905.1 Bipolaricaulia bacterium
CGGATGATCGCCCCAGCGGCGATTGGACTCGTCGTCTCGCTCGTCGTCGGTCTGTTTCTACTCTGAGGTGTCGGAGTGCTCGATGAAGAGCGTCTGTGTTGGGTAAGCGAACTCGATCCCCTGTTCCTCGAACGCCCGCACGATCCTCAGGTTGATCGCCTGCTGCCGGTCCATGTAGACGTTGTAGTCGGGCAGGAGGACGTAGTAGACCGCCTCGAAGTCGAGGGAGAAATCGCCGAACGTCTTGAAGTGGCACCGATCGAAGCGGACGTCCGGCTGGGCCTCGATGATCTGGCGGACCGTCTCGGGGATCCGCTCCAGCACGTTGGCTCGCGTGTCGTAGGTGACGCCGAGCGAGAAGGCGATTCTCCGTTCGTACATTTGCTTGTAGTTCCGAACGCGGCTGGCGAGCAGATCGCTGTTGGAGAAGATGATCTGCTCTCCGAACAGGCTGCGGACCCGCGTGGTCTTTAAGCCGATCCGCTCGACCGAGCCCTTGAGATCACCAACGACGATGAAATCGCCGATCACGAACGGCTTGTCGATGATGATCGATAGCGATGCGAACAGGTCGCCGAGGATGTTCTGCACCGCCAGGGCGATGGCGATTCCGCCGATCCCCAGGCCCGCGATCAGCGTCGTGATGTCGAGCCCCATGTTGTCGAGGGCGACGAGGATGACGACGGCCCAGATGGCGAGCTTGGCGACGAACCCGAGCGCAGCGATCGACGTTGCCGACGATGCGTCCTCTTCGAGTCGCCTGCGGACGGTCTGGTTGATCCAGAAGGTGGCGAACGCGTTCCCCCAGTAGCCGGCCTGCAGCAGGAGCGCGAGAACGAAGAGGATTCGCAGGATCCGATCCGCGATGTCGGGCAGAACGAGCGCGAGAGATCCCGCGTAGAGCGAGAGGACGATCACGAACAGGAACTTGGTTTTCTCGAGGAGTTCGGCGACGAGATCGTCGAACCGCGTCGGCGTTTTCGCCGCGAACCTCCGAAAGCGGCGAACGATCAACCGCATCAGAACACGCAACACGAACCAGACGAACAGGATCACGGCGAGGGCCACGAGCCATCGCCAGATCTGGTTGCCGTAGAACATCGACGTCAGGAAACCCATCGTCCCTCGCTTCGCGCCACGCGGATGCTCGCGTGGATCGCATAACCGACTTGCACTGTAGCGTATCCGACGCTCCGCGAGCCGATCAAGTTGGATTCGCGCGCAGGACGGACGGGTCATGCGTCCTGTTCTGCGTGGAGAACACGCCCACGCCGATCTCCCGGCTGATGCGGCGCAGCGTGCCCTCTGTCCGATCGAAGAGTCAACGCGTGGATCGAGCGATCGGCGCTGGGGAACGTACGATCGGAGCATGAAGAAGGTCGACGTGCTCGTCCATGCCTCCGGTCTGCACGACCGCGGAGCGCACTCTTCGCTGAAGAAGGATCTGCTGCGGCGGATTCGCACTGCGGGCGGCTTCGAGATCGCGGAGACACTGCAGCCTTCGCCCGATCGCCTGGCGGCAATCTTGGTGTTGACGGGCGGCGTCGAGCGCGAGGTACTCAAGGTGATCGCTCAGCTCCCTTCTCCCGCCCTGCTGATCGCGCACCCGGGACACAATTCGCTCCCGGCTTCACTCGAGGTTCTGGCACGGATCCGACAGGAAGGCGGAGAGGGGCGCATTCTCTTCGGCGCACCCGAGACGCTCGCCGTGGAGATCAAGCGGGAGCTCGCGATCGCGGAGGCGTGGGATGCGCTCCGATTCAGTCGCGTCGGACTGATCGGCGAGCCGTCCGATTGGCTGGTGGCAAGCGACGTCGATC
>JBARQW010000142.1:0-4680 GCA_049643905.1 Bipolaricaulia bacterium
CAAGCGAATCGGGAGTTCTGCAGGCTGTTCGGATACTCGGAAGCCGAGGCGGTCGGCGAGGACGTGGATCGACTGATTGCTCCGGAATCCAACGGACTCCGGAGCGAGGCCGCGTCCATCACGCATCGTGCGGCGTGCGGCGAACCGACCGCGGTGGAGTCGATCCGCAGGCGCAGAGACGGACGCCTCGTTCACGTTTCCATCCTCGGGCAGCCTGTCCTGCTGGAGGGGGAGCAGGTCGGCGTGTACGGGATCTATCGCGACATCAGTGATCGGAAAGAGGCCGAGAACGCGCTCCGCGAGGCACACACGAGAGTCGAGAGACTCCACGAGGCCGCGGTACTTCTCGAGCACGCCGAGACGTTGGCCGGCGTCTATCGGAACACGATCGATGCCGTCGAACGAATCCTCGGGTATTCGCACTGCGCGCTCGACATCGTCGTCGACGGGCACTTGCTCACAGTGGCCACGTCGTCGGAGACTCCCAAGGAACGTTTCCGCAGAACTCCCCTCGAGGAGGCAGGCGTCGCGGGAAGAGCCTTCGCGTCGGGCGAGACCCTGATCCTCGAGGATCCCGACCCGGCCAAGTTGGCCGAAACGAGTTCCTCGATCATCCGATCGTTGATCACGACGCCGATTCATGACATCGGTGTCTTCCAGGCCGCTTCGGACAGACAGCGCGCATTCTCGACGGCCGATGCCCGATTCCTCGAGACGCTACTCCGTCACACGTCCGCCGCCATCGAGCGCCTCCGACTCGAAGCCGCACTGAAGGAGCAGGCGACGCACGACCCGTTGACCGGTGTCTTCAACCGGCGCTACTTCAACGAGGTCATCGAACGGGAGACACTCCGCGCGACCCGGTACGAGCACCCGATCGGCCTGCTGATGATCGACGTCAATCGCTTCAAGGAGATCAACGATCAGCACGGACACAACGTTGGGGACGATGTCCTACTGACGATCGCCGATGTCCTACAGCAGACGGTCCGTGAGACCGATCTCGTCGTTCGCTACGGAGGAGACGAGTTCCTCGTCGTTCTCACCGAGACAGGCGAGGACGCCAATCAGGTCGCCGAACGAATCAGAGACTCGGTCCGTCAGAACGAGCGACTCCGCGAGCTTGCCGGCTCGATGGTCACTGTCTCGGTCGGAACGACCGCCTGGCGTCCTGACTCCGGCACGTCGATCGCACACGTACTGGCGCAGGCCGACGAGCGAATGTACGAAGAGAAGAACGCCCGTCGCGAGTAGGAGAAGACCCGAACAAGCATCGCCAACTCCCACCCTCCCGCTTCCCATACTGGAAGAGAAAGGGCGCGACATGCGAGAGGTCGCGCCCGGTTCGTTGTTCGGAGATGCTCCGCTAGAAGGCGCCCAGCACGAGGTCCGCCTGGATCAGGCCGGCCCCAGTGGCGTCGTCTTCCCACTCGTACAACACGCCGTCGACCACGGCCGATCCCGCCGGAATCGGAATCGTGTTCGCCTCGAGGAGCCCCTCGATGACGAACTGCGTCAGCGTGTCATCCTTCTCGAGCATCAGCGCGGCCAGCCCTGCGACGTGCGGCGCCGCCATGCTCGTCCCGCCCAGGAAGTAGTACTGGCCGGGTTTTCCGTTCGACCAGATCGGCGGATGCGCCGCGCCGAAGGCGAGGTACGGGCCGACGATCCAGCTTCCCGGCGCGAGGACGTCGAGATCCTGTCCAGGCAACTCGCAACTGCTGAAATCGGAGACGTAGACGACGTCCGCCGTCGTCGGCTCCGCTACGGCGACGCCCTGCCACCAGTCTCCGGAGGACCATTCACCGGTCCAACCGGCCGATCCGACGCTGATCACCGGCGCATAGGCACCGGGGTACCCCATTCCTGCGTCACCCTCGTTCCCGGCCGAGGCCACGACGATCACGCCCTTCGCGATCGCGTAGTCGATGGCCGCCTGCTCGAGCGGCGACAGGACCGGACCGCCGAGGCTCATGTTGATCACCATCGGGGCGCCGATCTCTTCCTTCAGGTCGGCGATGTAGACGATCCCCGCAGCGATCATCGACGACCAGCCGGACCCGCTGTCGTGCAGCACCTTGACCGGGATGACCGTCGCCTTGGGTGCTGCCCCGTTCACGGTGTAGAGGCCGTAGACGCTGAATCCGAGAACCGTGCTCGTCACGTGGGTTCCGTGAGAGTGAGTGTCTCGCTCCCACTTGTTCGCCGGCTCGGACACGTTCGGGTTGTCGCCCCCGCCGCCCGAGAATGCTTTCGCGTATTCGACCGCGATCTGGTCCTCAGGTAGGTAGTCACGCCAGTTCTTGACGAGACCCGTGTCCAAGACGGCGACGTAGACGCCCTCACCATCGTAGGCGACGACACGCGGAACGTCGAAGTCGGTGATGTTGATGATGTCGAGATCCCACGTGTTGATCCCATCAGCAAAGTCGAGCGCGAAGCGCTCGGCCCTCTCCCCAACGACGTCGACGTACGGGAGTCCCATGACCTCAAGAAGGGCTGATTCCCGAAGATCCATTGTCAGACCGCGGATCTTGCCGTACTGCCCCGTGACCTTGCCGTATCCGGCGAGTTCCGCCAGGATCTCGTCCGTCAGCTCGTCGCTGAGGAGGATCTCGACCTTCCTCAGAGGGTCGCTCCCCATCGGATCGAGCGATTCCGGACCGAACCAAGTACACCCCGCAAGGATCAAGCCCAGCATGGCCAGCCCCGCGATTCCCGAAACTATTCGTCGCTTCACGCTGCCTCCTTCTTCTTGTCCGCATCGCCTACATGCATCCGTTTGCGTCCATCGGAACATGTAGCGAAACACCTATGACGGCAGATCGGCGCAGGCGCGTCACGCATCGTCCGCCACCGTTTCGACGATCTCGCATGTGTCGATTGTGCCTCACGCCATAGGGATTCCAGCGTCTCGTTGGCTTCTTGCTCAGTGTGAACACTCCACCTCGCTCGTTCGTCGTATAGAGTAGAAGGCGCGAGACCATCGCCAAGAACGACGGAGTCAGGAGCGCCTTCATGATGCAGACCGAAGAGTGGAGATCGGGGATGCCGAGCGGCAGCGACGGAATCGGCAGTCTCATCTCAGACCTCTACACCAAGGAGAGGATGGCGCTCGTGCGATACGCAGGGAGTCTAGCGCGCAACCCGAGCCGAGCCGAGGATCTCGTCCAGGACGCATTCGTCCGTGCGATGTCCAACCTCGACCTCCTGGCCGGCCTCACGCGCGGCCAGCGGAGGGCCTGGCTGTACCGGGTGATCAAGAACCGGTACATCGACCAGACTCGCCGTGGGCAGCGATGGGGCAGCATCAGGAAGGAACTCGAGAGAGCCGCCAGCCGGGTTGGCGATCCCGTGATGGCCGACGTCAGGCTGTGGGAGCTTCTCGACTCGGTTCCCGATAGCTACAGCGAGGTCTTGCGGGATCGCTACGTCCTCGGCATGACCAGTGCCGAGATCGGGGAACGCCTCGGGATTCCTGCCGCGACCGTCCGCTCGCGCCTCCGTCTAGCGGCGGCCTGGATGCGCAAGCATCGAGCCCGTCTGCTCGGAAAGGAGTGATCATGTGGTCCCACCTCTGGGTCGTGTCCCAGTCTGTCACGCATGCCGGATCGCGTCGCAACGTCGACCGCTGGGCGAACCCCCATCACAAGAGCCGACGGCCTCGTGAGGCGAAGCTCGAGCCCGGCTCCACACGCATGAGAACTGAACATCAAGACAACCGGCGGCATCTGCTCATCGAAAGGAGAGAAGCGTGGAACACGGAAGGGTGATCGGGAACGCGAACATCCTCGATCTTCGCAACGCGACCGAGGAGTCAGTGAAGGCATACGAATCGATCCGGAACGCAAATCTGGTGATCTACACAAGGGAGACGGCCCACCTCCTGCACAAACTCGAGATCGGCAACATCAACATGACGTTCGAGGCCCCGTCCAACGTCAAGGTCCAACTCATGATGGGGTCCCTCGAGATCGGGACCGACCATTTCGCCAACCTCACGGAGCCGCTCGGGCTTCTGGTGATGGGACCGGTCACGGTCGCTCCCGACGTCCCTGCCGAGTTGCTCGACAGAGGACTCGCGTTCGCCATGGTGATGGGCCCGATTTCGTGCCCCGAGCCGCTGGCGGCCCTCGTCCAGTCGAAGGCCCAGCTCGTCATGGGTCCCATCCGTCCCTATCCGCTCCTCGCCAAGATGCACATGGGCTCGCTCACGCTCGACGCAGCGTATCTGGAGGGGCTGAACGACCGAACAGAGCTAGGCGTCGTCGGGGCGCTCACCGTCCCCGAGACGCTCCCCTCGGAACTGATCAGGAAGAAGCTCGCCAGGCTCCACGTGACCGGCCGAACGACGTTCGTCGATCGGAACACGGCCGACTTCCAGTCGATTCTCACCGGCACGTCCGGACGTGTCCGGACGATCCCGGATGGCTTCAAGGTCGTCGACAAGGAGATCGAGATGACGCGGGACCTGCTCGCGTCGATCACCGAGCGGAAGCTCTACTTCACCGAGCGGGTAGTCATTCGCGACGACGTCGACGAATCGCTGTTCTCAGGGAAAATCGAGGGACTCGCCTGCGAGCGAACGATCTTCTGCCCGCAGAAGCTGCAGGGAGCCGTCGCAAAGGTCTGCGATCTTCTCAACACGGAGGTCGTCGCGTATGAAGGCGAGCTGTGGCT
>JBARQW010000143.1:0-2868 GCA_049643905.1 Bipolaricaulia bacterium
TCCGCCCTTCCTCCATTGCGGAGGAACGATGCCTTCGCCCTAGCGGCATAGCGGAGCGGCCCATCGCATCGATGGATATGCATGCGAGTTCACTTTCTGGTCATGAACGAAACGACGGATACCCTTCGCCAGTTGAGATCACATGTTGCGCCGCGTGAGCCAGGGCCTCTTCAATCCCTCCTTTACTCGTGGGCAGCCGCGCGTGGGAAGCGTAAGCGGCTTCCTTTCGCCCAGGAACGGCTTCTCGAGAGCATCAACGAAGCCCCGTGCCTCAACCGGACCGAGAGGACGAGGCTACTGAATTGGTCGATCAAGAAGTTCCAAGGCGTCAAGGATTGCCTGGAAGAGATCGGGTTCGTCCGTACGGAGCCGATCGCGAGAGGACCAGGACGTCCGGAGCCTAGGAGACTCGAACTCATCCAGCTACCGGTTCAAGAGCCGTCCAGCAAGGCGTACCACCTGACCCTACACAGCGAACTCGCGAACGAAGTTCTAAACGCGGAGGCGTCCGTGTCGCGAGGAATGGACTCCCGCCGCCTCGCTCGGAGAGGACCATCGGAGTGCCCGCATTCGGCGCCCAATTCACCCACGTTGGCCGTAGTTGCCGTCAGCTGAACTGATCTCAAGGAAACAGGCGTCCGTCTCCGGTTGGCAGAGGCGGCGTCTCCTGGTAGTCTGGGAGCTCCGGCTGGACGCCGGGAACGGGAGCGCTATGAAACACGGTTTCGGTCGAGCTCAACTTGTCCTCAGCTTGGGGGCGCTTGCTCTTCTCCTCGGAGCGTTCACAGGAGCTCCCGTCCATGCGCAGGGCCCGGCCACCGCGGAACCATCGATCACGATGGACGTGGAGGTCTACCCCGAGAGCCAGTCTCGAGTGAGGGAACCGATCACGTTCCGCGCGGCTACGAGCATTTCGGGGATTTCGGACGAAGCGATCGACGAGGTTCGAACGACGTGGGATCTCGGTGACGGAACGGTCGTCGTGGGCGAGGAGGCCGTGCACCGATATATCACACCCGGAACCTACGACATCCTTGTAACGGTCGAAGTCTTCGAGTCGGGCGGTAGGTTCCATCGGGCGAGTGAGACGAGGGAAGTGACCGTCGCGCCCGCCGGCATCAACGACTTCTCCACCGTCGTGGTCATCGATCTAGATGGGGGATTCGCTCTCTTCGGCGAGTTGGTCCCTCTCCGCGACTTCGGCGGTTTGCGCGCGATGGAGAGCGATGGCAGAATCGCGGACTCGGTAGACGTTTTCCCTTGGTTCGCTGACGAACGATTCGACCGATTCGTCCTCTCTGGAGGAGCAGGATCAATCGGAGAGCTCTGGCTCACGAGTGCGTCCTTGGGCCATGAACTCAATGGCCAAGGGCTCCTGGGATTGATCGGCGTCGGCGTCAACCTTCGGCCGACGACCGTCTCGCTCACAAACCTGTATCCGGCGATCGGATCCGCGGGCCATGACGTTTCGGCCGTGGTCACACGAGCGTTTCACCTCAGCGCCGGCCTGTATCAGGAAGCGTCTTCGTACATCTACGTCGGGGCGGAGTTCGGCTTGTTGTCGACCCACGGGCAGTATGAGGGAAGCGGACGCGTCACGATCGGCGGGAACACGCTTCCTCTGGCGTTCGACGAGATCGTGCCGACCGTTGCACTGGGGATCGGCGTGCGCGTCCGCCACGTCTTGATCAGGGTAAGGCTTCTGTTTGCCATCTAGGAGGAAAGGGATGCGAAAAACGGTGCGCTTGAGCTACGTGGTGGTGCTCCTCTCGCTCCTCTTCAGCGCATCCGGATGCACGTTCCTCATCGGCGGCACGTCAGCGTTCGTCCCGATTCCCGACGACGTCAGACTCCAGGAGATCCCGGAGATCCTCGGCTGCAGTGCGGAATTCGTTCTCCGATCGTGCAACGAATCGTACGAACGCGTCTGTGGCTGGTTCTGCTGGGACGAGGACGAGGAGGAGTGGGACTACTGCTGTTGGACCGCCTGGGCGCATACCGATTGCTGGGGCGACATCGTGATCCAGCTGACCGTTCGCGATCCGTCCGACGACCTCAACCAGAGCAAGTCCCCGCGGGTGCGCGTTCTCGATCCACGGCCGGTTGCCGGGGCCTGGGACACGTGCCTGTTCGATGTGACGCAGACCGACATCCCGATCACGTCGACCGACATCGCACAGGGTGGACCTGTGAAGACCGTCACGGTCAGGCTGCGCAATGTCCACGTGCGCTTCACGCGCGACTGCCGGACGTTCGTCGCCGAGCTTCCACTTCGCGTCCTGTTCAACGTGGACGGACAAGAGTTGCTGAGCGCGAACGAGTGCTCCGTGCGCGTCGAGTACGACCGATAGCGACTGGACCCTGTCCGCACCACATTCAACACCCTTGAGCGGCCCTCCCGTGCCGTACACAAGGCCACGTGCGCGGGATGAGGGCGTACGGCCTTCCAGTTCCCTCACACTCTCTTCACAGAATGCATACGTCTCGAACTTAGGCTCCGAAGCATACTTCAGCTAGACCTTAGAGAAGCGAGCATCGACCAAAGGAGGAACTGCATGCGCGCTGAACCGAAACTATTTCGGCGGCTGTTCGGTTTCATGATCAGTGCCGTCGCCCTTATCGCCCTGTTCGTTGTCGGATACGGGCAAGACATGGATCTTCTCGCTGAGATCGAGGCGGAGATCATCCCGGCAGAGGGGACCGAAACGCCCTACGGGATCCCGATCACACTCCAATCCTTGCCCCAGTTCGTCAGCTGGTGGTACACGCTGGTCCCGCAAATTAAAGCGGATCCTCGCTACTACGACGCGCTCAGCATCTTGGTCGCTCCGTGCTGCGACGACAACACCGCGTTTGAGTGTTGCTGCG
>JBARQW010000144.1:0-19079 GCA_049643905.1 Bipolaricaulia bacterium
GGCGTCGTGATGACGTACTGGCTTGTGTCAAGGTTGGAGATGCTTCTCAGCGTCCCGTTCCCTATCGTCACTTCAAAGGCGATTCCGTAGACTTCAATTCCGGTGATCGTACTCCCGCTCTGCACCAGGTTCGTGAAGACGCTGAAACACCCGTAGTCCGTCTCGAGCGAAGGCGTGAAGATGTAGCTCTTCGTCTGGAGCGTGTAGACAAAGTCGAGGGTGAGGTTGAACGGAAGGCCAAACAACCCGAGGAACTTCAGCTCGATCTCCTCACTCTCGAACCCGATCTTGGAGAACGTCGTCACGCTTGTCAGCTGCGCGCAACCGAATGCCAGGCCGCTGAACGTGAGCTCTTGCCCGGAGAAGACCACCGGTAGCGTGTCGATCGTCGGGTCCGTGGTGAACGTCTTGGAGACCAGCGTCGAGTCCGTTTGAACGTCCGTCGCCGTGAACGTGATCCCCGAGAGGTCCGCTCCGAGGAACGACGCACTCTCAAACGTCACGAGGCCGTCGAAGATCTCACCGTACACATCCACGACGTACCCGTAGTTGGCTGACTCGGACTGGGTTTCGCCTACCATCGCTCCGTACAAGGAGAACCTGAGGGGCGGAACCTCGACAGCCACCATCCCCTGGACATAGACGAACGAGCCTGATTGGGGCTCGAACAGGGATTGGCTCGAGAAGCTCAGCGGGCCGAGGACCGCTTCCAGATCGAACTCCTGCCACAGCCACCCGTCGAAGATGAAGTCCGAGATGCTCGATACCGTCAGGAAGTCAAGTTGCAGACCGACATCGAGCGTGGATTGGAAGGCAGAGAAGGGCATCGTCTGCTGCGGAGCAAGTGAGATCTCCGCGGACCAGCTCCCCGTGAACCACTGGCTCCCCGCCGCCCCCACGGCACATCCGAACACACACGCAAACACAATCAGGCACGTTCGGGCTTTCACCGTATGCTCCCCCTCATTGCCGCTCGATTTCGCAATACGACTCACACTCACAACGTTCTTTGAACACATCGCACCGACTCTAGAACGAACAGGCAGCTCTCTCGACGCTGAACGACCACCGAGGAGCGGAAACCGGTCACCCGGTCGGTCAGCGAACGTCCCGTCTCCCGACGACAGAATGCGCATGCCGGGAGGCTCGGTCTTGCTCGGGGGGCCATTGCGGAGGTAGACTCCCGGCCACCATGCGACGATTCGTGATCCTCGGACACAAGGTGCCGCTCGAAGCGACGTTCTCGCTCAATGATCTCCCCGGAGGGGCGGGTCGGTTGGACGTTCTCTGCCGTGCGATCGGCGCCTCGCTGTTTGTTTCGCACGGGATCCGGAGCGACGTCGAAGCGATCTTGCTTCTTCAGAACACAGCTCAGATCCGGATCGCCGGCGATAGAGTCAAGCGCTTGAATCCGGATGAACGCTCGACGGCGGCGCTCATCAAGCGAGCCCTCGATGCGCTGTCCGACGAGGAAGTCCAGAGCACGCCAGGAATCTTCGTCTCGAGACGCTCGCTTCCCGAGACGCTCGACAGACTCCATCAACTCGAGGCGAACCCCGTCGTCCTGCACGAGGGCGGAACGCCGGTCGATGCGTTCTCGTTTCCTCGGAACCCGGCCTTCGTTCTCTCCGATCACGTCGATTTCACCGAAGAGGAGGACCGAGAACTCGGCGCCTTCCCTCACGTGTCGCTCGGCGAGAAGCCGTTGCACACGAGTCAGTGCATCACGATCATGCACTACCTGCTCGACCAACGGGAGGAGGCCGTGGATCAAGACCTCAAGCTCTGCCACATTGTTTCCGGTGAACCGAAGGCACGGCTGATCAGCAACCTCCTCGAGGACTTCGATATCCCGGTCAATCTTGTTACGCACGTGCCTCCTTCCGTGCTGCCCGTCACGTTCGACGGACTGGCCGATGTCCGGATCATGGTTCGTCCGCGGGACTTCGAACGTGCTCAGCAGATCATCACGGACTACTTCGAGAGTCCGATCGACGACTGAAGCCCCCACTCCTGCTACAATGATGCCCGTGAGGAACGACGCAAGTGAGGCGCAGCTCGCCGAGCAGCGCCGTTGGATGGTCGAGCACGATCTCCGCCGTCGTGGGATTCGAGACGAGCGCGTTCTGGCAGTGATGTCTCGCGTTCCGCGCCACACGTTCGTCCCGGAAGAGTCGATGCGTCGGGCCTACTTCGACCATCCACTGCCGATCGGTGAAGGACAGACGATATCCCAGCCGTACATCGTCGCCCTGATGAGTGAGGCTCTCGAGCTCTCCGGAGTGGAGCGAGTACTCGAACTCGGGACCGGCTCAGGATACCAGACGGCCATCCTCGCCGAACTCTCCTCCGAGGTCTGGACGATCGAACGGTCATCGGACCTTCACTCGTCGGCGAGCACGCGGCTCCTGGCTGCTGGGTACGCTCGCGTTCGCTGCGTCGAGGGAGACGGAACGGCCGGGCTCGCTTCGGAAGCGCCGTTCGACTGCATTCTCGCAACGGGAAGCCTCCCTTCCATCTCGGATCTACTCCTCGGTCAGCTGAGAGCCGGTGGCGTATTCGTTGGGCCGATCGGACATCTGACCGAACAGCGTCTCCTTCGGATCACGTATCATCCGCGGGGATCGAAAACCGACGACCTGGGCGCGTGCCGTTTCGTGCCCCTGATCGGTGCCGCGGGATGGCAGGAAGAGCCTCAAGGGAAGGATCGCCTCCGGTAGGGAGGCCGGGAGGGGAGCGCTGATGAGACGGATCGACCTGCGTAGCGACACGGTTACACGCCCGACAGACGGGATGCGGCGAGCGATGGCAGAGGCCATCGTGGGCGACGATGTATTTCGTGAGGACCCGACCGCCCGGCAACTCGAGGAGAGAATGGCAGACGTGCTCGGAAAGGAGTCGGGGCTGTTCGTCGCCAGCGGCACGATGGGAAACCTCGTCGCCATGTTGACCCACGCCGGCCGGGGAGATGAGATCATCCTCGGCCACCTCGCGCACACATTCCTTTACGAGGCGGGAGGGTGTTCCGCTCTAGGCGGAATTCACCCGCACGTCCTCGAAAACGAGCCAAACGGAACCCTCGATCTTGGAGCAATCGGACGCGCGATCCGGGATCCTGACGATCCCCATCAACCGATAACTCGGCTCATCTGCCTCGAGAACACGCACAATCGTTGCGGGGGCATCGCCTCCTCTCCTGAGTACTCCGACGCAGTCGGAACGTTCGCCCGCGAGAAGGGTCTCCTCGTCCACCTCGACGGAGCGCGCCTCTTCAATGCATCGACCGCGCTCGACGTTCCACCATGCGATCTCACCCGCAGCGCGGATTCGGTGATGGTCTGCCTGGCGAAGGGACTCGGAGCTCCGATCGGCTCAGTCCTGTGCGGCAGTCGCCCGTTCATCGAGAAGGCCCGAAGGACCCGGAAGCTCGTCGGCGGCGGGATGCGCCAGGTCGGCGTCCTCGCAGCAGCCGGCCTCTACGCGCTCGACCATCATGTCCAACGGCTCGGCGAGGATCACGCAAACGCGCGCAAGCTCGCAGAAGGAATCGACGAGATCCCCGGGCTGACATGCACTTGGGACGATTCTATGTCGACGGCGTGGACGAACCTCGTCTACTTCTCGGTCGACGGTGCCATCGTCGGAGATCCGGCACTCGATGCGTACAGGCTCACCGAACGCCTCGATGAGCGGAACGTGCTGGCCATCCCGCTCGGGACCGACAACCGCCAAGTCCGCATGGTCACGCATCTCGATGTCTCTACTTCGGACATCGACGTCGCACTCGAAGCCCTGCGGTCCGTCGTGAACATGACATGAGTCCGGCGTCCGACTGAATCACGTCGAGAAACGAAACCCTCTACGCGCTTCGAGGAAGAGAAGCGATCCCCTATCGTCAAAGCTACCGGGTGGTGACAACGGCCCCACGCGTTAGCCGAGGGCCGTCGTCCCCAAATCATCGACCACGAAGGGGGAACGATGAAGGGGCTTGCGACTCTGCTGATTGCGATTCTCCTACTAAGTGTAGCGGCGACCGCCGGACCGTTGGAGATGTCTTTCGGCGGCGGTCCTTCTGCGATTTCATTGGGGAACATCAACGCATCGATCGGCGTCTTCAACACGCTGATTACGCATCTCAACGAGACGTTCGACATACATCCCGACGTGTCCGGGTTCGTCGAGCCGATCGATCCTATGGTCAGCGGCCTCTCGTTTCATGCCGGTGAGCGCCTTTGGCTCATGGACTGGTTCGGACTCGGAGCCGCGGCGGAGTACTTCACCTCCTCGTCGGCCACCGCTGGACAATACGAGGGAGACGAAGTCTCGACGATCGACGTCTCCTTCGGCATGACGACCTTCAGCGTGACCCTCGGGGGACGCGCAACGTTCCTCGATGCAGGTCTGCGTCTCGCGGCGGAAGGGGCCGTCGGCTACTACTACGTCGCCTGGGATCACGCCGTTATCTTCGAAGTCCCGAGTGAGTATCCGGACACAATCTCCGGGATCCCTCCGGAAGGAGAGAAACGCTTCACTGGGAGTACGTTCGGCTTCGAAGTCGGCCTCTCGCTCTCCTACCCGATTGCCCGATGGTTCTCCATTGGTTCCACCGTCTCGTACCGGGCCGCCACCGTGGGCTCGGTGACAGATCAGGAGGGAAGTGAGCTAGATCTGGACGGAGACGGCATGCCTGAACCGGTCGATCTCGACGGGATCACGGTCCGACTGACGCTCTCAATCAACTTCGACCTCTCCCCGTACGGGGAAAAGGAGTGACGCGATGAAGACAGGAAGACTCATTCTGCTACTGGGCACGGCCATCCTTGTCGTCGCCTCGCTCTCCGGCTGCTTGACACGCTCGCAGCCGCAGGCGCTGTTCACGGCCACGGCTACGGAGGACGTTGTCCCGTTTGCCGTCAGCTTCGATGGAACGCTTTCCTACATGCCCGAAGGGGAGATCGTGTCGTACCTGTGGACATTCGGAGATGGTGGCTCGGAGAGCGGCCCGTTGGTCGAGCACACGTACAACGAGGACGGGACGTACGAAGCGCGACTCACGATCATCGACGGACGGGGCTACTCTACGTCGACGCTCATGACGATTCACGCGCTGAATCCGCTCCCAACCGCCGGATTCTCCTACACACCGAAGAGCAACATGGAAGGCGTCTACTTCGTGTCGTGCAGTGAACCGATTACGTTCGACGCCCAAGACCTGTGCTCGGACGACGGCACCATCGTCTCGTACGAATGGTATTTCGGCTACCGCCTCCCTGATGGAACGGCCGCTTCCGCCGCCGGTCCTGTCGTCGTGCACGAGTTCCTTTACGCGGGGACGTACAACATCATCCTCACCGTCACGGACAACGACGGCGGAACGACTGCGTACATCGAACAGCTTGATGTCAAGGGCGGCCCCCCGTGCAACGCCGACGTCACGGGCGACGTACCGTGGACCAATGGAGGGATCTGAGAATGAAACGCCTACTCCTCTGCGCATTGATCCTGGCGCCGATCTTCCTGTCGGGCTGCCTGCTCGATACGATCGTCGGGGATTTCGTCAACAGCGCTCCACGAGCCGTGATCGACGCCGCGCCGAGCGAAGGTGTCGCGCCGCTCACCGTTTCGTTCGACGCGCACTACTCGCGCGATGAGGACGGATCCATCGTAGAGTACCACTGGGACTTCGGCGATCCGGTCGATCGTTCGCCCGTTCGCGGAAGCTCGGGAGACCACACCTACAGCCACGCGGGGACGTATCTCGCGACGCTCACGGTAATCGACGAAGAGGGCGCGAGCGACTCCCAACAAATCGCCGTCGTCGTCGCAAATCCTCCACCTGTCCCACAGATCGTCGTCAGCAACGACAACCCCCTGCCGGGAAGAGAAGTCTTCTTTGACGCTTCCACGTCCTACGACCTGGGCGGGACGATCGTTGACTACGAATGGGATTTCGGGGACGAGATCACCGCCGGCGGCGTGAACGCACGCCACACGTATGTCTCGGGCGGATACTACGTCGTCACGCTGACGCTGATGGACGACGATGGGGAGACCGCCTCCACGCACGTCGGAATCAACGTCCAGCCGGGGTTGAGTCGCGTCGCAGACGACAGCACGTGTTCCGGCGGCGATCCGAAGCCGTACGCCGTCATTGAGGCCTGGCCCAATCCATTCACGTGTTCCGGAGGGAGTGTCGACCAGCCGATCACGTTCGACGGGCGCGCGTCGCGCGCCGGCGTCGGGGTCATCGTCACCTACTACTGGGATTTCGGCGATGGCGAGACTGCGACCGGACAGCGGGTAACACATACGTACACGCGGTCCGGACGGTACACCATCCACCTGACGGTCACCAACGACACAGGCGAAACCAGCACGGCTCCGGGCGCCGCGTCGATCAACCCCGACTACTAGACAAGCGCGGGGCTGGATCACGAGGCACGATCAGCTGGACGGTTCGGGGCTACGGCTCGACGAAGTAGAAGCTTGACACCATGTCGAGGTCGATCGACTCCCCGTTGGCGTCGAAGTACTCGGTGACGAGAAGGATCGGGACGTCACTTCGCACGTCGAGCAATCCCCACGACGTCTCTGCGACCTTGAGCTCGTCGCTCAGCAAGATGAAGGCGGCCATCCTCGGGCCGAGCTCGAACGGACGGGCTGCGGAGCGGTTACCTTCGGCGTCGTAGAAGTAGATCGCACCGCCCGTCCGGTCGTCGTATGGATTGACCAACGACACGCCCGTCGTCCTGTTCGGGGTGTTCGCGTAGTTCGCAGTCAACCAGTAGCCCGAGTACTGGAACTCGTCCACCGCTTGCATCGATACCGACACATTCTCGACTGCGAACCACGTCTCCTCAGAGCGCATCCAGGCGGCGAGAGCGATCTGCCCGATGGTCTCCGCACGGACCAAACCCCACGTAGTTCCGCTCGGAACATCGATCAGCTCATCGAGGAAGACGGCCTCCGAAGCGAACCTCGTCAACGTCAGATCCTGGGAGACGATCTCGCTTCCGGCTGAGTCGTACGCGAACAACCCCAGCGTCACGTCGTGCTCGTCGAGATTCGTCAGGACCACGGCCGTTCCGCGCCCCGTGGTCGAATCGTGGTAGAGCGCGTACGACCGCCCGAGCGCAGACGGAGCGATTGCGAACACGCACAAGATCGCGACGGACAGCCTCAGCCAATGGCTCACGGTTTCGTCCTTTCTTAGATGCTGCAGCTTCATGGCGCGGTCACCGACTCCGGGAGCACGTCGGCAAGGAACTGACCTGTGTACGACCCGCTCACGGAAACCAGGTCCTCGGGTGTTCCGGTCCCCACGATCGCACCCCCTCCGTCCCCTCCCTCAGGCCCGAGATCGACGATCCAATCGGCCGTCTTGACGACATCGAGGTTGTGCTCGATCACGATGACCGTGTTCCCCGAGTCGACGAGCCGATGGAGGACCTCCAGGAGCTTTCGCACGTCGGCAGCGTGAAGGCCCGTGGTCGGTTCATCGAGAATGTACAGCGTCTTCCCTGTCGAACGGCGTGAGAGTTCCTTGGCGAGCTTGATGCGCTGCGCTTCGCCGCCGGAAAGTTCGGTCGCCGGCTGACCAAGCTTGATGTACGACAGCCCCACGTCGAACAGGGTCTCCAGGCGTCGTCGGATTCGCGGGACGTTCTCGAAGAACGCGAGAGCATCCTCGACTGACATCGCGAGAAGGTCTGCGATCGAACGGTTCTTGTAGCGAACCTGGAGCGTCTCCCGGTTGTACCGGCTTCCCTTGCAGACCTCACAAGGAACGTAGATGTCGGGGAGGAAGTGCATCTCGATCTTCTCCCGCCCCTGTCCCTGGCACGCCTCGCAGCGTCCACCCTTCACATTGAAGCTGAATCGTCCCGCCGCGTACCCGCGCAGCTTCGCGTCCGGCGTCCTGGCAAGCAGCGCCCGGATGTCATCGAACAGCTTGGTGTAGGTCGCCGGATTCGAGCGCGGCGTTCGTCCGATCGGGGACTGATCGATCTCGATAACCTTGTCGATCTGATCGGCTCCCTCGATGTCGCTATGCGAGCCCGCCCGCCGTGCTGAGAGGTGCAGCTTGTGTGCGACCCCACGATAGAGGACGTCTTCGACCAGCGTGCTCTTCCCCGATCCCGAGACACCGGTGACGCACGTGAAGCATCCGAGTGGAAACTCGACATCGATTCCTCGCAGGTTGTGCTCGGTCGCGCCGAGAACCTTGAGTCGATTCCCGTTCCCCGCTCGTCTCTCCTCAGGGATCGGTATCCTCAGCGCTCCCGAGAGGTACTGTCCTGTGACCGAGTCCGGACAGACCGCGATCTCCTCCGGCGAGCCGGATGCAACCACCTTCCCGCCGTGCGCACCCGCTCCCGGACCAAGATCGAGGATGTAATCGCTCTCGCGAATCGTCTCCTCGTCGTGCTCCACGATGATCACCGTGTTCCCGAGGTCGCGCAGACCCTTGAGCGTTTCGAGGAGCCGCCTGTTGTCACGCTGGTGGAGGCCGATCGAGGGCTCGTCGAGGACATAGAGAACACCGGTCAGCTGGCTTCCGATCTGGGTCGCCAGACGGATCCGCTGCGCCTCCCCCCCCGCAAGCGTTCCCGCCTGTCGGTCGAGCGTCAAATAGTCGAGTCCGACCGCGACCATGAATCCCAGCCGCGCCTTGATCTCCTTGAGGATCTGGGCGGCGATCATCCCTTCTCGCGACGTCAGATCGACCTCGTCGAAGAACTCGAGCGCCCTGCGAATCGAGAGCGAAGTCACCTCGTGGATGTTCTCCCCCCCGACAGTCACCGCCAGGATCTCCGGCTTCAGCCTCGCGCCTTCGCATGTCGGACAGGGCAACGTCGCCAAGTACTGCTCGAGCGTCTGTCGCCAATAGTCGGAACTCGTGTCTCGATACCATCGCTCGAGGCTGGCAACGATGCCGCGAAACGGGCGTTTGATCGTTCGCGAGTACCCGCTCTTCGAGCTGTAGTGAAACGTGATCTCTTCTCCGCCGGTCCCGTTGAGGATTACGTCGAGCTTCTTCTTCCCAATCTCACCGAGAGGTTGCTCCGGTGCGATCTTGAGGTGCTCGGCCAGCCCCTTCATCTGCGCTTCGTACCACTGGCTCGAAGTGCTGGCAAACGGGAGGAGTCCCCCGTTCATCACGCCGCGGCGTGGATCGACGATCAACTCAGGGTCGATCTCCTTCCTGTACCCGAGTCCGCTGCACTCGGGACAGGCCCCGTACGGGTTGTTGAATGAGAACATCCGAGGGCTAAGCTCCTCGTAGCTGACGCCACACCGGATGCAGGCGTAGTGCTCGCTGTACAGACGCTCTTCCCCATCGTCGGTCAGCACGCTGACCAGCCCTCCGCCGTGCTTCAGCGCCGTCTCGATCGAGTCGGCGATCCGTCCCCGCTTCCTCGAGTCCACTGTGATCCGGTCAACGACGATCTCGATCGTGTGCTTCTGGTTCTTGGCAAGCTCGATCTCCTCGTACAGCGTCCGCGTCACTCCGTCGACGCGAACTCGCGTGAAGCCTTCCTGCCGAATCTCCTCGAACACCTTTCGGTATTCGCCCTTCCGGCCTCGCACAACCGGCGCCAGGATCTGCACCTGTGTCTGCTCTTCTAGACCCATGACCGCGTCCACGATCTGTTCCGCCGACTGCTGGCTGATCGGATCTCCGCACGTCGGACAGTGTGGGTGCCCGATTCGCGCGTAGAGCAGACGGAGGTAGTCGTAGATCTCGGTCACCGTGCCGACCGTCGATCGAGGGTTGTGGCTTCTGGTCTTCTGGTCGATCGAGATCGCAGGAGAGAGGCCCTCGATGAAGTCGACGTCCGGCTTCTCCATCTGGCCAAGGAATTGGCGCGCATACGCGGACAGAGACTCGACATAGCGCCGCCGCCCCTCTGCGTAGATGGTGTCAAACGCGAGCGAGCTCTTTCCGGAGCCCGAGATCCCGGTGATGACCACCAGCTTATCGCGTGGCAAGACGACGTCGATGTCCTTCAGGTTGTGCTCTCGTGCACCCTTCACGTGGATGACGTTCATAGCTCCTTCTTCAGCTCTCGGATCTCGTCACGCAAATTCGCGGCGAGTTCGAACTCGAGTCGCGCCGCCGCCTCGAGCATCTGCTCATCCAAGTCCTTGATCACGCTCACCAGCTCAACATGAGACTTCGGCTTCGGTCGTTCGCGCACTTCGACTGGCTGCGGTTTCGATGAGAGCAGCGACTGCGTGATGTCGGTGACGGCGCGCTCGATCGAACGCGGCGTGATCCCGTGCTTCTCGTTGTGGGCGACCTGGATCGCGCGCCGCCGATTCGTCTCGCTGACCGCGTGACGGATCGAATCGGTCTGCTTGTCCGCGTACAGAATCACCTTCCCATGCACATTCCGCGCCGCTCTCCCGATGGTCTGGATCAACGAGGTTCCGGAGCGCAGGAAGCCTTCCTTGTCGGCGTCCAACACAGCAACGAGCGAAACCTCCGGAAGGTCGAGTCCCTCACGCAGCAGGTTGATGCCTACGAGAACGTCGAACTTCCCCAACCGCAGCTCGCGAAGGATGTCGATGCGATCCAGCGTGTCGATCTCCGAGTGAAGGTAGCGTGCACGAATCCCAAGGTCGACCAAGTACTCGGTCAGATCCTCGGCCATTCGCTTCGTCAGCGTCGTGACGAGCACCCGTTGGTGACGTTCGACGACCGTACGGATCTCCCCAAGCAGGTGATCAATCTGACCCTTCACCGGATGAAGCACGATCTCAGGATCGACGAGGCCTGTCGGTCGGATGATCTGCTCGACGACCTTTCGGCTGTGCTCCGCTTCGTAGGGACCGGGCGTCGCCGACGTGAAGATCACATGGTTGATCCGATCCTCGAACTCAGCGAAGGTCAGCGGACGATTGTCGAGCGCCGAAGGAAGGCGGAAACCGAAGTCAACGAGCGTCGTCTTCCGAGAACGATCCCCGTGATACATCCCCCGAATCTGCGGGACGGTCTGATGAGACTCGTCGATGACGAGGAGGAAGTCACTCGGGAAGTAGTCTACGAGAACCGAAGGCGGCTGCCCCGAGTTTCGGGCGTCAAGATGGCGCGAGTAGTTCTCGATACCTGAGCAATATCCCATCTCCTGGATCATCTCCAGGTCATATCGCGTCCGCTGCTCGAGCCGTTGTGCTTCGAGAAGACGTGTCTCCCCCCGAAGCGTCGCCAGGCGCTCCTCGAGCTCGGCCTCGATCCTAACGATCGCTTGCTTCAGGTGTTCCTCCGGCGTGATGAAATGCGAGCCGGGGTAGATCGTGATCTCCGTCTCCTCGCGGATCGGGTGGCCTGTGATCGGATCGAGGAACGCGATCCGGTCGATCTGATCGCCGAAGAACTCGATCCGCAGAATCCGTTCCTCGTACGCCGGGATGATCTCGACCGTGTCGCCGCGCACACGGAATGTCCCTCGCTCGAAGCCGATCTCGTTCCGGCTGTACTGCAGCGCGATCATCGACCGCATCACGTCGTCACGATCCCACTCCTCCCCCCGCTTCAACGTGAGCGACATGTCGACGTAGTTGGCAGGTGAACCGAGTCCGTAGATGCAGGATACCGATGCGACGATGATCACGTCGCGTCGCTCGAACAGCGACCATGTTGCCGCATGGCGGAGCCTCTCGATCTCATCGTTGATCGACGAGTCCTTCTCGATGTAGGTGTCCGTCTGGGGGAGATACGCCTCGGGCTGGTAGTAGTCGTAGTAGGAGACGAAGTAGTGGACGGCGTTTTCGGGGAAGAGCTCCCTGAACTCGTTCGCCAGCTGCGCGGTCAACGTTTTGTTGTGCGCGATGACGAGCGTCGGCCGTTGAATCCGATCGATGACCTGTGCGATCGTGAACGTCTTCCCGGTCCCCGTCGCGCCGAACAGGGTCTGAAACCGAAGACCGCCTTCCACGCCCGCGACCAGCTCCTCGATCGCCTTCGGCTGGTCGCCCCGCGGTTGCAGTCTATCCGTGATGTGGAACCCGGCTTTCTCTCCTACACGTGGAAGTCTCATCCCAGTGTGGGATCGTACCCATCTCGCGAAGATCGATCAACTGATTCACTGGAGACAATGAAGACATTCCAGGGGCGGCCATCGGTGGCCCGGCCGCTCAGCGGAGGATTAGGAACGCCAGGAAGGACCCTGTGGCCTCCGCCCAGGACAAGTCGACCCGGTCGACCACGGCCGCGTCCGGCCCGACGCGGAGCCAGCCGGCCAGCTCCTCCAACTGTCGCCTGGATCCCTCGGCAACAACTCTGACTGTCCCGTCGGGACGATTCTCGACCGTCCCGACAACGCCGAGTCGCTCCGCCTCAAGGCGTGTGCAGTGACGGAAGAAGACTCCCTGCACAATCCCGTGGACGCTGACTTCGAGTCTCTCAATACGCGTCACGTCGTCTCCCTGCACTTCCCCATCCATACCAATCGGCTCTACGCGAGTCGCCGCAATCCGGCACGCCGCGCGCACGCGGGCAGAGGTGGCACGGGAACATGAGACGCTCAAGCTCCGATGCCCTCCTCTTCAGCTCTGCTGCCTGTAGATTCACATTGCCCCTCGCACCGATCCGGTTTGGGCCATGGTACTGCCCTCCGGGGACTTCTCGCTGCGGAAGACGAATTGCCTTTGAGTGCCTCGCGCATAGAATCTGACACGCACTACCATTGAAGGAGGCAACCATGGCGTTCGTGTCCAAGAAGGACCTGGTTGAGAAGATCAATCCCCTCGTCGCGCGGCTGACACGGCTGAGGGACGAACTTGACGCGCTCAACGACGAGATCGAACGGATCGTCGACGAAATCGAAGAGGCTCTCGAGGAGGCGGAGGAGTAGGCTCATCACTTCGTCCTGTGCCGCGCAAGCCGGAGCTTTGTGTGGTGCTCCCGTTCGGCTTGCACGCCCTCTGACACCCGAGCGGGAAAAGCGTGTAGATGATAGTGCCCGCACCACCACCTTGCCCAGCTCTTCTCGAACACGGGAAGCGAGGCCAGCGCGAACTCGCCTGCCTCGCTTCCCGCCCCCACTACCGCAGCGGATCGCGAGGTTCCCATGAGAGAGATCCCTGACCCGATCGAACTCCTGACTCGTCTCATCCGATTCGACACCACCAACCCGCCAGGGCGCGAGGGACCTTGTGTTCGCTACCTCGCCGAGTTCCTGGATCGCGCCGGGCTTCCCACGCAGCTTCTCCCCAACGAGGGGGATCGTCCCAACCTGATCGCCCGCCTACCGGGTTGTGGAGAGGCCCCTCCGCTTCTCATGTATGGGCACGTAGACGTAGTGGCAGCGGACTCCCGGCATTGGACACACCCTCCGTTCGAAGGACGCGTCGTCGATGGGTGCGTGTGGGGACGCGGGGCCCTCGACATGAAGGGAGCCGTCGCGATGATGACGTCGGCCGTCCTTCGTGCAAAGGCGGAGGGGATTCGTCCCGCTGGAGACATCCTCCTGGCGATCCTGGCGGACGAAGAGGCGGGCGGACGACATGGGGCTCGCCTTCTCGTGGAGAGACACTCTGACCTGTTCGACGGTGTCCGCTACGCGATCGGCGAGTTCGGCGGCGTCCCCATCTACATCGCAGGAAGACGCTTCTATGCGATCCAAGTTACCGAGAAGCAGCCGTGCTGGATAGAGGCGACCCTTCACGGCCCCGCGGGGCACGGGGCTCGCCCAATGCGGGGCGGGACGATGGCGCGCCTCGCGCGGGTCCTCTCTGCCCTCGATCAACGACGCATGCCGATTCACATCACACCGGTCACAAGGCGAATGCTCAAGACGGTCGCCGCGCACGTCCCCTGGCCCAAAGGGCTCGTACTGCGCGGCCTGCTGAACGCGCGCCTGACCGACCGCATCCTCTCCCTGCTCGGTAGAACCGGCCGCTCCCTCGAGCCCCTGTTCCGCAACACGGCCAACGCGACCATCGTGCGCGGAGGAGAGAAGCCGAACGTCATCCCCGGCGAGATCACACTGGGGATCGACGGGCGGATTCTCCCCGACCTCGGCGTGGAGGAGTTCCTCGACGAGCTGCGTGCGCTCATCGGGGAGCCCGTTGAGCTCAGCATCGCCCTGCACGACCCAGCTCCGTCGAAGCCTGACTACGGCCTCTTCGACACGCTCGGCGGCGTTCTCTCGCGCCTTGACCCCGAAGCAGTCGCCATCCCACTGCTGTTGCCCGGTTCCACCGACGCCCGATTCTTCTCGAAGCTCGGGATCCAGACCTACGGCTTCACACCGATGAACCTACCAGAGGCGTTCGATTTCTTCTCCACGATCCACGGGAGTGACGAGAGAATCCCCACGGAGGCTCTCGCTTTCGGCACGGATGCCATCTTCCGAGTCATCGAGCGCTATGGCAGGCCGAAGGGCTAGAAGTATGGATCGAGGAGGGAGAGGATCTTCTCGAGGGGCTCGATGTCTGCATCGCCAAACTGGTCAGGTTTGTCAGAGTCGGCGTCGAACACGGCGATCACGTCGTCTCCCTTCCTCACCGGGATCGCGATCTCGCTTCTTGAACGCGCGTCACACGCGATGTGATCGGGAACCGCGTTGACGTCTCCGACCACGACCGGCTCTCTCGTCGCCACTGCACGGGCGCAGACGCCTTGCCCGCCCAAGATCTGACATGCGACGGAACCCTGGTAGGGTCCGACCCACAGCCGGCCTGAGTCCTCGACGAAGTAGAAGCCCGTCCAGAAGTGGTGAGACATCTTGGCATGCAGGACTGCGCAGATCGTGGCCATCGCCGCGACGAGATTCGGTGATCTCCCCTCGACGAGCTCCCGGAGCTGCCGGTAGATCCTCTCGTAGCGTTCGGCGCGGCGCTCGCTCGTGTTGCTCACGTTTCACTCCGTCTCGGCGTCCCTGTGTCGACGAGAGCCTTGCCCAACTGCGGCGCAATCCGTCTAGCCCACATCCATCGCGATCTTGTGCCCGATCCTCTGCGCCCCACAGTGTGATTCAAACAACTCAGCGTAACGAGACGCCCACCGCTCGACATCGGCCCGCGGCTCGTCCGATGGCACGTAGAGCACAGCGAGGACGTTGCGCGTCGTTTCGCGGATCTTCGTCGCCATCGAATCCTTCACCGGATTGCCGCACGGCTCCCAGCCGGAGTCCGTTTCCCGGCAGACGAGGAGAAGATCCTGCAGGTCAATCGTCTGTCCGGAGGCGTTGAACGCGTACGACTCGCCCTCGCTTCCACGCCTGAGGAGGAGCTTGCGCCCCGTGACGTCGGCATCGAAGAGCGACCCGGGAAAACCGGACTCGAGGCTCACAGCGTTGTTGACGTCGACGGGGCCGTTGATCAGGGGGAAAGCGTCGCTCAGTGCCGCACGGAGCAGGAACTCGCTCGCCGGCTTCCCTCGGCCGCTCGCCCGGTACTTGCCGAATCGGAGCATCTTCCGAACACGCGATCGCACTTCGTCCGGTATGAAGGAGTCGCCGGCGGCTGCGACCTCGCCCAGGAGCTCCGCAAGAAACAGAGGGGCCGTTTGTGTGGAAGACGGTGGCTCGATGCCCTCGGCCCAGATTAGAGCGGCGCAAACCGGAGTCGGGGCCAACGAAGGATCAAGCGCAATCACGAAAGGGTCGTTCACTCGGAGTGCCTCCTTCTGCGAAGTCGCCTCTTAGAGTATCGGCACTTGAGTGCTGCGCTCAAGCCTGAATGTCGACGTCACACCGTTCGCGACGACGGTGTAGACTCCATCGGGGAGCCGCTCGATCGCAAGAGGAACGGTCGCCTCGAACGGTGTGACCGACTGAACGCAAGGCGCTTCTACCGGTCGACGCGTCGTGAGCGTCAAGACGAAGGTGCTCGAGTTCGGCAAGTAGTCTTGTCGAATCTCATCGACTTCCGTGCAGGCTTCGGGAACGACTCCCCGAACCACAGCGCTTGCGCCCCCGGGGGGCATTTCCTGCAGAAGGACTTCGACGGACTCTACCTCTGCTTCGCGATACAGGTACTCCGCCGGGCCCTTGGCCGATCGACACGCGAACAGAAGAAGCGGAAGCAGGGCAAGCAGAAGCACACCGCAAAGGGACCGCCACTGCGCTCTCACCGCCGTCTCTCCCAGCCGCACTCTCCGCACCACGGCCTAATCCTACACCACAACGGCGGCCATCGGAAACGCGGTCCCGACGCGCGAGCCGAAGACTCAACTCGAATCACGAGGAGAGGCGAAATCATGCCGTCTTCCGTGTCCTGGGCGGATCGGCGCCGAGGGCGCAACAGCAGACTCGCTACAATGGAGGACCCCGACCAGCAGACCCGACCCACGGAACGCTCAAGCGAAAGAGGAGGATCAGTGCGGCGCTTTCTGATTGACACAGACACAGCCTCGGACGACGCTGTCGCCCTGGTGATGGCTCTTCGCTATCCCGACGTTCAGGTGGAAGCGATCGCGGTCGTGGCAGGGAACGTCCCGCTGGAACAAGGAGTGCGGAATGCCCTCTACACCGTCGAGCGGTGCGGTTGCGATGTTCCCGTCTACCGTGGCATCGCCTCGCCGCTCTTGCGGCCGCTTGAGACAGCGCAGTTCTGCCACGGAGAAGACGGAATGGGTGACATCGGCCTGCCACTCAGTGGTCGCTCGCCGGCCGACGGTCACGCTGTCGACGTCATCAGCGACACAGTCCGGCGATTCGCAGGAGAGATCACGCTCGTCACACTGGGACCGCTATCCAACATTGCGGTCGTTTTGACTCGCGATCGCTCGATCGCGTCCATGATCGATCGCTGCGTCATCATGGGCGGGATAGGACATGGGTACGGCAACATCACCCCGGCCGCGGAATACAACATCTGGGTCGACCCCGCCGCGGCGAAGATCGTCTTCGCATCAGGCCTGCCTATAACGATGGTCGGATGGGATGTCTCGCACAGGCACGCCACCTTCACGCCCGACGAAGCGAACGATCTGCGAAGCCTCTCCGATCTCGGCGCCTTCTGCATCGATATCCAAAAGGCGCTGACCGCCTTCGGCGAAAACTACTTGAAGCAGGTCGGATTCGATCTTCCGGACCCGATCGCCATGTCGGTGGCCCTTGACCCGAGCGTTGCCACGGTTACGGAGCGGCTGCATGTCGAGATCGAGACGACAAGCGCCCTGACGCGTGGTGCGACCGTCGTCGATCATCTGCGCGTGACGGAACAGGAACCGAACGCCGAAATCGTACTTGAGGCATCGCGTGAGCGCTTCTTCGAGATCCTCCGCGGGGCCGTCCGGGATCCTAGCACGATGATCGCCGTCTTCGGAAGCATCAACATGGATCTGATCATCGAGGTTCCACATCCACCAAAGCCCGGGGAGGCGGTCCGTGGTGGTGACCTCGCCCACGACCCGGGAGGGAAGGGGGCGAATCAGGCCGTCGCCGCAGCCCGACTCGGCGCGGACGTCGCGATGCTTGGCACGGTGGGCGAGGACGACTTCGGCAAACGTTCGCTCGACGCGCTACGAGAGAATGTCGTAGACGTCTCCCACGCCAAACACTCATGAACTGACCCGACTCGCCGAGCACGACGATCCTGAACGAGCCGCACCACGCCTGATCGAGATGGGCATCACGAATGTGATCCGCACGGCCGGCGCAGACGGCCGGGAGTCGCAATGGAGACGCGGATCACCGGAGTGACCCGCGTCAGCATCTCATCGGAGCCGATCCGGCCGCGACCGATCGCCTCCGGTCTCTCCTCTAGTTTCGGACCGTCAAGCTTCTCGAACCGAAGTTGTTTTCAGGTGTCCCGTCATTCGTGAGAACACGTACGCTCACAGTGAGCCGCTCGCCGGCAATGAGTGTCTCAGTGAAATCATCGCCCTGCCGGAACTGAACGGCAAGTGTCGTTTGGTCACCTACAGCGAGACCAGGATCAGAATACTCAACCTTCTTCATCGAGTCGCCGGACGGAAGCGTCACTTCGATCTCTACCTTGAACCGACCGGAATCACCGGTTCCGCGGTTCGCGATGACGGTGTAGGCCGTGATCCAGTCGGACGTCACGCTGGCGCGCCCATTGACCGCTTCGACCGAGAAGTCTACACCTTCGACATCGCCATCGTCTCCATCGCCGTCCGGTCCACCCACGATCGTCAGCAGCATTTCAGCCGTGTTGTTGATCTCGACGTGCTCGGGAATCTGCCCTTCGCAGACTCCGTCACCGGCGACGTCCCCAACGCAGTCCACTAGAGCGCGGACGACATACTGCCCAGGCTCGAGCTTCTCCTGCGAGAGATCGAGCGGGCAAGTGATCGCTACTTGTCTGCCTGCGCCCAATCCCAACACCTTGACCTGCGCGAAGTACGGCAGATCCGAGCACTGGACGCCATTGTCCCCGCAGCTCAGGGTCGGAACCCTCTGGAAAGAGCCATCCACAACCTGGAGTAGCTCAAACACGACCAAGAACTCGCCAGTCGCCTCCACGCCAAGGTTCATCACCGTCAGGAAGAAATCGATCTGATCGAGGTCGTCCTGATTGACCATGCCAACGGGCGTCCCGGCCGGGTCGGATCTGAAGGTTCCAGGTATGGCGGTGAGATCAGGTCCCTGGACTGTCAGGTTCCTCGTCGTGGTGTTGTTTGTCTCGTCACGCTCCTTGATCTGCTTATCAGGGTCAGCTTCCCCGAGAAGCCTGAACTTGCCCGGTCCGAGGTGTCCGGTCTCCACGTGGACCTGCACGATCGTGGATTCCCCGATCCCGAGTGGGGGGACCAGGACGTTCGCGTCCGGCAAGACGGCGAGTGAACCGTATCCGTCGGCGCAAGCAACCTGCTGCACACCGGGCGTGATGACCGTATCGACGAGCTTGCAGTAGGTGAATCGGACGACGGACGAGTCCGCAGCCATCTCCCCCACGTTGCTCACCTTCGCCGAGACACGTGCCGATTGACCGTTTCTGAGTGTGAGTCCTGGCTCGACATCGACGATCTCCACGGCCAGATCGGGCAGCCTCGACGCCAGAAGCGTCAGCGTCGTGACGAGCTCGTTGTTCATCTCGTCCAGTTCGCCAATCAGATCGGTCGAGTCGACGGCGACGCGAACCTCGTAGATCCCCGGAGG
>JBARQW010000145.1:0-4498 GCA_049643905.1 Bipolaricaulia bacterium
GATGCGACGCGCGAAGATCCTCCAACTGAAGAGCGAAGAGCAGCGACTCATCAACCGCAGGCAAGACGTGTACCTGGACCGAATGGACGGACAAATCGAGGAGTCATTCTGGAGCGGCCTCAACGAGCGACTGGGGGAGAGCCTTGCGACTGTCCAAGGCGAGATCGAGCGCCTGTCCTCTACGCGGGAGCCAGATGTGGACAACAGCAGGAGAGCCTTAGAACTCCTAGAGCGCGGTCCTGAACTGTATTCCCTCGCGAAACCCGAAGATCAGGCTAAGCACATCAGATGGCTGGCTTCGAACTGCCTTGTGTTTGCCGAAAGAGTAGATCCTACCTACAGAGAGCCCTTCGCGGCAGTCGCGATTGGGAAGGAAACTGGAGACTGGCTCCCCGGGGAGGACTCGAACCTCCAACCATTCGGTTAACAGCCGAGCGCTCTACCAATTGAGCTACCGAGGAATGCTCGCCAAGTCTACTTCCCGCTTTCGAAGGCGTCAACCTCGCTCAAGCAAGGGATTCGAGCAGGTTCCGGAGGATCGAGGATGCCGTTTCGAGGTCGGCCACCGTGACGTGCTCGCTCGTTGCGTGGGCGTCACGCACGCCGGTGCCGAGCACAACGGCGTCGATGCCGCGATTGCACAGGATCAGCGCGTCGGTCCCGCCAGTGATCGTCTTCGCCACCGGATCGATGCCGACCGACCGGACGGCATCGAGAGCTGTCTTCACGACGGGCGCATCTCCCGCGATCGAGCTGGCACGATAGGCGATCGTCTCGTCGATCTCGACACGAGCCCCCGCCTCCGCCGCGGCCGATTCAAAGGCCTCTCGCATCTTCGCGGCCTGGGCGATCGCCTTGTCGTGATCGAGGCTCCGGCACTCGGCCGTGACTGCGCAGCGCTCGGGGACGCCGTTTCGGACGAGTCCGCCTTCGATGATGCCAACATTTGCAGTCGTCTCTACGTCGATTCGACCCTCGGGCATTTGCGCGATCGCAGCGGATGCGACACGGATCGCCGAGATTCCCTTCTCGGGCTCCATCCCGGCGTGCGACGCCCGGCCGACGACGGTGATGTCCAAGAGGATGTGGGTCGGACCGCCGATCACAACGTCATGGAGATGCTCGCCGTCGATCACGAAAGCCATCTTCGCACGCACCTTTCCGAGATCGAGGTTCCTCGCCCCAAGGAGTCCGACTTCCTCGCCGAGAGTCAGGATCACGTCGATCGGCGGATGCCGCTCGGCTGTCCGGATGGCCTCGATGATCTCGGCGAGTCCGGCCTTGTCGTCAGCGGCGAGGATCGTCTCTCCGGCCGAGCGGACCACACCATCCTCAACGACAGGCTCGATGCCCACACCAGGCTTCACGGTGTCAGCGTGGGCGGAGAGCGCGACCGGCGCTGCGCTGGATTCCAATCCATCGATGTGTGCAATCAGATTCCCGTACGCATCCAGCTCACATACCGCATGGAACTCACGCTCCAGCAGTTCCTTCGCGTGCTGCACGAAGGCCGCCTCGTCTCCCGATTCGCTGTCCACGCGCACCATGTCACAGAACAGGTCAACTAGACTCATCATCCGACCTCCTCGTTCGATTCCGTCCGGGGAGTATAGATCAGGGGAGACCTTCGTTCAGCTGCGTCGTTGATCTCCAGCAAGTCGTACCGTAACGTTCCCCGCGAGGATGAAGCTCTGGATAGCAGCAACCGTCATCGTCGTTGCCGGCATCCTTCTCCTCGTCGCAACTAGGGAGGTGCCTGTGAAGCAAGCGGCCCCGGTCGACTTGACCCCGGAGGATCGGACGTTCCTCCTCGATCTTGCTCGCCAGACGCTGCGTGCTCACGTCTCAGGCTATCCTGAGCCGACGATCGACGACGCAGCACTGGCCGACGAGCTGAAGGCTGATGCCGCCTGCTTCGTCACTCTCAACAAGGGCGTCGCTCTGCGAGGATGCATCCTCGACTCGTTCGTGCCGCACGAGGCCGTCTACCGCAACGTCATGCGTAATGTGATCTTGGCGGGGACGGGTGATCCTCGCTTCCCGCCGGTCGAGAGCGAAGAACTCGACGCACTGACAATCGAGATCAGCATCCTCGGAAGGCCGTACCCGATCGAGTTCGACGGTCCGGACGAGCTCGTATCGATCCTCCGCCCCGGCATCGATGGCGTGATTCTGACGACGAGCTTCGGATCGTCGACGTACTTGCCTCAGGTCTGGAAGCAGCTTCCCGACGCGGAGCAGTTTCTCACCGAGCTTTGTCGGAAGCAAGGAGCGCCCGGAGACTGCTGGCGAACGGACAACCTCCTTCGCGTCGAGATCTATCAGGTCAACCACTTCGGTGAGGCGGATGTCCCTTGAGCGATGCAAGCGGCGTTGACATCCGTCCTCTCCGTCACTACCCTGAAACGCTAGCATAAGTTGGGGGAGCGATGGCGAAGAGAACCAAGGCGAGCCAGGAGAAGCTCTACGGTAGCACGCTGAGTTGGGAGGGCTGGACCTTCCGGATCCTTACGTCTCAGGCCGGTTTGCGGTGGATCGATCTGGCGCCGACGCCGTTCGAGGAGCTTTCCGCGAGCCTCGACGCCCGCATCTTTCCCGACGATGATCCGAATGAGCAGATTCTGAGTGAGCTTCACGAGTACTTGCGCGGAACCGGTCGCGCCTTCTCCGTTGAACTCGACATCCGCGGCACGCAGTTCCAGCAATCGGTTTGGGAAGCGATCTCCGCAATCCCCTACGGGCGAACCATCAGCTATCACGACATCGCGACTTCGATCGATCGTCCTCGAGCTCTTCGCGCAGTCGGACAGGCCGTCGGCGCGAATCCGATCCCTATCGTCATTCCATGCCATCGCGTGATCGGGAAGTCCGGTCGATTGACCGGTTTCAGAGGCGGGCTTCCTCTGAAGGAGCGGTTGCTCAATCTGGAACGGGGAAGCCTGCGTCTCTAGCCTGGTGATCTGCCAGGTCCTGGCTGTCCGGTTCGACGTGCACGATCACGTTGATCGGCAAGTCGCTCGCCTTGTGAATTTCCGCCTCGACTTGCATCGAGATCTCGTGTGCGTCCCAGAGCGAAAGCGAAGGTTCGACGAGCACGTGGACGTCGACGAACGTCTCCCGACCGACGCGTCGTCCCCTCAACTGGTGCCACTCCAAAACTCCATCGACTACACCAATCGCCTGCCCGATCGTCTCCATGTCGCGCCGAGTGACGCCGCCTTCCGTCAGTTCGTGCATGATGCGGAGAAGGGTCCGTGCGCCGGCCATGACAACCATCAGACCGACGATCAGTGCAGCGAGTTGGTCCGCGTGCCCAAATCCGATCAGCCCGCCGATCCCTCCGGCGAGGACCGCGATCGAAGAGAGCGCGTCGGAACGGTGATGCCACGCGTTCGCCTGCAACGCCGCGCTGCCAACCTCGCGCGCGACGTTGGCCGTGCGTCGGTACATCCATTCCTTCACGAGAATCGAGACAATGGCGACCGCGATGACCCCGCCACCGGGGAAGCTGTGTTCGCCCCGAGACAGCGCAGCGATTCCCTCCCACGCTAGGAAGGCGCCGACGAGAATCAGTGCACCGGCTACGATTCCGCCGGCAAGTGTTTCGAACCGACCGTGTCCGTAGGGGTGATCCGAATCCGCCTTGCGTCGCCCGAGATGGATGCCTCCGAGAACGGCCAGGTCGGTCGCCATGTCCGACGCCGAGTGGATCCCGTCGGCAACAAGCCCTGCCGAGCCCGTAAGCAGGCCGACGATCAGCTTGATGACGAACAGGACGATGTTCCAGAGAATCCCGAGGATAGTGACTCGATCGCCGGGATCAGAGGCTCGTTTCGTTCTCGTTCGAGTTGTCATCACGAATAGAGTGTGTACACGGCTTCGCTGACCTACAAGGTCACCGAGTTCAAACGACGAGCCCTCCTCACCGGAGTGAGGAGGGCTTCATCTTGACCAGGCAGCGACCTACTCTCCCAGTCAGTTGCCCGACTAGTACCATCGGCGCTGGAGGGCTTAACTGCCGTGTTCGGGATGGGAACGGGTGTTTCTCCTCCGCCATCTGCCACCTGGAATCTCTATATCCTTCAGTTCTTGACAAGTGAACAGGGTGTGTGCCACATAAGCATTCGGCCTATTAGTACCACTCGGCTGAACGCATTGCTGCGCTTACACCTGTGGCCTATCAACCTCCTAGTCTCGGAGGGGCCTAATATGGAGACCTCGTCTTGGGGCCGGCTTCGTGCTTAGATGCCTTCAGCGCTTATCCGAACCAAACTTAGCTACCCAGCGATGCCCCTGGCGGGACAACTGGTACACCATCGGTTTGGCTATCCCGGTCCTCTCGTACTAGGGACAGTCCCCCTCAAGTCTCCTACGCCCACGGTGGATAGAGACCGACCTGTCTCACGACGGTCTGAACCCAGCTCGCGTACCCTTTTAACCGGCGAACAGCCGGACCCTTGGGACCTGATTCAGCCCCAGGATAGGATGAGCCGACATC
>JBARQW010000146.1:0-19238 GCA_049643905.1 Bipolaricaulia bacterium
GACCGTACCGAGAAGACGTATTCGACGATGGTCGACTACGGGATCCCGAACGGCGACTCCTCAATGTCGCGTCTTGTTGGTCTTCCTGCCGCGATCGCGGCGCGGATGATCTTGCAGGGGGAGATCAACCTGACGGGCGTCCACGTGCCGATGATCCCAGAGATCTACGAACCCGTCCTCGCCGAACTCGCGTCGATGGGTGTCTCGTTCGTCGAGACGAGGAAGACGCTCTGATCCGGGACGATCGATGGCCGAACTAGATCTTCGAATCGGGGTGAGCATCTGGGGCTTCTACGGCCAATCACGCGAATCCTGGCCGTCGCTCGACGATGCGGTGCGCTCGATCCTCTCGATCGACTCCACCCTCGGAGTTGAGGTATGGGCCTCCAAGGCGCTCGACGCGCCCGCGGCCGGCGGCAGTGAGCTCGATGCGCTGATCGAAGCATGTCGCGGAGCCGGCTTCGTCACGGTGCACGTTCGCGGGGTCTTCTGGTACTGGGATCCGGTGAAGCTGCGGCGTGAAATCGATTTCGTTCAGTCTGTAGGCGGGCGCACGCTCGTCGTCCATCCCGTCTGCTTCGGGCTGAAGCGTCCAGAGGATCGGATGGACGTTTCAGAGATACGCCGGATCGCGGAATACGCCGCGGAGAAGTACGTTCGCCTCGCGGTGGAGAACGTAAGGGATTCGATCTGGATCCTCGATCGAGTGCTGAATGAGATCGGAGACGATCCCGAGGAGACGAATCTCGGCATCTGCATCGACGTCGGCCATGCTCATCTTTCGAGCGATGCCGGACGCGAATCTGTGTGCGATTACCTCGAACGCTATGCCGATCCGATGGTGCACCTGCATCTGCACGACAACGCGGGAGCGCGCGACGAACACCTCGCACCAGGCGAGGGGACGATCGATTGGCACCGGGTCCTCGGTGTACTCAAAGAAACCGGCTACTCCGGCACGGCCGTGCTCGAGATCCACGGGAGCGAGATCTCCCCGCTGGCGGCGATTGAGAAGAGCGTTCGCGTCCTGAGAGCTTTCGCCTGAGGGCAGCATCCGAAGGTCTGCGCCCGAGCCTTCCCGTACTGCCCGATTCAGCCCCGCGTCTCGAAGTGGATCCGATTTCCGTGTCGTGCCGTAACGGTGATCCTCAGCTCTTCGTTCCGGCCCTGTTGCTGCCAACGGAGGTTGTAGGGCTCTCCCAGCGCCGCGGCCAGCGATGAGAGGAGCATCGGTTCGGTCCCCGAGTCGGCCGTGAACGCTCCCACGAACCCCTCCCTCGGCAGCAGGTCAGGGAGTCCCGAGATCCCTTCTTTCGGTCCGAGGGGCGCCGTCTCCGACATGCGGTGCTTGATTCGCACCTGTCCCTCGATCACCCACGATCCCCACACGAGCTCGGCCGGCCCCTCGTACCTGGCAGTCCCCGCCTGATCTTCCATGCTCAAGCCAGCCCCTTTTCGGGTCCGAGTTTCGGAGCCCACGGTCAGTTCATACCTCATCAAACCGCCGGCAGTGTAGGGCTTCCCCGAAGGACGGACAAGTGAGGTGCCTCGTTTGAGTCTCGATCGGATCTCGTGCTCCGGAAGAGACTTTTCGAGTGGATTCGGGCGGGTTCCAGCCAATCAGTAGGTGGGAAGCTGCGGCTCGATCTCTTCCACCCACGCGAGGATCCCACCTGTGAGGTTTCGCGCTCTCTCGAAGCCGGATTCACGAAGCCCTGCGACGACATGCGCCGATCGAAGGCCTGATCGACAGACGACGACGATCTCCTCGTCTCGACCGATCGTCTCGATCTCTGCCGAGAGCCGATCGCGCGGGACCAGCGTCGCCCCTTCCAGATGGACGATCTCCCACTCAATCGGATGGCGAACGTCGAGAATCCGAATCGGACGATCGGCATCGAGGAGGCACTTCAGCTCGGCCGGTGTGATCCGCGCTTCGGGAGGTAGGTCGGCTTCCGGGTCCTCGATCGGAACACCGCAGAACCCCCGGTAGTCAATCAGTTCGACCTCGGCTGAATCGAGCCGGCAGACCGGGCAGTCGGCGTTCTTGTCGATCAAGATAGATTCGAATCGCATTTCGCACGCGTCGTAGATCAGCAAGCGTCCGCTGAGCGTGTTTCCGAGCCCGAGGATCAGCTTGATCGCCTCGGTCGCCTGGAGCGTGCCGATCGTTCCGGTCACGACGCCGAGGACTCCCGCCTCCACGCACGTCATCACGCTGTCGGGCGGGGGAGGGTCCGGGAAGACACAGCGGTAGCAGGGGCCATCAGGCCTGCAGAAAACGCTGACCTGACCCTCCATTCGAAAAATGGCCCCGTAGACGAACGGGATTCCGAGCTTCAGACACACGTCATTGATCAAGTAGCGGGTCGGGAAGTTGTCGGTTCCGTCGATGATGAGGTCGTAGCCCGACGCGATCCGCTCCGCGCTCGACGACGAGAAGACCTCTTCGTAGGGCGTGATCTCGATTTTCGAGTTCAAGTCGAGGAGTCGGTCTCGTGCGGATTCCGCTTTGGGGCGGCCGAGCGAAGTCTCATCGTGGACGATCTGTCGCTGAAGGTTGGAGAACTCGACCACGTCCGAGTCGACGATCCCGATCGCTCCGACGCCGGCTGCGGCGAGGTACATCAGCACCGGACTCCCGAGTCCCCCGGCGCCGACGACGAGAACGCGCGCCGCCTTGAGCCTCCGTTGGCCATCCACGCCGATCTCAGGCAGCACAAGGTGGCGGAGGTACCTGCGGATTTCCTCTTGCGTCAGTTCGGACAGTTCGCCCATTCCCACCTCGTAGCGGATCGAGCTTCCGTCCCGGATTCTACCTCCTCAGCGGCTCCGACCGAAGGGGGTTCCGCCCGCGAAGGACGTTCACAACCCCGAGGCCCGTGAACGACCCAGTGAGGTCGGACGCGAGTTCAGTCGCCGGGAAGATAGAGGAGCGTCTCCGGGTGGAACGCGTACCACGCAAAACAAGAATATCGCGTTCCTTGACGATCTCCTCATCGCTGATGATCGGTCCATAAGAGCGCACAATGGCCTAGAAAGCAATGTAACCGGTTCGCCTGGCCTCGCGGTCTTACTTGGCGACCGGAATCGTGAATCGGAAGCAGGCGCCGCCGATCTCGGCGTTCTCGGCCCAGATCCGTCCGCCGTGCGCTTCGACGAGCGCCTTGGCAATCGGGAGCCCGAGTCCGGCCCTCGCTTCCTCGTCCGACGAAGCGACATCCCCAGGGCGTGTACGCGCTGTGTCGGCTCGATAGAAGCGATCGAAGACTCGAGGAAGATCGGTGGGGGCAAGCCCGGGTCCCGTGTCGCAGATGCTGACGCGAACCTCGCCTTCCAACCGATCCGCCGAGATCCGAATCTCTCCGCCTTCCGGAGTGTGTCGGATCGCGTTCGCCAGAAGGTTGAGGAGGACTTGCTCGATGCGGTGCGCGTCGACATCGAGCGTTGGCAGTGAAGGCTCGATTGACGAGTGGAGCCTCAATCCTGCGTCTTCAGCTTGTGCACCGATCGCCTCGACGATCCCTTCGACGATCGATGTTAGCGAGCTCGGCGAACGTTGAATCGACAACCGGCCGGCGTCGGCAAGCGCAAGCTGGTGTAGGTCTCCGACGAGTCGGGTCAAGAGCAGGATACGGTTGTGTAGAGCGGTGAATGTCTCCTCAGATGGCTCGATCAGTCCATCGCGGAGTCCTTCCAACGCTGAGCGGACGGCCGTGATCGGCGTCCTCAGCTCGTGGGCGATGTCTGCGATCATCCGCTTCTTGGCGCGCTCGGAATCCTCAAGGCTCCCGGCCATCTCGTTGAACGAACGGGCGAGGTGTCCGATCTCGTCTGACGACGCGACTTGAACGCGCTCGCGCAGGTTCCCCTCCGCGATTCGGCGCGTTGCCGCGTCGAGACGCTTGAGCGGTCTGGTGACCTGGCGGAGGAGCAGAAAGCTGATCAGCAGGCCGGCGGCCCCGGCCACGAGCCCGGCGAGCCAGAGCGATCGGCGGATCCGGCGGAGAAAGACGCTCTCGAGTTCAGCACGCTCCGGGTTGACGCGGTACGGAACTAGGGTCCACGTCTCTCCGCTCGGTAGGACGATCGCCTGTCCCCGCTCCAGATCTTCTTCGGAGAGCCGATGATCCGGTTGCTCCTCTTCGCCAGGGAAGACAACTTCGCCTCCCGGATCGACGAGGAGGAGGGGAATCCTCACGTCGCTCTGTTCGAGGAAGTCGACGAGACCGTCGAAGCTTCCAGTTCGGTTGTAGTAGGCGACGATGACCTGCAAGAGGACTCGATCCTGCATGGTGAAGCTCCGGACGGTGAACGTCGAGAATGCTTCCCGGACGGAGTAGTTGATGAAGAGGTATGCGATGACAGAGGAGAGGACGATGACGACGACGATCGAGACGAAGAGTTTGGTCTGAATCGACAGACGCTTGCCTGGAAAGGTCACGAACCCTCACCCTTGGCGAGTTTGTATCCGATCCCGAAGATGGTGATCAAGTAGGTCGGGTTGTGCGGGTCCGGCTCGATCCGCTGGCGGATCCGCTTGATGTGGGAATCGATCGCCCGTTCGAAACTCCCGTAGGTCTCCCCGCGAACCGCCTCGAGCAGTTCGAGGCGCGTGAAGACTCGCCCGGGGTGTGTCATCAAGAACGCGAGAAGGTCGAAGGCCATCGCCGAGAGCTCGACGGGTTCCCCTTTCGACCAAAGACGCCGCTGCTCGTGGTCGAGCCTGAGATTCCCGACCTCGAGCATCGTCGACTCCTTTCCAGTTGAGCGGCGGAGGACGGCACGAACGCGCGCCTCGAGTTCGCGCGCGCTGAACGGCTTCACCACGTAATCGTCGACCCCCGTTTCGAATCCATCGAGGCGGTCATCTTCGTCGGTTCGCGCCGTCAGCATAATGATCGGGACGTTCGACTGTTGGCGAATCCGCTCGGCAACGGAGCGTCCGTCCATCTTGGGGAGCATCCAGTCGAGGATGATCAGATCCGGAGCATCCTGATCGAACTTGGCCAGAGCCATCTCCCCGTCGTACGCTACGATCACCTCGAAGCTGGCTTGCTCGAGATACTTGCGCACGGCGTCGACCACCCACTCCTCATCGTCGACGACGAGAACTCTCTGGCTCATGATCTCCGGTCAGTACAGGTCGTGCGAGCAAGGCGCAAGCTCGCGTGTGTCTCGAATTGCTCGACCATTGTACTTCGCGTGATGCGGTAGAAACAACGTTGCATAGGGTGTTTCTAGCGCGTAACGTAGAAGACGGTTGGCGCGGTGAACGCCGCGCAAGAAAGGGGGACATCGGCGTGCTTGGAGAGGCTCGATTGCGAGAGATTGCCGAGGGCGTATTGCGCCACGCAACGGCGGACCAGACCGAAGTGCTCGTAACAAGCGGCGAGACCGATCTGACAAGGTTCGCGGTCAACACGATCCACCAGAACGTGACCGAGAAGGACGTTTCCGTTCGGATTCGCGTGATCAACAAGAAGCGAACGGGAGTTGCCTCCGGGAACGACATGAGTGACGCGGGGCTTGCGCGTCTGGTGCAGATGGCGGAGTCCGCCGCGTCGTTTCAGAAAGAGAATCCGGAGTTCACGTCGCTCCCTGAACCGCTGCCGATCACGCCGGCGGATGCTTTTGTCGATGCGACGGCCGAGCACACGCCCGAAGCCCGCGCGGACGGTGTGAACCAGATTCTCGCGCTCGCCAGAGAGAACGGGCTCGAGGCGGCCGGCGCCTTCTCGACAGAGGAGAACGAACTCTTCATCGCAAACTCGCTGGGCGTGAGGGCCTACCACGCGGGGACGCAGGCGAATGTCCGAACCGTCATCATGGGCGAGGACAGCTCGGGATATGGTGGTCAGACGTCGATGGACGTGGAGACGCTCGACCCGGAGGCCGTCGGCGCGACAGCCGTGGACAAGGCGCTTCGAAGTGCCAATCCAACGAGCATTGAACCAGGCGAGTACACGGTCATCCTCGAGGAGGAGGCCGTCGCCAACATGGCCGGGTTCCTAGGGTTTATGGGACTTGGCGCGCTCGCAACCCAGGAGAAGCGCAGCTTCATGACCGGCAAGCTCGGGGAGAAGATCACGGGCGAGTCGATCACCCTCTGGGACGACGGCCACGATCTCTCCGGAATGCCGCTCCCGTTCGACTTCGAGGGGGTTCCGAAACAGAGAGTGACGATGATCGAGAAGGGTGTCGCCAAGCGGGTTGTCTACGACTCGTTCACCGCCGGTCGAGAAGAGGGAGCATCGTCGACGGGCCACGCGCTTCCCGCGCCGAACACGTTCGGTCCGGTTCCCGTGAACCTGTTCATGGCGACCGGCGCGGCGACGAAGGAAGAGATGCTGGCGGCGACGGAGCGGGGGATCTGGGTGACGCGCTTCCACTACACCAATCCCCTTCACCCGGTGAAGACAATTCTGACCGGGATGACACGCGATGGAACGTTCCTGATCGAGAATGGGAAGATCTCCCGACCGCTGAAGAACTTGCGCTTCACGCAGAGCATTCTCGAGGCGTTCGCGAACGCTGACATGTTGGGATCGACGGCCAAGGTCGTGAAGTCGATGTACGGATCCTTCGCGACGAGCGCACCGGCCGCGCGCATCCACGGCTTCCGTTTCACGGGAACGACCGAATTCTAGGCAGGGAGGGAAGATGCGCGAATACACAGATCGTGCTTTGGATACCGCGAAGGCGAGCGGAGCGACGTACGCGGACATCCGGATCCTTCGCAGCTTGTCGCAGGCCATCACCGTGAAGAACGGGATCGTGCAGGGACTGTCACAGAACGAGTCGTTCGGATTCGGCGTCCGCGTCATCGCTGATGGTGCGTGGGGTTTCGCGTCGTCGAGCGAACTGACAAAGGATGAGATCGATCGGATCTCGGCGCTGGCAGTTCGAATCGCACGAGCAAGCGCACGAGCGAACGCCGAGCCTGTAGACCTCGGCCCCCCCGAAGTCCACGTTTCAAGCTACACGACGCCGTACGACGTTGACCCGTTCAGCGTCTCGCTCGAAGAGAAGATCGACCTCCTTCTGGAAGCGGACAAGGAAGCGCGGGCCGTCGACGGGGTGATGCTTTCGACCCCCAGGATGAACTTCCTCAAGCGGGAGAAAACGTTTGCCAGCACCGAGGGTTCGTTCATCGAGCAGACAATTGTCGAATCGGCCGTCGGGACGCGAGTGAACGCGGTCGCCGAGGGCGAGGTGCAATTCCGTTCGTATCCGAACATGTTCGGAAGCCAGCAGGAGACGGGCGGATACGAGGTCGTTCGGAAGTGGGACATCGTCGGTAATTCCCGCCGGATCGGGGAAGAGGCGGTCGCCCTTCTCTCTGCGCCGCAGTGCCCGCGCCGGAAGACGACCCTGATCCTGGGAGCCTCGCAGCTCGCTCTTCAGGTCCACGAGTCGTGCGGTCACCCGATCGAACTCGACCGGGTCTTCGGCACCGAGGCCGCGTACGCCGGGACGAGCTTCCTGACCCCGGAGAAGTACGGGACCTTCGCCTATGGTTCGAAGATCGTCAACATCGTCTCCGATGCTGTGACTCCCGGAGGGTTGGGCACATACGGCTACGACGACGAGGGAGTTCCGGCGCAGACGACGGACATCGTCAAGAACGGGCGGTTCGTCGGATACTTGACGTCGCGCGAAACGGCGGCCCAACTGCGGAAGATCCATTCTGACGCGCCCGAACGATCGAACGGCGCGATGCGCGCGAGCGGCTGGAATCGGATTCCGATCATCCGGATGAACAACGTCAGTCTGAAGCCCGGCGAGTGGACGCTCGACGACCTGATCGCCGACACCGACGACGGGATCTACATGACGATGAACAAGTCCTGGTCGATCGACGACAAGCGGCTCAACTTCCAGTTCGGGACTGAACTCGCTTACGAGATCAAGAACGGGAAGCTCGGTCAGATGTACAAGAACGCGACCTACACGGGGATCACACCGCAGTTCTGGGGCGGATGCGACGCGATCTGTAACGCCGATCAGTGGACGGTGTGGGGAACGCCGAACTGCGGAAAAGGGCAACCCGGACAGACGGGTCGGGTCGGCCACGGGACGGCGCCCGCGAGGTTCCGAAACGTCGACGTGGGGATGATGGCTGGCTGAATGCGCCTTTAGGCGCATTCAGCCCTTCACCCCGAAGAAGAGAACAGACATGAACCGATTTCGAGCTCTGCGTCGACGAACGAATGTGTCCAACCGAACGATGCTGACGATTGATGGGGCCCGAGCGACTCGGTACCCTGTCGTGTTGCGGTTCGAAACGAACCTTGAGGCTCACAGAGGATTCCACGAAGGAGGGATGTTCAGGTGCTAGGCGAAACACGCTTGGCCGAGATCGCGCAGCAGGTCCTGCGTGCATCCCAGGCCGACCAAGCTGAGGTGATGCTCACGAGCAACGATTCGCACCTCACGCGCTTTGCAGCGAACACGATACACCAGAACGTTTCGGAGACGGATGTGACGGTCCGTGTCCGTGCGATCATCGACAACAAGACCGGTGTTGCGTCCGGAAACGAGCTTGATGACGCAGGTCTGAAGAAGATCGTCTCCTCCGCGGAGACGATCGCTCGCTTCCAGCAGGCGAACCCGGAGTTTCGCTCGCTTCCGGAGCCGCAGCCGATCCAGACGGTTGATGCCGTTGTAGAGGCGACGGCCAGCGCGTCGCCCATGGACCGAGCAGAGGGGGCCGAGAGGATTCTCAAGCTCTCGCGCTCCGAGGGACTCGTGGCGGCCGGCGCTTTCTCGACGGAAGACCAGGAGGTCTACGTCGCAAACTCCCTAGGAGTCGGCGCCTACCACCGAGGAACCGTCGCCAGTGTCCTCACCGTCATCATGGGCGAGGACAGCTCGGGATACGGCTCGGCGGCGTCGATCGACATCGGAGACATCGACACCGAAGCGGTCGGTCGAGCGGCCGTCGACAAGGCCATTCGCAGCAAGAACCCGGAGCCGATCGACCCCGGTGAGTACACGGTCATCCTCGAAGAGGAGGCCGTCGCCGACATGGTTTTCTTCCTCGGGTACATGGGCTTCGGCGCCCTCGCAGTTCAGGAGGAGCGAAGCTTCATGACCGGCAAGTTCGGCGAGAAGATCACGGGCGAAGCGATCACGATCTGGGACGACGGCTCGGACTCACGCGGTCTGCCCCTTCCGTTCGACTTCGAGGGCGTCCCGAAGCAGAAGGTCGTCCTCATCGAGAACGGCGTCGCCAAGAACGTCGTGCACGACTCATTCACTGCCGGGCGAGAGGAAGGGAAGACGTCGACGGGGCACGCGCTGCCGATGCCGAATACGTTCGGGCCGATCCCGATCAACTTGTTCATGGCCCCCGGGAATGCGACGAAGGAGGAGCTGCTCGCCTCGACCGAACGCGGGATCTGGGTCACCCGCTTCCACTACACGAACATCGTCCATCCGGTCCAGGCGATCCTGACCGGGATGACGCGCGATGGGACCTTCCTGATCGAGAACGGGAAGATCACCAAGCCTCTGAAGAATTTGCGTTTCACGCAGAGCGTCCTCGAGGCGTTCGCCAACGTGGAAGCCCTCGGCAGTCGATTGAAGCTCGTCAAGGATGAATGGAACGCGATGGGCACGTGCGCTCCGGCGGCCAAGATCCGTGGATTCAAGTTCACGGGAACGACCGACTTCTAGGCGAAGGAAGGGAGAACGACATGCGAGAATACACGGATCGCGCACTCGACGTCGCGAAGTCTTCGGGCGCTTCCTACGCCGACATCCGAATCGTCCGCCGCGAGAACCAGGCGATCGAAGTCAAGAACGGGATCGTTCAGACGTTGTCCCTCGACGGAACGTTCGGATTTGGCGTTCGCGTCGTAGCAGACGGGGCCTGGGGGTTCGCTTCGAGTAACCGTCTCGAGAAGGACGAGATCGACCGCGTCGCCAAGCTGGCGGTCGGAATCGCCAAGGCAAGTGCGATAAGCAAGAGTGATGACGTCGATCTTGGCCCGCCCGAGGTTCACGTCGATACCTACGCTACGTCGGTGGAGGTCGACCCATTCGAGGTCTCGTTGGAAGAGAAGATTGACTACCTTGTGCAGACGGACAGAGCGGCCCGCGCGGTGGACGGCGTCAAGGTTTCCGAGGGAGCGCTCGGCTTCGGCCGTGAGACGAAGACGTTCGCAAGCACCGAAGGTTCGTTCATCGAGCAATTGCTGATCGAGACTGGCCTCGGGCTGAAGGTGATGGCCGTCGCCGAGGGTGAGATGCAGCAGAGGTCGTACCCTAACTCGTTCGGTCGACATCAGGCGAAGGCCGGATACGAGATGCTCGGTCAGTGGGATCTTCCAGGACATGCTCAGCGCCTGGCGGAAGAGGCGGTTGCCCTCCTCTCTGCGCCGCAGTGCCCGAGTGGGCAGAAGACGATCATCCTCGACGGGCCGCAGCTCGGACTACAGATCCACGAGTCCTGTGGTCACCCGATTGAGCTCGATCGCGTCTTTGGCACCGAGGCCGCGTTCGCGGGGACCAGCTTCCTGACGCCGGAGAAGTTCGGAGCGTTCACCTACGGCTCGGGCATCGTCAACATCGTCTCCGACGCCGTTAGTCCGACGGGTCTTGGGACCTACGGTTACGACGACGAGGGAGTTCCGGCGCAGACGACCGACATCGTCAAGAACGGCCAGTTCGTCGGGTACCTGACGTCGCGTGAAACGGCGAGCCAACTGCGGAAGATCCATCCAAACGCGCCCGAACGTTCGAACGGCGCCATGCTCGCAGATGGATGGAATCGGACTCCGATCATCCGGATGAACAACGTAAGCCTGCAGCCGGGCGAGTGGACGCTCGAAGACCTGATCGCGGATACCGAAGACGGGATCTACATGATCACCAACAAGTCCTGGTCGATCGACGACAAGCGGCTGAACTTCCAGTTTGGGACCGAGCTCGCCTACCAGGTCAAGAACGGGAAGCTCGGCCAGATGTACAAGAACGCGACCTACACCGGGATGACGCCCCAGTTCTGGGCCGGCTGCGACGCGATCTGCAACGCCGATCACTGGCACATCTGGGGAACACCGAATTGCGGTAAGGGGCAACCGGGTCAGATTGCACACACCGGTCACGGCGCGGCGCCGACGAGGTTCCGAGACATCCGGGTCGGGGTGATGGGCTGATGGCTGAATGCGCTTTCGGCGCATTCAGCTTGGAGAGAAGCCGAGCGGCCTTTCTCCTGGTCTCATGAGGTCCTGCACCGGAGTGCCGAGGAGCGATCTGCTTCTTGCGTTCGGCTCGTTGAGCAGGCCATCCTTGGAAGGCGGGATTTCAGATCGCCCGTTACCATGGAGCTAGTCACGAGGCGCATGAGGTGTATGCTTACGTTTGGTTGACGATCTGCGGGACGCGGATCGGGGGGTGACAGGATGGAAGGCATTGCGAAGCTCATCTCTGCCTCAGCCTGGGCGTTGGTTGCCCTGGCACTTGCCGCAGGGATTCCGTTCGTCTGGCGCAAACTCATCGCGTGGCTCGACGCGCGCACTCAGGTCGCTCTCGCGGAGGCCGTCCGCCGCATGATCGAGGAGTGACCCCCCGCCGATGGACCTCGTTGCCTAGTCTTCTCCTGCTCAGCAATCGAGTTGGGTCTATTGGCATCGCAGGATCCGATTGTCTCTGCACCTAGTGTCTCCGCTCGATTCAGCGACGGCTCGCCCATCCGAACCACCCCGTATCAACTAGATACCGATGGCATTATGATGTAGGAGTTAATACTCGTATGCATGTCTTAAGTGTATTGACAAACCCTAGGTTTTCGCTATACTTTTCTCTCCGCAAGGAATGTAGAGGAGAGCTCTGAGAAGGGTAACCCTGTCGGAAGGCAGGGGCACAAAGCATCGGGGCCAGTCGAGGGGGAAGGCCAGCCGTGCTGCCAGGGCAGAGGAGGTAGCGGTGCTGGTTTCGCGGAGGGTGATTAGCAGAGATGGTGCTCCTCGGAACGACGAGGGGCATCTTTCTATTCTGAGCAGGCGAAGCATGAAGGGGATCGGACAGACTGAAGTAGAAGGGGCACTCGAAGTGAGCATGAAGCGATCCGTTCCCGCGGATGCAGACACACTCATGTTCTCGTACCCCTCCTTCGCGTTCTGCCCCAAACAACGGCGTTCCAGTCGTACAACGGTCAGCCTCTTTGTGGAGACCTGTGGACGCACGGCCTTTCGACTGAGCGGGGAGCCGCGATGAGAACAGTCGAAAGATCGACTGTAAGGCCCGTTCAGCAGCAATTCGAGAGTCTCTCCTCATCTTATCGGTTCGAGTGTGCCCACGGGATTCCCACTTCGGTCCGCAAGCGGTACGAACTGCGGCTGGCGCGGATACGTGAGGAGCTGCGCGCTCACAAGACGTCGTGCTACTTGGGAGAGGTGCTGAAGCTGATCGGAGCACTCGACCAGCGGCGACTCACGAGTGCCTTGACCCTGCAGAAGGAGAACGGAGGGCAGAAGCTGCTTGGCGAGATTCTGATTGACCTTGGGTGGGTCGACGAGAAGACGATCCGTCGGGCGGTCGACGTTCAACGTATCGGCGCGACGAATCGTCCGGGAGACCGCCACACAGCCGAGTCGAGAAGCATCCAAACAGCATGAGGGGACCGAGGAGGAATGGAATGATGACTGGACGCAAGAAGCTCCTGCTGATTGGGAGTGCGCTAGCGCTGCTCTTGACCGTTGTTGGAGGGACCTGCTTTGCGGATCCCGATGAATATTGGCCGATGTTCAACAGGGATCTATGGAACACAGGCGTGGCTGATCCCACACTTGGAGGGATCGTCTTCCCGATTGAGCTGTGGAGCACGACGACTGATAACCAGATTGGATCGGGGAGCCCTGTTGTGGCTGACATTGACGGTGATGGAATACCCGATGTTGGTATCCCCACTGCGGGCTTTGCTGGAACCGGCGGAGTCTACGTCTTCGACAAAGACGGAACCCTGGTTTGGAAGTACGCAACAGGAGACTACGGCACCTACGCCACTCCGCCTGTTGCGGATATCGATGGAGACGGGAAGCTGGAGATGATCTTCCCATCCTACAATGGGAAGATCGTCGCGGTCGACGATGACGGCAGTCAGATGTGGGCCGTGGATAAGGGATCGGGAGGGACTCGGTCTGTCATTGCTGACCTCACTGTAAACCCAGGCCTGGAGGTTGTGGCAGGAGCCGCCAGTAAGACTTTTCTGCTCAAAGTGAGCGATGGGACCGAGCTGTGGCACACCAACGATCGGATGCTCTGCGACCCCGTCATCGCTGATATCAATGGCGATGGGACGACCGAAATCTTGTTTAGCCGCTCCGGGAAGACTGTCGTTGCGCTGAACGCGGAGGATGGGAGCGTAGCATGGACAAGCACGGCAATGGGGCAGGACGCTCAGAACAATATCGCTGTCCTGAATGACATCAACGGGGATGGCAAGCCAGACGTGGTTGTGGGGGCCAGAGACAAGAAGTTTTACGTTTTCTCGGGTGCAGACGGCACAAAGTTGTGGGATTATGCCGTGATTGGCCGGAGCTTTTCTGCAGCGGTGGCCGACTTCAATGGCGATGGTTTCGATGACGTTGTCACCACTGCTACAAAGGCGGACGGCGTAACGTCATACGTCTATGTCCTTGACGTAAAGAACCAGGTGCTTCTCTGGCAAGCCAACATAGTGGGGAAGAAGTACTACAGCACCGAACGTTCCCCATCAATCGCTGACGTGGATGGTGATGGGACGCTGGATGTCTTGGTCGCGGGTTTGAACCAGAAGCTCTATGCCCTGAGCGGAGTTGACGGAAGCGAGATATGGACCATCGCCACAGACAACATGTCTGCCGGTGTCCCAGCGATCTGTGACCTTGACGGCGACGGGATGATGGAGATCGTCATTTCCGCCGGGGCGTATGTGCAGGTCTTCACCGGCCTCGATGTGACCGTCGTCTACGTGGATGACAACTGGGCCGTGAGCGCCTATCGCGACGTGGTTGGACCAGGAAAGTACTTCGGTGGCAACGCGTTCGCGACGGTAGAAGATGGTGTGGCTGGTGTTGCGGGAAGCACCGTTAACGTAGCCCCGGGAACATACACGCCAGCTGCAAAAATCACCATTGACAAGGTTGGCCTTCTCCTGATCGGCCCGCAGGCTGGAGTAGATCCACGCCCCAGCGCCGGAACAACTCGTATTCCTGGGGATCCGTCGACTGAAGCGATTATCGACGGCGGAGGAATGTCGACAATACTCTATATCGACGCGGATGACGTCATCATTGAAGGGCTGGAGATAAGAAATGGATCTGGAGACTTAATCACGTCTCCGTCGTCAACTACACAATACCGCCCTGTGGTAAGGTACAACATCATCCACGACTCGAGCGGAGACGAGGGGATCCAACTCAAGAACGTGGTTGATGCCCTCATCGAGTATAACCACGTTTACAACACTGGTGGCGATGGCATCAATATTGGCTACGATTCGATCGGAGGGACAATCCAGTACAACGAGGTCCACGACATCTACTCGCCTGACGCTGCAATCTACATCTATGGAACCCCGAACGTAACGATCAAGGGCAACCTCGTTTACGACGTTCACAACAACGATGGGATCAAACTGGGGAGTAAGAACGGAGCTGATGCAAGTAAGACTGGTGGGCTGATACAGCAAAACACCGTTCACGACACTGCTCAGGATGGCATCGCGGTCTATATGAGCAACGTTGACGTGGAAGGAAACGAGGTCTACAATAGCACCGGTGAAAACGGGGCTATCTATCTGGCCTGGGCAATTACCGGCATCTCCTTAACTAGAAACGTTGTACATGACAACACTCTGGATCCTGGGAAGTGGGGAAACCCTGCGGGGATCCTTATCGGAACAGCAGTCGACACTGCCAACGTCGCAATTCACTACAACAGCATCACCGGTAACACGCCGTTTGGGATAAGCAATTTGACCGGGGTAGATGTCGATGCCACTCTCAACTGGTGGGGCAATGGTGAAGGTCCAACGCATGCTAGCAATACAAACACCACCACCGGTGATGCGGTAAGCGACAACGTGATCTACAGCCCGTGGCTGGGGACCAATCCTGACGGAGATACTGGGACGGTGGGTGTGCAGGTCACTGATCCCATGCTGATCATCGTGGCCCCGGTGGGTCCTGAACCCACAACAGTGAATGGCAACACCGGATATCTCAATCAGGCCATCTGGGGGTCCAACGAGTTGCCTGCCACGGACACCATCGAAGTTCGCCACGGGACGTACGACGCGAGCGAGCCAATCAGCGATGGCGTCAACATCGTCAGCGAGGTCGGTTCGGCGACGCACACGATCCTGAACGGCCCGATCGAGATTCTGGCTGCCGACATCTTGCTTGGCAGGATGCGTCAGGGATTCACGATCAACGGTCCGATCCTGGTCGTTGCCGGTGTCGACGCGACGACGATCTACATCAACTGGAACGACATCTACGACTTCGTTACGAACGAAGGGGATGGTCTGCTCGACGCCACGTTCAACTTCTGGGGCGACGACGGACCGGACACCGTCGGGCTCGTCAATGTGTATCCGACCCTTCCGGAGACGTCGGACACGATCATCGGATACATGGACTCCCACGACTTCAGTGCCGTGACGGCGATCAGCTTCTCGAGTCTCCTTCTGGATGGTTTCAGCGAGCGAGAAGCCCTCACGGCTCTCGACTTCGCGGCGACGTTCGGAGGGTTTGAAGCGGACGAGATCCTCGAGTTGATCGATGAGTACGGCAGGTTGGCTGTGTCGAGGGCGGTTCGCGGCAGCGGCGGCGACTGGGATGAGTTCCTGGCGCTGCTCATAGGCTTCGGCGTAGGCGGTGGCGGCGGTGGAGGGTTACTCGGTGGCGGCGCCGGTCGCGCCGTTGGCGAAGGAGGACTCCCGTTGTACGTTGCCGGGCAACTCCTTCCATTGAGTGTCGAACTCTTCCATCCGGTGACTGGTGAGCCGATCGAAGACGCGGTGGTGAGCTACAGCGTCTGTCGAACGCTCGAGGATGGATCGGGCGAAATCGTCGCTTGTGGAGTGATTCCCTACCACGACGGCGTGGAGGCATACGTGCACTCGTACGACACGTCGGGCCTCGAACCAGGGGTCTACGACATTTACATTGGTCCGGGCGACGGGACCAGTCAGCACTTCCAGATCGAAATCATCGCTGAGTAGGGGGCCAAGTACGGGCCTAGGCGGAAATAGCGTGGCGGGCGGTCATCAATCGCCCGCCGCATCCTGCTGAAATGAGGAGTCAATGCAGAAGACCACTCTTGTTGCGCTTCTTCTCGTAGTAGTCGGTCTTGCCGTTGTAGCGGAGGAAACCGCATTTCCCAATGGTGTGGTGGACGTGAGCTGGGACGAAGCGGCGACCCTCCTCCTCCGCATCCGGTTTGACGAGGCCACAGCCGACACGGATCGAGTGAGGACATGGGTGATCACCGATTTCGCGCATCGGTTCGCGGACGGCGTATTCGCGTGGCAATTACACTACAGCGAGGAACACGAGAGCGTAATCGTGATTTCCAACGACTTCCTGATGACGGGGAGTTTCACCTTCGAACAGCTTGGAATTGAGGTCATCAAGCACGAGCCTGGACGGGAGTTGGCGCTCCGGATCCCACGCGATGGGCCCATTCCGAATTTCGCGGTTCCGGGTGATCTCATCGAGGTTCACGCCCTCTGGAAACAGATGGCACCTGTTGTGGCAGTCAGTCTGCCTTCGCTTGGGTCTGTGGCTGGAATCGCTGGTGCGGGAGCGGGTCTCGATGGTGCCGCCGTTGGAGAACCTTCGACGGAGCTCCTGCCGCCTCATTCCACATACACCATCGGGGAGACCATCCGGCATCGGTTCGTCTTGATCGATCCGGTCACGGGCGAGTCTGACCCTTGGGCGACGGCGAGCTACTCGCTTGTTCTCGACGAGAGCGGGCAAAAGACCTGGTTGCGATACCTTCTGATCTCGAAAGACCCGGACACCGGGGTCTTTGAGCTGGAGATCGACACCAGCGACCTCCGAGCGGGCTTCTATGACTTGTACATGTGGGCCTCGACGGACGGGGGGACCTCCGTTCACAAGCGGATCGAAATCCGCGAGCCGTGAGTGGATCTGACAGGTCTGCCCGAAGACAGCTGCTTTGTCTGGTGCTAGAGGCAAGGCTTCGATCGTCAGTGTGGTGACGGAACTCCACTCAAGCGCTACGAGTCAGCCTCTTCTAAGTGATCGAAGCTCGGATCAGGAGGATGACAGATCACGACGGCGCGAGTGGTATCCGTTAGCGGAGTGACCGCGTGCGCCAGTCCCGGCTGGATCCGGAAGCAGTCGCCCTTGTCCAGCATGATCTCCTTCTCGTTCAGCGTGATCAGCACGCGTCCCTCAAGGACGATGAAGTACTCGTTGCTCTCCTCGTGGCAATGGAGGTCAAGAGGACGGCCTTCATCATCGAGCGCCCAAGCGTCGAACACCTGGTAGTGCAGCGCGGCACCGGATTGTCCGATGGACACCTCCCAACTCCCGGAAGTGAAGGTCCCCCCCTCCTTTGAGTGGAGAACTTCCGCAACCTCTCTGTGAAGGCCATGGAGCTCGCTCAGAGCCTCTTCTCTTGCCAGGTGGTAGTCCTCAGCGGAGATCTTCCCTTCGCGGATCAGCTTCTTCGCGATGACTTCGGATATTGGAGGTTGGTCGAGAACGGATCGGAGGACAGCGTTGCCGATCTCGCGAACGGTGGTTCCCAGCTGACGTTTCCTGGACTTGAGACGTTCGTGCACGTCCGGGTCCAGCACAAGATGCTTGTCCGGCGGCATTGATACACTCCTTCGGGCAAGGCTAAGATAGAACACCCGAAGACTACCGCGAAACGTCCGTTCGGCCAACCCTGGAGGTTCCCGAGTGATGAGGAGCTTGCCTTTCGTGGGGGTATCCGCACCAGGCGCAATGGTTGAGCCATTGAGCATTTGATGGGTTGACGCGGCAGTCCGGAGGCAGGGTCGGTCTGGCTACAGACGATCGCTGAACTGGATACACTCCTCTCAGCGACGGAGGTCGGCGATGCCGAAGAACGTAGAGATCAAAGCGCGAGTCAGTGATCTTGACGGGCTTCGAGTCCGTGTCGAGGCGTTGAGCGACGCAGAGCCCGAAATACTCGATCAGGAAGACGTCTTCTTCCACGTTCCCAAAGGACGCGTCAAGCTGCGTACGTTCTCAGACGGCGGCGGCGAGCTGATCGCGTACGATCGAGCCGACGAGAGCGGACCGAGCCTATCGAGCTTCCGCATCCACCGAACCGAGAACCCGACGGGTCTGAAGAGCTTCCTCGAAGATCTCCTGGGCGTTCGAGGTGTCGTGCGGAAGCGGCGACTCCTCTATCGGATAGGCCAAACGCGCGTACACCTCGACGACGTGGAGGGGTTGGGGGCGTTTCTCGAACTTGAAGTCGTGTTATCCGATGAGCAATCCGTGGAGGACGGCGCGAGGATTGCGACCGAGATTCTTGCCAAGCTCGGGGTTCCGGACGAGGATCGGATCGACCGCGCTTACATCGATCTCCTGGAGACCGGATGAACCTTCGAACGTTCGATTCGGCGGACGCATTCCTGGAATCCGCCGAACTGACGCTCATGGCGAACGAGGCGGAGAATGCGCTCATTCTCGGCGTCGCGTTGCGCCTTCAGGACGGGCATTCCTTCGGAGATGAGCCGGCGCTTCTCGCCTGCGTCGAGGAGAACGGCAAGGTCGCGGCGATTGCCGCACGCACGCCGCCGTACAACTTGCTCGTCCGTGAGGCGACCGCCACGGGGCAAGCTCTCGAACTCCTCGTGCGACACCTATATGCTGAAGGAGTCAGGCTCCCCGGCGTTCACGGAGAGCGGGCCAGCGCTGTGGGGTTCGCCGAGCGGTGGACTCGCCTGACCGGAATTCGGAGCAGAATCGCGATGGAACAGCGTCTGTACAGGCTCTCGGAGGTCGATACTCCATCCGGTGTCCCCGGGTGCTTCCGTCCCGCAGGACTCGAGGATCGCGATCTTCTGATTGCGTGGGTCAGTGCCTTTGTCGATGAAGCGGTCGGCGGGGCTCCTCATCCGGATCCGGCCGGGCTGGTCGATCGACTGACATCGGATGGTGCGCTCGCCGTCTGGGACGACGATGGCGCCGTCTCCATGACCAGCTCGAATCGGCCAACGCCGAACGGGATCGCGA
>JBARQW010000147.1:0-2296 GCA_049643905.1 Bipolaricaulia bacterium
CTCCGCGGAGAGGGCCCGGACGACCTCGCGAGCCTCTGCTGCGAACTTGGCGCTGAGCTTCTCCTCTTCGCCGGCGAGGTCAAGGATCGCTCGGAGGCGCTCGATCGTCTGAGGGATCGGCTTCGGGATGGATCCGCGCTCGAGAAGCTTCGAGAACTCGTCTTGGAGCAGGGCGGGAACGTCGCGACCCTCGACGACCCGTCGTTGTTGCCCCGCGCATCACGTCGCGTCGAGGCGCGGGCCGCGGCTGCGGGAACGGTCTCCGCGTTGAATGCGCTCGCCATCGGCCGCGCAGCGAACGTTCTCGGTGCCGGCCGTCAGACCGCGGAGGACGACATCGACCCGGCCGTCGGCGTCGAACTTCGGGCGAAGATCGGAGATCGCGTGGAAGAGGACCAGCTCCTCGCGCTTCTGCACGTCAACGACGAAGCGCATCTTGACGAGGCTTGCTCAATGGTCGAGTCGGCCTATGAGATCGACGAAACGGGAGCGGCCCACGAGCCGCCGCCGCTCATCGTGGAACGGATCCTGGCCCGTCCTTCGGATCGTTGAAGACGAAAACGGCCGCTCTTCGAGCGGCTTCTGGGTGGGTCCCCTAAAGGGCGAACGCCTCGGGGAGAAGGTCGCGGATCGTCGTGCGCTTGAAGCTGCCATCGATGCTGCCCATCAGGATTTCGAGATCGGGCGCATGCTCGATCATCACCTGACGACACGTCCCGCACGGCTGGCAGTACTCTCGATCACAGGTGACAGCGATCTTCACGAAATCCCGGTGCCCTTCTGAGATGGCCTTGAAGAAGGCCGTGCGCTCGGCGCAGATCGACGGTCCATACGCCGCATTCTCGATGTTGACGCCGGTGTAGACGGTCCCATCAGCGCAGAGAAGGGCCGCCCCGACCTGGAAACCGGAGTACGGGGCGTACGCCTTGGGCCGAACCTCGTTGGCGAGCCCAACGAGCTCCTGGTCGTCCATCAGAAACGGATCACCATCCCTAGGCTTCCTCCGATGCCTCCGACACGGACGGCCCACCACCCGGAAGTGGCACTCACCGGAAGCACGACCCGTATCTCGGCGCCCAAACGAAGGAACGGAGGTCCAATCTCCACGCCGATCGAAGCGTGGATCGCGAACGCCGACCACGTGAACCCGTCGAGGTGCAGGGCGGCAATGGCCTCGCTCACGCCGTCGGCCAGCTCGGCCGGGACGTCGATCTCAACGCTGGGAGTCGCCTCTCCCCCCACCATTTGCACGCCGACGCCCAGAGTGAGCGCGGCCACGAGGACGTCGAGCCGTTTCGTCAGCTCCGTCGCTACGGCCCAGCTGCTGAATGCCAGGTCCCCCTCGAATCCGCCCGAGAGGCCGTCTTCATCGAAATCGACTTCAACGAGCGGCGAGGGAATGGAGAGGCCGGCAAGATCGACGACGCCGCGCAGAAGTCCGTCCGAGAGAAACGCGACGGAGAAGCGAACCCCGTCGACAATGATGAGCGGCAGCGAGATCTCGATCGATCCGGCGAGGAGGGGCACCGGAAGGAGGGTTGGAAGAAAGTCGAGGGTCTCTTCGAACGCGTCGAGCCCCTCTTCGAGCCCCTGTCGGATCGCGTCTCGATCCGTCTGAGGGACACCGAAGTCCGCGAACGCTCCATCCAGCGCGTCGAAAGCTGCTTCCGCTGCCGCCGGAACCTTGGCGAACGTGCCGGTCACGTCGATCGTGTAGACGAACGGCCCGAATCCCAGGCCGCCGGCATGCACGCAAGCCACAGAAGCAAGAAGAAGCGCGACACCAAGGAGCGTGCCTGCAGCCAGCGTCCGCCGTCTCATCGCCGATCCCAGCCCTCCCATTCCTTCTTCTTCAGTTCCGCACGCTTGATCTTACCACTCATCGTCTTCGGAAGCTCCGCAAGGTACTCGATGGCGCGCGGATACTTGTAGGGAGCGGTGACGCTCTTGACGTGATCCTGCAGCTCCTTGGTCAACTCGTCCGACGGCGCGTATCCGTCCGCGAGGATGATGAACGCCTTGACGATCTCACCTCTCTCTCGATGGGGCGACGCGACGGCCGCCGCCTCAACGACGGCAGGATGACAGACCAGCGCATCCTCGACCTCGAACGGCCCGATGCGGTAACCCGAGGTCAGTATCACGTCGTCGGCCCGCCCCTCGAAGAACAGATAGCCGTCCTCGTCCATCCGCGCCAAGTCCTTGGTCCGATACCAGCCACCGGAGAACGCTTCTGCATCGAGGTCGGGCGCACTCCAGTAGCCATCGAAGATGGCGGGGCTGTCCGGCTTTAGGG
>JBARQW010000148.1:0-3492 GCA_049643905.1 Bipolaricaulia bacterium
CCCGCTTCGCCTCGTCGGACGAGGTTTGCGTGAATGCTGAAGTCACTGTCGTCTTCCTCGACGAGAAGACCGGCCGTCCCGTCCCGCTGAGCGACGAGATCCACTGCGCCTGGCCGGAGCTCAGCGCCGCGCAAGACTAGCTTCCGGACTCCTTGATGCGCGATGGAGGTGGAGCATGGGTGGAGCGGCAAGCTACGAAGAACGAGCAAGGGCGATCTTCGGTGATCGAGCAGATCTGTACACCACCAGCGCAGCGCACACAGATCGAGAGGTCCTCAGCCGGTTGGTCGGGATTGCCGATCCGAGTCCCGATTGGCGCGTTCTCGACATCGGAACGGGCACCGGTCATACCGCACTGGCGTTCGCGCCGCGTGTTCGAGAGGTCGTCGGTCTCGACCTGACCGAGGAGATGCTTCGCGAGGCAAGCAAGCTGGCGCAGCAAAGAAACATTCACAACGTGACGTTCCAACTGGCGGACGTCCATCGACTCCCACGCGAGCTCGAAGAGGCGTTCGATTTGGTCACCTGCCGCCGCTCGGCACACCACTTCAGCGATATCGATCGTGCGTTGGCCGAGATGGTCCGCGCGCTCCGTCCCGGCGGAATGCTGCTGATTGACGACCGGAGCGTCCCTGAAGACGACTGGATTGACGAGACGATGCATCGGCTCGACTGCCTGCACGACGAATCGCACGTTCGTCAGTATCGGGCCAGTCGCTGGTTCAAACTCCTGGAGAGCGCCGGGCTCTCCGTCGAGACCGTCGAGCCCTACACCAAGCATCGACCGGTGACGTCGCTGACCGAGCGCGTCTCACCGGAGAACGTCGTGGAAATCCATGCGATCCTAGACGGCCTGTCGGCAGAGGAAGAGTCTAAGCTGCGACTTGAAACCGTGGATGGCGAGGAGCGATCGACCCACTGGTACATCATGGTTTCAGCGCGCAAGCCGTGACGGGGGGGAAATAGATCGCAGAAGTTCAAGTTGAATCCGGGTTTTCTACCCCCTAGGGAGTGCGCCGCGCTCGTCGTCCTCTAGGAGCGCGCTGAGAACCTGATCGAGTGGCGGAACCGTCGACGACTTCTCCAAGCCCTCCATACGGCGATAGATCTCGGCGGCGGCCTCGTGAAACTCGCCGGGCAGCCCGGCGGAGCGGAACGTGGCTGCGATCTCGTCCATCTCACCGACAAACCGCCACGCCTTGGCCGTTACGCGTTGCACCCGCTCACGGGTCCGATCGGCGAAGTCCGACCCGCCTCGTGACCATTGGGTCTCGAGGTCTTCCCTGACGCCGAGCGCCTCAGCGGTTGCCAGGATCGCCGATAGGAGCGCGGAGGTCCCCTTCGTGTACGCGGCGTAGCACATCTTGAGGGCCGAGGCCTTGCCGATCGTCTCCCCAATCACCGCTGTCTCCAGCGGTCCGCCGGTGAAGCAGCTGGCGATCTCGGCCGCCGCGGAACCCGGTCCCGAGAGATACAGCCACGTTCTCCCAGGCTCCCAGGCCGGCCCTCCGATGATCCCGCCGTCGACGAACGTTGCGCCGTTGTCGCTTACGCGTTGCCCGATCTGGCCTGTTCGCTCAGGCGAGATCGCGTTGGCGTCGAGGTAGATTCCCCTGAATCCATCCTCAAGAACCTCGATCGCCAAGTCCTCAGCGACGTGCGGAGGACAGACCGATAGGATGACCGAGCACGTCTCGCAGATCGCGTCGAGCGTCCCGGCATCGACCAGTCCCGCCTTCTCGGCCCGCTCGCGCGTCTGATCGCTTCGACCCTCGGAGGCCCAGCAGATCGTGTTCCCGCTCGCCTTCGCGGACGCGGCGATCGACACGCCCATGTTCCCCGGATGAAGGATCCCGATCTTCCGCTCAGTCATGCGCTCACGACGCCATACATCTGATCCGGCGTGAGGATCTGCGGGAATCGGTCGCGAAGCGCCTGGCGCGCTTCGTAGCACAGGTGGCACGCGTCCGCATAGCCGTCCTCGTGATCGAGGCCGTGCTGCTCGATCAGTGCAGCCGGACCGCCGGCAAGGAGCGGGGACAAGATCGGATGGGTGCCGGCTCCGACGTCGGCGTCGAACGCTCGGACGATGTCGCCCAAGGGTTCGTGGAACACGTTCCCCAGGGAGATGCCTTGGCACACGTGAACGTTCCCCAGTGGATCGAGGTGCAGGCGCCCGGGGTCACGCAGGTCCTCGAACGGGCACTCGGTGAACGCGGTCCACGACGTTCGAGGCGCCTTGTCAACCAGCTTCTCGATCGCGCGTCCGCGGTACATGATTCCCGATTCGCTTGAGGGGAGCTTCCCGACGGCGGACGGAGCGTCGGGCGTCTCTGGCTGCGCGATGCTGATGATCCCGAGCGGGATCCCAAGCTCCTTCGCCGCCTGCTTGGCGATCTCTGCCTGACGACTGAGCTCCTCGCTCCAGTGGAGCAGGTCGCTGCTCACCGAAAGGTCCTGAACGAGTCCCTTGAACGGCCGGAGCCATTCGAGCGCATCGGTGTGATCCGTCCCCCAGTAGCCGTTCGTCACGATCCCCACTTTGAACCCGAGATCCACGGCCTCCTCGACTGCTCGGACCATGATTGGATAGAAGAGGAACGGCTCTCCACCCTCGAAGTAGAACCACTCGACCGTCCCCAGCTCGCTCGCCTGGCGCAGGATCTCCCGGATCTTCTCCAGCGTGATCGTCCCCGTCTGCCACGGGCTTCCCCAGGCGAAGCAGTGATCGCATTCGAGATTACACTGGTACGTCAAGAGAAGATGCAGTCCAGATATGTTCATGGGATCCTCCTCTCTGGTGCCATCGGCCATGGTACCAGCTGCGATGAGGCCCAGCGTCCCCAAGTCGATCGGCCTTGCTGAGCGAAGGAGTCCTCCGTGCGTGACCGGAGCTCGATCCTGCGCGCGAGTAGCGCGACTTAGCGCAATAGCAGTGGTACGACGATGGCGACGGCTCCCATGCAGACGACAACCAGGATGAACAAGTAGTAGCGGGCACTGTAGTTCTTGAGCAGCGCCGGGTCGTAGTAGCCGTCGACGTGCTGGTCGGCATACAGTCTCAGCAGACCGCCGATCAGCCTCGCTCTCGTCTCCTTCCCCTTCAGCAAACCGAGAATCGCGACGATGTTGACCACGGCTGTCAGCGCCATGAACAACCCCAGCACCGCTGTCGTCGTCCCGCTCTCTGCCGATTCCTGCGCAATCCCGGAGCTGATCGCCAGCATCAGCAGGTTCAGCAGAACGGCGACGACCACGAAGATCGTGTCCGTTCGTGCTCCCTGCTGCAGTTCCGAGAGGATGTGTTGGTGAACGCGATCGATCATGAGGGCCTCCTTCGTGTGACGAGTTGGTCCAGTATCTGCAATCAGGGTCGGGGAAGGAAGGAGGAGCTTCGATTCCGAAGCAGGCCCAGGAGAGGAGCGTTTCTCTGAGCGGTGTGTCGTGCGTGGTGCGGGAGCGAAGGTCTGAGCCCATGTTTGCCTTCATCTT
>JBARQW010000149.1:0-3758 GCA_049643905.1 Bipolaricaulia bacterium
CTGGAGAACGATCGTCGCATCAGGGGGCGCGTCCCGGAGTGCCTCCCGGAGTGTGGGAACGTCTCGCGGGACGACAATCGCGCCCGCCGGAAACGCCGCCGGGCCGATGACTCGAAGAACGAACAGGAGACCGACGATCACGATCGCCGCGCTGAGAACTGCGAGCCCGACCCAGCGAGAATCCCGTTTCATTTCCTCACTCTAGCACACTCACGCGCGCGCCGTCCAGATGCGAAGCGGGAATGCCGCGATCGGTCGATCCGAGCCTCTTCGCGTCAAACGGTCTTCGGGATTCCGGCCAGAACGTCGTCTAGCGGCTTCGGCCGTCCGATGTGGAAGCCCTGCGCACAGTCGACGCCGATCGACCGGAGCATCTCGAGGGTCTCGGCGTCCTCGACGAACTCGGCGATCGTGCGTTTCCCCAGGCTTCGGGCCAGATGAACCATCGCCATGACGAGGTGCTTGTCGACCGGGTCCTTCGAGAGGTTGCGAACGAAGCTCCCGTCGATCTTCAGGTAGTCGATGTCCAGGTTCTTCAGTTGATAGAACGACGAGAACCCCATTCCGAAGTCGTCGAGCGCGAACTCGTATCCCTGGTTTCTCAGGGTCCGCAGGAAGTCCTTGGCAACGTGGATGTTGTAGATCGCGGCCGTCTCGGTGATCTCCATCACCAGCCGAACCGGTCCGATGACGCTGAGCGCCGGCATGTCCGCAATCAGCTCGAGGAACTCACGATCGGTCATCGTGCGGGGAGAGAGGTTGATCGCGAACGAAAGCTCCTTCCCCTCTTGCGCTGCGCTGGACAGGATCTGCGTCGCCTTCGTCAGTACCCAGCGATCGATGTCGCCGCTCAAGCCGAACTGATCGGCGATGTCGAGGAAGGCCCCCGGCGGGATGATCCCCCCATCCTTGTCGAGAAGGCGGATCAGGATCTCATACCGGATGATCTCGTCGGTCTTGAGATCCAGGATCGGCTGGGCATACAAGACGAACCCGTCGTTCTCCAGCGCTTCCCGAAGGGTCCGAAGCCAGTCGATTCGCTGCTCCGGCGCTTCCATCGGCCCGTCTTCCGGAGAGTAGACGCAGAACCGATTGCGGCCCTGATCCTTCGCTTTGTACATCGCCATGTCGGCCTGCATGAGAAGCTCGGTCGACTGCATCCCATGTTCCGGAAACAGGACGATCCCCATGCTCGCCGTCGTCCGAATCGACTGCCCCTGGATCACGGCCGTGTGTTGCCGAATGGCATCCAAGAGCCTCGCCGCCGCGATCTGAGCCTGCGTTGCGTCAACGTTCGGGTAGAGAATCGCGAACTCGTCTCCGCCGAGGCGGGCAAGCACGTCCGATTCCCGCACCGTCGATTTCATCCGGTGCGCGAGGCTCGCGAGAAGCTCATCGCCCGCCTTGTGACCCAGGCCGTCGTTGATCTCTTTGAAGCCGTCGAGGTCCATCCACAGGAGCGCCCCGTGTCCGGAATAGCGCTTGACCTGCGCGAGGTGGCGCTCGAGGATCGCGTTGAACTCGCGCCGATTGTGAAGGGCGGTCAGCGGATCGTGGGTCGCCAGATGCAGGAGCTGCTTCTCCTGACGCTTCAGATGGGAGACGTCGGTGAGGATTCCCTCGTGATAGACGAGATCGCCTCTTTCATCTCGCACGGCACGGGCGTTGAGAATCGCGTCGACCAGCGGACCGTCTTTGCCCTTGAGGGTCAACTCCAAGCTGTCGATCCGATCCTCGTCTCGAAGGCGGCGATCGACGATGACGGCATCCTTGACCGACGCGTAGTGCTCGGTGAGCGTGCCCTGAGTCAGATCCTTCTCGCTGTCGTAGCCGAGCATCCGCGCCAGCGCGGGGTTGGTGGTCAGGAATTCGCCGTCCTCCGTGCACTGATAGATCCCGTTTCCCGCGTGTCGAATCAGATCGGCAAGGCGCAGTCGCTCGCCTTCGCGGGAATCTGCCGTTTTCCGTTCCCATCGCGGAGCAGATCACGCTCATTCCCCTTCGTCTCCAACCGGCCACCTCTTGGTGAATTCGACAGACCCCTAATATCGCGTCGACAAGCGCTTTGAGCAGGACAGGCATCTCGCATGAATGGAACGTCCGATGCTCGGAGCGACCAGCGGTTTCTCCTGGGTCAGCTCCGGCTACAGGTCCATCAGCAACTCGACGCCGATCGCCGCGAGCCAGCAAAGGAAGCTCCGCTCAATCCTGGCTTCGTAAAAGTGGAGCGCCTGAGGTCCATGAGCGGTCGTGAATCGTCCGATGTAGGCCATGATCTCAGCCCAATCATCGTGCGGCATCCCGTCACGGATCTGCTGCGCTTCGTCCCCTCGCAGTTTGGACAGCACCTCGTCGACCGTGTAGTCCTTCAGCTCGACGACTTGGTCGAAACTGAGATCGCGCCCCTCGTCCAGCAAACCCAGGACACCCTGAACGAACTTGCGTACTGAACTGCGATACATCCTCCACCCCTTCTGCATCCATTTCCCTGTGGATTCGTGTCTCGCGGTGTGTGTACGGCATTCCGCGGCACTCCGGAAGCCCACATGGCCGGAAGAGGCATGAAACGCGTCTTGCACGGTCGCATGACCGATCTGATAGGCTGGCGCGGAACCGATATGCCACAGCACTTGGCTCAGCGCAGGGGGGATTCCTAGGCTACGATATCGGAAGAGCCCTAGGAGACTCGTATTGGCTCCGTAATAGGATGTAATGTATGACTCAGATGCTGGAAGCAACGCCGAGAAGATGCTAAGAAGACGCGTTGCTAGGCACAATCCTCCACAGAGATCCAGCATCACTGGAAAGGTGCACAGGCTGAAAGGGCAAACCACCCGTGAGGGTGGGACGCAAAGCCGCAGGCCTCCTTCGACGAGGTAGCAGGTTGCCAGCCGCCGAATGCAGAAGGAGGTATGGCATGCGTCGTCGAAGAAGCCTCAAAGAGGGAGGTGTCAACCTCCGACTGCCGGATCGGCCTGGCCGGTCTACTCACCGAATCCGTCTCATCCACATGTTCATCCTCGCGGCGGCTCTGTCGGCCGGACTGGTGGTCGGCGCGCTCGGCCAGGACATACTTTTGGTCGGAGGGCACACGTTCGAGTTTCTCGGAGTCACCTACAACGACGACGGAACCTCGACGTGGACATATTCCGTCACATCTGGCACGAGCCCCTCGCTCAGCCACTGGGTGATCGAGTTCGATCCAGTGCTCGACGCGTCGAACGTCGTCGATGCCTCAGAGGACTACGAGGTCGGCGACGATCCGAAGACGGGGGTGTATGGCCTCAAGTTCGAGGAGGCGTATGACGAAGGCGAAACGCGCGAGGTCAACTTCACTCTCGATGCATGGAATGCCGTGGCCGACACGCGGGTCGGGATCAAGGAGCGCAAGGAGATCGCGGTTGGCGGATTCCTTCCGGGCCCCGGCCCGGGGACCCTCGCCGGGAACGAGGCCCCTGTCGCCAATGATGACACCGCGACCACGGATGAGAACACGTCCATCGGCATCGACATCGCCGCCAACGACACCGACAGCGACGGAACCACCGACAAGACAACGGTCGTCATCACCGAGAGCCCCGAAGACGGCGCCGTGAGCGTGCATCCAGTCAGCGGAGTCGCCACGTACCTGCCGGATCCCGGAAGCTGCGGCGATGACGGCTTCAGCTACACCATCGAGGATGACGAGGGAGCGGTCTCCAACGAGGCGACGGTGACGGTGACCGTCTTGTGCAACGATCCGCCCTTGGCCATCGACG
>JBARQW010000150.1:0-2425 GCA_049643905.1 Bipolaricaulia bacterium
GGAGAATCAGGGGGAGCTCGGTCTTCTCGCTCACGCGCTTCACGGCCGCGCGGTAGCGGCCTTCGTCGGCGTGCTCGCAATCGACCGCGACGAAGTCCACGCCGATCTCCTCACCGACGCGCGTGAAATGCAGCTTCGAGACGGCGTCGAGCTTGGCGTCGATCTCCGCGTCCGAAAGCGCGTTGGAGACTCGAATCGCAACGCCGGCCGGGTGGTGGAACTTCTCCTCGTGTCGGAACAGGACCGTCTCGCCGCCGATCGTGAACTCGGCGTCTCCGACGCCGATCTTCACGGTACGCATCGGGGGCGACTGCGCCTCGCCTAGCGTCGACTGGGCCTCGGCTGAGACGTGCGGGCACTGGTCAAGCGCGGCCTTCTTCGCCGCGACCTGCATCGCGAACGCCATGCACGTCGGGAAGTTGCAGTCACCGCAATTGGTCCTCGGTAGCAGCTTGTAGATCTCGATTCCGGTTACCTTCGCCATTGCTCTCGCCGTCCCCCTTTACATCATCGGTTCCATCGCGGAGACCGGATGCTCGACCTTCTCCAGGAAAGCGAGCAGTTCCTCGCTGGTCGTGGCGTCGTCCTCCGTCGCGATCTTGTCGAGGAAGTCAGCCTTCCCCGCGTCTGCGAGTCGCTCCTCGAGCCGGTCGCGGATCTCATCCTTCAGCGCTTTCGGCATCCACACGACGCGTTCGAGGCCCCCCTCGGCGGAGATGAACTTCCGGCTGGAGATGTACAGCTTCCCCATCCCGACGAAGCCCGGCGTCTGGATCCCTCCGCCGATCTGGCCTGCCATCGTAGAGAAACTCATCCCGATCGGCGTCATGCCTTCGAACTCACGGTTGACGATCATGACGCCGTTCGTCTCGGGGAGAATCGCCGTGATGCACTCGAAGCAGCCGCAACTCGTCATCGGGTCCTCCATCATCGAGTACGCGTTGAAACGCTCGAGGTTCCCGTTCGATGCGACCTCAAGGTACTCGTTCACGCCCCTCCACTGACCCAGTCTCTCATCGATCGTCACACCCTTCTTGATCGGCTGGTTGGGGCCGTGCGCGTTCATCTCGAAGCTCGCCGCACAGTCGAGCCACGTGTACGCCCCGCACAGCCCAAGGCGTTCAGGCGTCACGACGCAGACATGATCGGGCGCGTAGGACTGGCAAAGGACGCACGAGTAGAAGGTGTCGATGTCCTCGTCGATCATCCCCTTGATCCGGTCATCCCGCTGCCGATAGACGGTTCGCGCCTCCTCGAGCGGCTCGGCCAGCTTCTCAAGATCGGTGTAGATCTTGACCTGGATCTTGTCGATGATCGCGCTGAATTCCTCCCGCAGCTTGGCCACCAGAACCTCGCCGTAGTGCTTCAGTCGGAAGCCCTTCGCGTACGCCTCCTTGCTGATCCGCACCCAGACGATCGCACGCTGCCCCATGTGGAAGACACCGTACGCCCACGAGGAGAACTCGTGGATCCGTCGTTCGACGACGGTCTCAAAATCCTCTCTGAAATCGCGACCCGCGACTTCCACCACAACGCCGAAGGGAAGCGCGCCGCCCTCCTCCACTTCGTCGATGTCGGGGCCGATCAGCTCGATCGATCCGTCTTTGATCGCGTCCATCGGCCGACCGCGGACGAGCTCGAACGCTTCGGTGTACTTGCCGCCGAATTGGACCTGCATCTGTTCCTTGCGAACACGCTCGCCTTCGAAGCCGGCCCCGTACGGGACCGGAATCGGAATCTCGCTCATTTTCAGTTTCAGGCCGCGCACTTCCACGGCCTTCTTCACGATCTCGGCGCGCGGGATTCCGGAAACGACGTGCTCGTACGTGCAAATGCCACGCGGGAGAATCTGGGGAATCCCCACGTCCGAGATCACGGGGAAACCGAAGTTGATCGCGCCGGCGGCCGTGGCGTACTTCTCGTCGGTCAGCAACTGATCCCCGTTGCCGGAGGGCTCGTGGTCCGCGCCGAGCGCCAGGACGAACGCGTACACGCGCTCCTTGTTGTACATGAGGATCTTCCGCGCCGCTTCGAGGTCGCCCGGCTTCACCCCGCCGAACGTCATCGCCGCACGGGCGGCGAAATTGAGCGCCAGCACGGCCGCAGATGTGTCCTTGCCGTAGGGGACGAGGAACGTGTCCCATCCCATCTCGACGCCTTCTTCCGCGAGCTGCTCGGCCATCGACCGTCCGGCGGTGTTCGACGCCATGAAGACGAGGATGCTGCGCTCTTGCAGCGAGCGCGCAAGCTCGACGGCCTCCTCGTTGGTCGGCAACGCACCGACACATGCGGCGAAGCCGGGCATCCGGCCGTCGACCAGTTTGATCCCCTGAAGCCGCAGCACGGCGTCGCCGGTGAATCCGAGCCAAGGTTCTTCCGGCTCGTAGCCGTTCACATACTTGAGCGCCTCGATCAGCTCTTCGGC
>JBARQW010000151.1:0-5151 GCA_049643905.1 Bipolaricaulia bacterium
AGACTCTCGGGGGACGCGCGTCGGACTCGATCCGCGCGTCGAATCCGACGGTGGACGACAGCAGCGCCTCGCCGACGAAAACGACCCCGGTGAGGTACGGTGAGAGGGTGAGACCGTTGCCGTCGGAGCTCCATTGCGGGCCGTCCGTGACGGTCGCAGTCGCAGTGACGCCTCCGAGCAGGCCCGGAGAGCCCGCGTAGAGCAGCCATGCGGGGGGCGTTGCTCGCCCCACGAACGAGACCGAGCTCTGACGAAGCGCCAACTCCCGCCTGAGACTGGCGCTCAGGGACAACCAGTCGAGAGAGACCGTAAGATCCCCTCCGGCGACTGCACTCAAGAATGGTAGGTACGGCAACTCCATCCACGCGGCCAAGGAGAAACCGCTTTGGCCGACTGCTGCCTCGAGCTTGGCGCTCGCCATCGTCTGAGGAGACCCGGTTGCGCCGCCGCTCAACCGAACCGCGAACCAGTCGTTGTGATCGCTGGACTCCTCGGCCAGCATCACTGACACCGCCAACAACGACAGGAGCAAGGCAGCAATCGCCGCTCGAACGACTTGAGAGTTTCTCAACGTCTACCCCTCCACCACGATCCCGAAGTGCCGCCAACAGTACGCTCTCGGAAGTGGCCCGACAAGCCCAGTTGTCACGCGGAGAAGGCGGTCGGAGACGGTGGGTGGCGCTGCGAGAGGCACGCAAAGGGTGACTAGTCGGATGCGCCGCCTCGGGGTATGGTGAGACGGGAGCATGGCGCGGCTCATGTGCCGGCTCGAAGTGGCGGGATGCGCGTCAGGGAGACGCCGGCCGATGGCTGCGATCACGAGGAGGAAACGTGGAGAGGAAGTACTGGGACGAAGGGATCGAGCGGATGCCGCGGGAGGCACTTGAGGAACTCCAGCTGAAGCGGCTCAACGAGATCGTCCGACATGTTTGTGACAGCAACGCGGAGTACCGACGGCGACTGGAGGCTGCGCGCGTGAAACCCGCGGACATCAAGACGCTCGAAGATCTGACGAAGCTCCCGTTTCTGACCAAAGACGACCTTCGACAGTACTACCCGTTCGGCCTAACCTGCGCTCCGATGAGGGACGTTCTCTATATCCATGCCTCCTCCGGAACGACAGGGCGGCCCGTTGTGGCCACATACACGAAGCGAGATTTGGAAGGCTGGGCCGATCTGATGGCTCGCTCCATGTGGGCCGGGGGATTCAGACAGGACGACATCCTGCAGAACGCGTACGGCTATGGCCTCTTCACCGGCGCACACGGCCACGACCTCGGCGCGGACCGGATCGGCGCCACGGTCATTCCGGTTGGAGCGGGGAACACGGCACGGCAGCTCACCATCATGCGAGACTTCGGAGCGACGGCGTTGGCGGCAACTCCTTCGTACACCCTCTACATGGCGGAGGTCGCCAAGGGGATGGGTCTTGATCCTTCCGGGGATTTTCGGATCAAGTTCGGGTTCCTCGGAGCAGAGACGTGGAGCGACGAGCTGAAGTCGCAGGTCGAACGCGTATGGAGCATGAAGGCGTGCGAGCAGTACGGCCTGACGGAGGTGATGGGGCCCGGGGTCTCCTTCTCCTGCGGAGAGGCGGAGAGCTTCCACGCGAACGCGGACGCCTTCCTGATGGAGGTCGTCGATCCTGCGACGGGGGAGCAACTGCCACCGGGAGAACGCGGGGAGCTGGTCTTCACAACGCTGACGAAGGAGGCGTTCCCCGTGATTCGCTTCAGGACACGGGATCTGGCCGTCCTCCTGGACGAAGAATGCCCATGTGGCCGGACGCTCCCGCGCCACTCGCGCATTCTCGGTCGATCCGACGACATGATCAAGGTGAAGGGCGTGATGCTCTTCCCTCGACAGATCGAAGAGGCGATCATGGCCGTGGAGGGCGCGTCGGAGAACTACCAGATCGTCAAGCTTCCGAAGACGCCGCTGAGTGACATCCGCGTCCTCGTCGAGCCGACGCCCGAGTGTGCGGATTCGGGAGATCCCGATCGGATGGCTAAGCGGGTGTCGCGTGGGATCTACAACATGCTCGGAATTCGAGTAGAGGTGCAGCCCGCCCCCATCGGCAGCATCCCACGAAGTGCAGGGAAAGCACAGCGGGTGACGGAAGCCTAGGGCGCTTTCCGGACTGGGCTGCAGCGGCGAGAGCCTGAATGCCGCGCGCTCGGCTTCGAACGGGCTGGAAAGGGGGACGCAATGGATGATCGGGCAAAGCAGATTCTCGACTTCGCCGTCGCGAAGGAGACAGCGGCTGAGGAGTTCTATCTTCGGTGGGCCGAGCGAAGCGATGATGAGGACGTACGGAAGCTCCTTGCCGAGCTCGCATCCGACGAGCGCGGACACGCCGAGAAGCTATCGACCATCACACCGGATGCCCTGATCGCCGAGGGCTTGGCCCACGCGGAGTTCGGGCTTGTGGAAGACCTGCCGGACGCGCCGGCCGAGGAAGAGATGACGGTCCTGGATGTGCTTTCGGTTGCCATCAGGCGCGAGGAGAAGGCCGTCACTCTCTACGAACGAATGCGCGGGGCCTCCACGAGCGAGGAGAAGTTGTTTGCGGCTCTCGTTGAGGAAGAGCGCCGTCACAAGCACCGCCTGGAGCTGCAGTACGCGCTACTCAAGAGCCGGATCGACCGGGGGTAACTCGGCGGGATTGAAGTCACGGTGCCTGCTTCCCCGCGGGACAAGGCGCAGTCTTCTTGCCGTATGAACGTCTCGGAAGACCCTCAGTCCATGCCCGCGACGTCCCAGAGGAGTACGGTTCCGTCCTGCGATCCCGATGCGAGGAACGCCCCGTCGCGGGAAAAAGCGACCGACGTGACGATGTCGGTGTGACCGACGAGGTCGAACACCACTTCGCCCACTTCCGGAGAGAGAACCTTGATCGTGCCGTCGCTCAGCCCCGATGCGACGAACGCGCCGTCCGGCGAAAAGGCCACGGAGATCACGTTCAATCTGAACCCGAGAGAACGCGTGAGCACCTCTTCGCCCGTCGAGACGTCCCACAATCTGATCGTGCTGTCCTTCAACCCGGCGGCGAGGATTGCCCCGTCTGGTGAGAATGCGACGGTATTGGCGAAGAACTCGGCACCAGGGAGGGTCAGGGTGCTCTCCAGATCGCCCGTTTCCACGTCCCACAGCTTGATGGTGGCGTCATTGCCCGCGGACGCAAGGAGCATGCCGTTCGGGGAGATCGCCATGGACGTGACCCAATGCGCATGATCAAGCGTGCGCTCCGGCTCGCCCGTCTTCACTTCCGCCAGACGGATCGTCCCGTCGCCGGAAGCCGACGCGATCAACCTGCCGTCCGGGGAGACTGCGACAGATGTTACGAAGGCCGTGTGGCCTGTGAGAGTACGTAGCGGCTCGCCCGTCTCCGTCTCCCATAAGATGACCGTTTCGTCGTCTGATCCCGACGCGAGCACGGTTCCGTCCGGAGAGAAGGCGACGGACGTGACGAAGGACTCATGGCCGGCGAGGGTCCGCACCACCTTGCCCGTCTCCACCTCCCAAAGCACGACGGTGTCGTCCCCTGACCCCGAAGCGACAATTGTATCGTCCGGGGAGAAGGTCACCGAAACGCTGCGCGGCGAGTAGTCATCAAGCGTACGAACCAACGATCCCGCTGACACGTCCCACAGCTTGATCGTCTCGTCCCACGACGCCGACGCGAGGTACGCCCCGTCCGGAGAGAAAGAGACGGAACTGACCCAGTCCGAGTGTCCGGCGAGGCTGCGTAGCACATCCCCCGTCTCCACCTCCCAGAGTCTGATGGTTCGGTCCCCCGACGCCGACGCGATCATGGCTCCGTCAGGAGAGAACGCGACCGAGTTGACCCAATCGGTGTGGTCAATGAGGTTGCGGATCAGCTCGCCCGTTTCCACGTCCCACAGCATCAGCGTCGTGTCCGTCGACCCCGACGCGAGGGTCGTCCCATCAGGAGAGAAGGCGATCGAGCTGACGATGTAGGCATGGCCCGTGAGCGTGCGCATCGGCTCGCCCGTCGACGCGTCCCACAGCACGATCGTTCCGTCGCCGGAGCCCGACGCGAGGAGCGAGCCATCCGGCGAGAAGGTGACCGACGTGGCGAAGAGCGAATGGCGAGCGAGAGTATTGGCCACTTCACCCGTATTCGCCTCCCACAACACGATTGTTCCATCCTCGTATCCCGACGCGAGAACTTCTCCATCCGGGGAGAAAGCCACCGTGTAGACGCCCGATCCACGACTGGGAAGGATGCGCATAACCTCGCCCGTTTCCACGTTCCACAGTCTGATGGTCTCGTCCCACGATCCGGATGCGATCACCGTGCCGCCGGGAGAGAAGGCGATGGTCGTGACGGGTCCTGTGTGGCCACTGAGGAATCGAACGAGTTCCTGTGTGTCGCCCCGTCGCAACTCCACGCCGATACTCGTGGCTACCGCCAAGTACTCCCCAGTTGGGGAGAAGACGGCCATCTGCACTCTTCCGGAACCGAGCCTGGCTACCGGACCTTCCGTGCGCAGGGTATAGACCTGCGCAGGCTCTTCAGGAAGCGGGGTCTCAGCCTGTTCAGACGCTCCGGGGAGCAAGGTCTCGGTCCCCTCGCTCTCCTCAGGAGGTGTCGTTTCGGCCGGCTCGGAGCACCCGACCAGCCCAAGAAGGATCAATCCGCAGCAAGCCCAGATCAGTAGTCGCTTCATCTTTCTCCCCTCCGCAAGCTGAGACGGCGATCGCCCCAGTTGACCCGAAGAATAGCCCAGAGACCGGCTGAATGGCCAGGAGCGGCTTCTCCGCCTCCTCAGCCAGCGTCGCTTTCCGGGACGAGACAGGCTGAGAGACGCGACAACTGCGCGTGGCGAAGAGCATGGTGCATGGCATTCCCTCGGCGGATTCGGGCAGTCGCGAGGATCATCTAGGCCGAATGGTGCCAGAGCTGCAAGCACGAGCCCGCAGAGCGGGGCATTCGCTGTCTGGAGCCTGAGGGACTGAGGGGGTAACGCGTTCGTTGGAGTTCTGTAGCGCGGGAGACTCGCAGTGAACTCAGGGTCGGAATGTCGAAGACGAGATTGCGAAGCAATCTCGCAAGCCCCCCAGCCTGAGTCTCACGCGGTGAAACTCGCAAGCAACTGAGCTCTTGCTCAGGTGCCGCCTACTCGA
>JBARQW010000152.1:0-2198 GCA_049643905.1 Bipolaricaulia bacterium
CCATCCGAGTGACGAGCCAAGCGCGCGACACCGTGCGGGAACTCTCGCAGATCACGGGCAAACGACAGCAGGAAGTCGTCGACGAAGCCGTCGAGGCCTACCGGCGCCAGGTCCTGCTGGACAAAGCAAACACGGCCTACGCGGCTCTTCGCTCCGACTCCAAGCCGTGGGACGACGAGCTGGAGGAACGAGCGGCCTGGGATACCACGCTAACTGACGGACCCGCAGGAAGCTAGGCCATGCGCCAGCCTTCGCGAGGACAGGTATGGCAAGTCAACCTCAGTCCAACAGAGGGGCACGAGACCCACGGAACTCGGCCGTGCCTGATCGCCACGGTCGATCGATTCAACCACGGCCCAGCCGGTCTCGTGGTCGTCTTGCCGATTACGTCACGAGAGAAGGGCATCCCGTTCCACGTCCTCGTCGTTCCACCCGAAGGCGGCCTCACCAAGCGCAGCTTCGTCAAGTGCGAGGAGCCACGCTGCATCTCGAAGGATCGCCTCGTGGAACACGTCGGAGAGGTGTCATCCGAAGTCATGGAAGAAGTGGCTGACTATCTCCGAATCCTGCTGGGCCTGTGATCCTGGCACCCGGCAACGCGCGTGTCTCCTCCTCGGGCGATTCGAGAATAAAGCTCTGACCCCAGCTTCCCCGAGCCGCCCGATCGTCCGCTGGGTCCACTCAAGCCGGACTGACCGTCCGAGACACAGGCGCTCTCGCGTGACTCGATTCGAAACCAAGAGGTATGACCACCAGCCCACAGACCGAAGACGAACTCCCCTCTCGCTGCTGAGCCCGGATTGCTTGTTGGCGGGTCTTCGGTGTAGCCTACTCCTCACGTGGGAGAAGCTGTTGCACATCCCTGTGGGAGGTTCGGAATGGCCAAGATCCCAAAGAAGGTCTCTGAGAGACTCGGCAAGTCAACACGCACGTTTCAAAGAATACTGAAAGCTGCGAAAGACCGGGATATCAACGAGTCGGATACAGTCACGATCGTGGCCGACATGCTTGAGAGAGTCTTCGGCTATGACAAGTACGCCGAGATAACGAGTGAGCAGGCCATACGAGGCACCTACTGCGACCTGGCGGTCAGGCTCAATGACTCGGTCAAGTACCTGATAGAAGTGAAGGCGGTCGGCCTCGATCTCAAGGAGAGCCACCTGCGTCAGGCCATCGGCTATGGCGCCAATCATGGTGTTCCGTGGATCGTTCTCACCAACGGCATTGAATGGGAAGTGCACAGGCTGGCGTTTGAGAAGCCCATTCGGTGCGAGCTGGTGTTTCGCTTCGACTTCCTGTCCATGTCCCCAAGAAAGGCAGAGCACCAAGAGCTGCTCTTCCTTCTCTCCAAGGAGGGCCTCGCAACTGCGGCGATCGAGGAGTTTCACGAACACGTGCAAGTCGTCAATCGATTCGTGATCGCTGCGGTCATCCACTGCGATCCAGTGCTCAATGTTATTCGGCGAGAATTGCGCCGGATCGCGCCGGGCGCCAAGGTTTCTGCGTCTGAGATCCGCGAGCTACTCCCGGAAGTCCTGAAGCGAGATGTCGTAGAAGGTGAGGCTGCGGCGAAAGCGCAGAAGCAGGTCAGCAAGGCCGCGAACGCAGCACTGAGGAAGCGGCGCTCCAAGAGCAAGCCGTCCCAAGTCCAGGCAGAGACAAGACCTCATAACACTCAGCCGCCGCCGAGAGATGAGAGGATCAACTCGCCATCTACTGAAGTACGAGATGAATCCACGGAGGGCGGTGCGTCGCGGGAGCAAGACATGCTATAGCCCGAGTGGCTCGTGGGATTGAATCCGAGGACACATACCCTAACAGCGCTCCCAGTTGCGGTATGTGATGTTATGAACGCGCGCCTCCTTTGCCGGCAGTGGAGTACGCTGCCGGTGAAAAGGAAGCGGCAGTAGCCGCAAGGAGGCGCACGATGCAGTGTATCGCGTTCGATTCCCACAAGCATTACACGTGGGCGTTGGTGGAGGACGAGAAGGGGAAGGTGCTGCGAGAACAGCGCATCGATCACGCACGGGGAGCGCTACGGGGATTCCTGGAGGAGTTCGAGCCGGGATCTCCGGTTGCGGTAGAGACGATCGGCAACTGGTACTGGATCACCGATGAGATCGAGGCAGCAGGGATGGTTCCGCAGCTGGTCAATGCCCGCAGGGCGAAGCTGATGAGTGGATCGATCAACAAGACCG
>JBARQW010000153.1:0-11306 GCA_049643905.1 Bipolaricaulia bacterium
GCCGCCTGTCGGGCGTGGCCTGCTCGCACATGTCGTCATCGATGAGTATGCCCATGCACATTTCAGATCCTTTGTGGAGCCGGTTGCTTGCACGCGGAAATCCAGAGCGGCATTCCTGCATCCTATGGGTCTCATGTGGGCACTGTCAAGTGCCGGTGTCAAGTTTCCTGGTAGAACCCATGTCAAGGTTCTCCTACAATGCGGCCAGTCGGCGGCAAGACGGGAAGCGGCACTCCGGGCTGAAGGAAGGGCATCGGCGAGAATGCTGTCTCAAGCTAGGATCCGGGTTCGAGGCGTGGTTCAGGGAGTGGGGTTCCGACCGTTCATCCACAGGCTTGCGAGCGAGTCAGGCTTGAACGGCTGGGTCCGCAATACGTCCGGTGCCGTCGAGGTCGAAGTCGAAGGAGACGAATCAGCGCTTCGTTCATTCGTCGAGAGCATCGAGCGTGAAGCGCCCCCCCGATCCCGGATCGAGGGCATCGAAGCGTCGTTCCACCCCGTCACGAGCCATTCCGGCTTCGAGATTCTTCCGAGCTGCCATGAGGACGGTTCGAGGCAGCTGATCTCTCCCGACATCTCGATCTGCGAGGACTGCCGAAACGAGATCCTCACGGCGGGCGACAGGCGACATCGCTATCCGTTCACGAATTGCACGAACTGCGGTCCACGGTTCACGATCATCAAAGACATTCCCTATGACCGGCTGAGAACCACGATGAGCGCCTTTGACATGTGTTCGACGTGCCAGAGCGAGTACGACGATCCGCGTGACCGCAGGTTTCATGCCCAGCCGAACGCCTGCGGCAAGTGCGGGCCGAGTCTTCGGCTCGTGGATAGCGGCGGTGGCGTGCACGGTGCGCAAGACGTCCTCACCGAGGCGGCCGAGCTTCTCGTGGATGGGAACGTCTTGGCGGTCAAGGGTTTGGGCGGCTTCCACCTCGTGTGCGATGCGACGAACGAGGGAGCGGTGCGCCGGCTGCGGGAGCGGAAGAGGCGGCCGTCCAAACCATTGGCCGTGATGTTCCTCGACAGCCAATCCGTCGAGAAGCATTGCATCCTTGCCGTTGAGGAAAGGGCGCTGCTGGAGTCACCGGAATCGCCCATCGTTCTCGTGAGGTGGAAGCGGGAATCCTCTGGCGTTTCTCCCGCGGTGGCGCCGAACCAGCGCTACTTAGGAGTGATGTTGGCGTACACGCCGCTTCACGCCCTTCTCCTTGCCGACGTCGGTCGCCCATTGGTGATGACGAGCGGGAACCTCAGCGGCGAACCCCTGGCGAAGGACAACGAAGAAGCGCAGTCGAAGCTGGGGCCGATCGCGGACTACTTCGTCTTTCACGATCGCGACATCCACCGGCGCTGTGACGACAGTGTCTGCGTTGTCACCCAGGGTGCGCCGCAGATCGTCCGCCGCGCCAGGGGCTACGCACCGGACCCGATTCTTCTTCCGTTCGAGGCGTCGCCGACACTGGGTTGCGGCGCCGAGCTGAAGAACACGATCTGCCTGATCGGCGGGAATCGCGCGTTTCTCAGTCAACACATCGGCGACATGGACAGCGAAGAGACCCTGCGTCACTTCGAGGAAACCGTCGCGGGGTACAGGCAACTCTTCCGGCTGAATCCGGTGGTCGTGGCCTACGACATGCACCCGGACTACGCCGCCACCAAGTACGCGCTCGATCTGATCTCTCGGGAAGGATTGCGCGGTGTGCCCGTGCAACACCATCACGCTCACGTCGCAAGCTGTCTGGTGGACAACCAGATCGAGGGGCCCGTTCTGGGTGTTGCACTCGATGGGACCGGGTACGGTCTTGATCGGACGGTCTGGGGAGGCGAATTCCTGGTCGCCGACTACGCCGGGTTTCAGCGGGTCGGTCACTTCGAGCCCGTGCCCATGCCTGGAGGCGAAGCGGCGATCAAGAGACCCTATCGAATGGCGCTCGGCTACCTCTTCAGTCTTCTGGGCCCAGACGTTGAACTGCGGGGCCTTCCACTGGATGCGGTCGATCCGGACGAACGAAGGCTGATCGGTCAGCAGATCGAACGGGGCCTGAACGCGCCCCTCACGTCATCCTGTGGACGTCTGTTCGATGCCGTTGCGGCAATGATCGGAGTGCGCACCGTGATCGACTACGAGGCTCAGGCCGCGATCGAACTCGAGATGGCGGCGCCGGACCGTGTGAAGGATCTTGGTTCCTATCCGTTCTCTCTCGACGAGATGAATGGCAACTTGGTGATTCGACTGGCTGAGCTTCTTGCGGCCATCGCCCACGACGTCAGAACGGCTGCGGCCACAACAGCGGAGATCTCCGGCAAGTTTCACAACACCGTAGCGCGAGCAGTCTCTGCGCTTTGCGAGCGTGTGGCGGAACATCGGGACATCGAGCGCGTCGCGTTGACGGGAGGCGTCCTCCAGAACCGGTTGCTGTTGGCGCTGACCGTCGCTGCTCTGGAAGAGGCGTCGTTCGAAGTGCTGATCCATCACCGCGTTCCGTGCAACGACGGCGGCATCTCATTGGGGCAAGCGGTGATTGCCCACGCGTCGAGCCGCCTTGGAGAGTGACCATGTGTCTAGCAATACCCGCGTTGATCAAGTCGGTTGACGGCTTCGAGGCCGAAGTGGACATGGGGGGAATCTCGCGCAGGATCTCCATCAGACTGACTCCGAATGCCAAGCCGGGCGACTACGTCATCGTCCACACCGGCTACGCGATCAACATCCTGGATCAAGACGAGGCTCAAGAGACCCTTCGGCTGTTCGCTCAGCTGGAGGAGGCTTCGCGGGAGGGGGCGTGAAGTTCGTCTCCGAATACCGCAACGCGCATGCCGCCAAGGCCCTCTTGGCTTCGATCCACAGCAAGGCGAGGACCCCGTCGCGGTTCATGGAGTTCTGTGGCGGGCACACGGTGACGGTCTGTCGAAACGGCGTTCGCCAGGCGCTGCCGAACGTCATTGAAATGCTGTCCGGACCAGGATGCCCCGTCTGTGTGACGTCGGTTGCGGAACTGGACAAAGCGATCGCGTTGGCGAAGGTTCCGGATGTCATCATCGCGACATTCGGTGACATGATTAGGGTTCCGGGGAGCACGGAGAGCCTTGAGCGAGCGAAGGCCAGGGGGGCAGACGTTCGCATTGTCTATTCCGCGCTCGATGCGCTGGCGATGGCAGAGGCGAACCCTACCAAGCGCGTCGTCTTCCTCGGCGTGGGATTTGAGACGACCGCGCCGACGATCGCTGCATCGATCCTCACCGCCGACGAGAGAGGACTCGGCAACTACGCGGTGTTCAGCATGCACAAGCTCTGTCCGCCGGTGATCAGGGCACTGCTGGAAGCGGGCGAAGTGAAGCTCGATGGGCTCATTTGCCCCGGCCATGTCTCCGCCGTCATCGGAGCGAACTCGTGGGAGTTCATCGCCTCCGAATTCGGTATCCCGTGTGTCGTGACGGGGTTCGAACTGCTCGACGTCCTCCAGGGGATCGATCGACTCGTCGAGCAAGTGGAAGCGGGGCGATCGGAGGTCGAAATCGCCTACACGCGAGGGGCGCAGTGGGAGGGCAACCGGGAAGCGGTGCGGCTGATGGAAGAGGTCTTCGAACCCTCTCCGGCCGACTGGCGAGGCATGGGAACCGTCCCAGGCAGCGGCCTGCGGATCAGAAGCAGGTTCCGACGGTTTGACGCAGAGCACGCCTTCGACATCAATCCGGGGCCGCCTCGGGAACCGGCCGGCTGCATCTGTGGAGACATCCTGCGTGGAACGCGAACACCACTCGACTGCGAGTTGTTCGGGGCCGGATGCACACCCGAAGCTCCTGTCGGCCCGTGCATGGTCTCCTCGGAAGGAAGCTGCGCCGCGTACTACCTCTATGGAGGCGGTGACCATGGCTGACGAGATCCTGCTGGCTCACGGCGATGGGGGAAGACTCGCTCACGATCTGGTGAAGAGCGCCTTCGTCAAACCTTTGGCGAACCCGATCCTGGAGCGGCTCGACGATTCGGCCGTCGTCGAAGTCAACGGCCGGTTGGCCTTCACGACGGACAGCTACGTCGTGACGCCCATCTTCTTCCCCGGCGGCGACATAGGAAGGCTCGCCGTCTGCGGCACGGTCAACGATTTGTCCACGGCCGGAGCGCGTCCGTTGTACCTCTCGTTGTCGTTCATCATCGAGGAAGGGCTGTCCAGGAAGACGCTCGGCGACGTGGTGGCGTCCATCAAGGAAGCCGCCGATGAAGCAGGCGTGGCGATCGTCACCGGGGACACCAAGGTCGTCGATCGTGGGAGCGCGGACAGGCTCTACATCAATACTGCCGGCATCGGTGAGGTGCCGAACGGCGTGCAGATCGCGTGCGATGCGGCGCAGCCTGGTGATCTGGTTCTCTTGTCCGGCACTCTCGGTGATCATGGGATCGCGGTGATGAGCAAGCGCGAGGGCCTGGAATTCTCCACCGAGCTGAGGTCTGACTGCGCTCCGCTGAACGGCATGGTCGCCGAGATGATCGAGGTCAGTTCGGGCATTCACTGTCTTCGCGATCCTACGAGAGGCGGGCTGGCCGCGACCCTCAATGAGATCGCCACCCAGTCTCAGATCAAGATCGTCATTGAGGAGACGAAGATCCCGATACGCGAAGAGGTGCTGGCCGCGTGCGAAATGCTCGGCCTCGATCCCCTGTACATGGCCAACGAAGGGAAGCTTGTTGCGATCGTTCCCGCATCCGATGCGGACGCTGTCCTGAGAGCGATGAAGAGCAACAAGTACGGGAAGAACGCGGTGATCCTCGGGGAGGTCGTGGCCGGTGAGCCCGGGCGGGTGGCGATGAGGACGCGCCTCGGGACGACGCGCGTTGTCGACATGCTCTCGGGGGCCGCGCTGCCGAGGATCTGCTGACGATCTACTAGGCCTTTCTAGACCGCGGCTTCCGGGATCTGCTGGAGCTGGGCGAGGGTGAAGACGGGGCCGTCTTTGCAGACGTAGTGGGGTCCGACGTTACAGCGTCCGCACTTGCCGATGCCACACGTCATCTTCCGCTCGAGCGAGGTGATGATCCGATCCGGCGGGAAGCCGAGTTCCAGCAGCGGCGGCATGGTGAATTTGAGCATGATCGGCGGCCCGCAGACAAGGACGTAGGCATCCTCGGCGCTTGGGGCGACCTCTTGCAGCACGGTCGGGACGAAGCCTTCGCGTCCAGTCCAGCCCTCGTCGCCCTTGTCGACCGTGATCGCGATCTCGATGTCGTCGCGGCCTTCCCAGGCGGCGAGTTCGTCCTTGTAAAGGAGCTCACCCGGACTGCGCGCACCGTAGATGGCCGTGATCTTCTTGAATCGGGCACGCTGGGAATCGTGCAACAGGTAGCGGATCGTCGAACGCAGAGTAGTGAACGCGAAGCCGCCACTGACGATCACGACGTTCTTCCCTTCCATCTCGTCGAGCGGGTACGCGTTGCCGTACGGACCACGAACCCCGATCGTCGCGCCCTCGTCGAGATTGTGAAGCTCCGTGGTGACGACGCCGGTCGGATATCGCTTGACGGTGAACTCGATGGTTCCCTCGTCGAGCGGCGACGAGGCGATCCCGATCGGACTCTCGCCTGCGCCGGCGACCGACAACATCGCGAATTGGCCGCACGCGTACTGGAATGACGCAGTGTCCTCTTCCCGCTGGAAGCGCAGACGGAACGTCTTCAAGTCCTTGGCGTCGTTCTCGATCGTGATCTTGTCGATCGTCACCGGGAGTGGCAGGTATGGATTGGGGGCGTTCACGCGTTCACCTCTTCGAGAATCTCGCGGATGTCGATGTTGACCGGACAGTGATCGACGCAGCGTCCGCAGCCGACACAGAAGATCTCCCCGACGTTGCTGACGGTGTAAGAGAACTTGTGCATCACCCGCTGGCGCATGCGCGCTCCCTGGGTCCCGCGCGGATTGTGCCCCGACGCCTCGAGCGTGAACAGCGGGAACATGCACGCGTCCTGTGCCCGAATCCGTCGGACGTTCCCGTCTGCCTTCTCGTCGTAGAGACCGAAGCAGTGACAGGTCGGACAAAGGTAAGTACAGGTGCCACAGCCGACACATCGCTCGCCGATCGCCTCCCACACCGGCGCATCGAAGAGCTCTCGCAACCTGTCGGCGAGCCCGTCGGTCTTGACCGGCGTGAGTTTCCCTTCCGCGTCGGCGACCAGCTTCTCCTTGGCGGCATCGTCGGCGGTGCTCGGCGGACTGAGCAGCTTGTCGTGCTCGGTGAGGAACGCGTCGCCCTTGTCGGTCACCGCCTCGAACAGGAGCTCACTTCCGAGGTCGAACGCGATCACGTCGGCGCCGGAACTCACCCCGGGTCCGCCGCCGACGGAGGTGCAGAAGCAGGCCGGATCGGGATCGTTGCACGCCAGCGTAACGATCGTCGTGTTCTCGCGTCGAGCCTTGTAGTAGGGGTCTAGATACGCTTCGTCGAGGAAGATCCTGTCGAGGAGCTCGAGCGACGCAGCGTCACACGGCCGCAGTCCGAACAGGACCGTCGCATCTTTCGGGAGCGGCGTCGTCTCCAGTGCTCCGCCATCCCCGCCGGCGATCACTTCGCTTCGTGGGAAGAACCACAGCTTGGGCGAGAGGCGGAAGTTGTCGTAAGCAAGCTCAACCGCGCTGTCGGCCGTCAGTTCCTCCAACTTCACCCCGACGCGGTCAGCGACCGGACCGGCGCACCGTGCGCGTTTTGACGCTGCGGCAAGCAGCTTCCCGAGATCGGCCTTGTCGATCTTGCCTCGCTTCATCCCTCTCCCCTCACGGCTCGCTGATGAAACCTTGGTCGTCGTTCTCGGTGAACGTCAACAGGGCAGGGACGCCGTCTGCGCTCAGCCCGGCAACGCAGCCGTAGAGCGCTTCGACGTCCTTCGGCATCTTCTGGGTGAACACCCGCAGATCGATGTCCATCGGACAGGCGCGGACGCAGGCGTCGCATTCGACACAGCGTCCAGCCTGGTGGAGGATCCGTCCGATGTGGAATGCCATCAGATCGGACAGGTCATCCGCCGCTCCGATCCAGCGTGGCTTGGTCTGATCGGCGAAACAGGTGACGCAGTAACAGTTCGGACAGACCTGACGACACGCGTAGCAGCGGATGCAGCGTGAGACTTCGTCGGTGAAGTGCGCCCAGCGCTCCTCGCCCGACATCTGCTCGAACTCCGCCACACGCTGGTAGCGCTCGTCCGCGGGAGATCGTGCTTCGCCCTCGATCGCCACGTCGGCTTCGTCAAGCGAAGGGTAGGCACACTCAAGACAGCCGTCGGCCAACATCTCGGCCAGGGTCAGCGTCTTCTCACCGGCGGTCGTCTCCACCGTCAACGATCCGTTCTGGTGGCGCGCCGCCATGATCCGAGCGCCGTCAACCGCCAGCCTCACTTTGTTGACATCGATCATCCCCGCACACGGGACGCCGATGATGACGACCTTGTCACGAGGGAGCTGATGCTCCTTCACCAGTCCGAGGACCGATCGGGCGTCGCACCCTTTGGCGATGATCCCCACCGTCGGCGGCGCGTACTCCTGCCGCGGATTCTTCGGCCGGGCGAACAGGCGTGGCAGGTAAACGGCGAGGTTGTTGGTGCAGGTCGGTCCCCACACCAACCGATCGACACCGGTGACGTCACGTACGAAGACCGGACGACCGCGAAGCGGCAGGCTTCCTGCCTCATGACCGATCACCAGATCGACCTCACCTCGATCAAGGAGTCCGGTGACCGCCTCGCGCAGCTTGGCCTGGATTTGACTCATCTCTCAGCCCCTACGGTTGCTTTCACCATCTTGGTCGCCGGTCCGAGGGCGCGTACGTCGTTGGTGACCTTCTCGATCAACGCCGCGAACCGGCTCCCTTCGGAGGCCGACACCCACGAGAACTGAACCCGCCCGGGCTCGATCCCCAAGTAGTCGAGGTAGCTCTTGAGGAGCGCGAACTTGCGTCGCGCCACCAGATTCCCGCTGATGTAGTGGCAGTCTCCGGGGTGGCAGCCCGAGACCAGCACGCCGTCCATCCCTTCCTGCAACGCCCTCACGATGTACAGCGGGTCGATTCTTCCCGAACAGGGGACGCGGATGATGCGCACGTTGGTCGGGTACTGAAGCCGGCTGACACCGGCCAGGTCGGCCCCGGCGTACGAACACCAGTTGCACAAGAACGCCACAATCTTCGGCTCCCACGCGCCGCCCGTTTCCTTGCTCTCACTCACCGGATAGGCTCCTTTGAGAGCGCGCACAGCGCACTCAAGATCTGCTCGTTTCTGAATCCCTTGAGGTCGATGGCCGAGGCACGGCAGGTCGCCGCGCAGGCGCCGCATCCCTTGCACAGCGCCTCATTGACCACCGCAACGCCCTTGACCTCGTCCAGCTCGATCGCGCTGTAGGCACAGACTTCGACACAGGCGCCGCACCCGCTGCAGCGCTCTTCCCGTATCGCCGAAACCTTGCCCTCCGCCTCGATCATCTCTTTGCTCAACACGGTTGCCGCGCGGCCGGCGGCTGCGCGCGCCTGCGCGACGCTCTCCGTTGTGTCCTTCGGGTAATGCGCCAGACCACAGAGGAAGATCCCATCGGTTGCGAAGTCCACGGGGCGGAGCTTGACGTGCGCCTCGAGGAAATACGCGTCCTCGTCCAATGGGACCTTCAACATCTGCGAGAGCAGCTTGTTGTCCGGGTTCGGCACGATCCCAGCCGAGAGGACCACGAGGTCAGGATTCAGTTCGATCGAGGATCGGAGTACGCTGTCCTTGATTCGGACAGAGAGTCTCTTTCCGTCTTGAGCCACCAGAGGCTCGTCACCCTCCTCGAATCGCACGAAGATCACGCCCATCTCCCGCGCCTTCTGGTAGTAGGGTTCGCGCAGCCCGTACGTGCGGATATCGCGGTAAGCTATGTAGATGGACGTCCTGGGGCTGGCCTCTTTGAGGCGAATCGCATTCTTCAGCGCGTGACTGCAGCACACGCGGCTGCAGTACGGGTGGTCATCCCGCCTGGAACCGACACACTGGATCATCAACACGGACTTCAGGCCGCCCAGTTCGGGATGCGTTGAGTCGTTGAGCATCTTCTCCAACTCGCGCTGAGTCAAGACACGATCGTCTTCCCCGTAGCAGTGCTCCGTCGGCTCATACGCGGAGGCCCCTGTTGCGACGATCACCGCGCCATGCGCGAACTCGACGGCCGGGCTTTCCAGCTCCGTATGGAAGTTGCCGACGTATCCGGAGATGCTCTTGATCGCCGCGTTGAGATGGAGCGTGATGTGCGGGTGTTGATCGATTCGGTCGCGGAGGGAGTTGAGCAGCGGAGCAGTCTCGGCGCCGGTGAGCGTCTTGCGCAGGTGCCGGAGCTGGCCGCCGAGGGTGCTCTCTCTCTCAACAAGGTGAACTCCGTACCCTTGGTCTGCCAGGTCGAGGGCCGCCGTCATTCCGGCGAGTCCTCCGCCGATGACGAGAGCATCTCGGTTGACATCAAGCAGCTTGCGGTACAGGGGCTCCGCCAGACTGACCCGGACGCAGGCGTTCTCGGTCAGCACCTTGGCCTTTTCGGTCGCCTTCTCGGGTTCTCTTTGGTGGACCCACGAGCAGTGCTCCCTGATGTTGGCGAACTCGAACATGTAAGGATTCAGCCCGGTTGCCTGGAGAGTCTTCTGGAAGAGCGGCTCATGGGTTCGCGGTGTGCAGGCCGCGACCACGACGCGATTGAGGTTCTTCTCAAGGATGACCTCCCTGATGACCTTCTGGGAATCCTGCGCGCAAGTGAACATCAGTTCCTGCGCGTGAGCCACGCCGGAGAGCCCGGAGACATAGTCCACAACGGCCGGTACATCGACGGTAGCGGCGATGTTGGTTCCGCAGCGGCAGACGAACACGCCGGTTCGCACGGCCGCGCCGCGGATATCGATCTCGTCGGGGTATTCGGCGCGGATCTCCTTACTGGGGAGCTCGCTGATGGATGCGGCAGCGGCGGATGCCGCGCCGCTTGCCTGCATCACGGATTCGGGGATGTCCATTGGTGCCGAAACGCTTCCACAGGCGAACACGCCTCGGCGGCTGGCCTCAACCGGTGTGAACGTGCCAACATCGAGGAAGCCGAACTCGCGGAGCCGAAGACCGAGCCGGCGGGCTGTCTCCATTGCGGCGGGAGACGGTTCCAGACCGACAGAAAGGACGAGGAGATCGAACTCCTCCTGCTTCACTGATCCATCCTGTGTGATGTAGTGGACGACCAGGTTGTTCGTGGCGGGGTCGCTCTCGACAGACGAGACGCGCGAGCGGATGTACCGTGTGTCGTGCTCCGTCTTCGCGCGCTCAATGAATCGGTCGAACCCCTTACCGTACGCGCGGACATCCATGAAGAAGATGGAAACCTTGACATCGGCGAGGTGTTCCTTGACGACAATGGCGTCCTTTGCGGCTTGCATGCAGCAGATCGCCGAGCAGTAAGCATTCCCGGTCTGCAGATCCCGGGACCCGACGCATTGGAGAATAGCGATCCGATCCGGCTCGACGCCGTCGGACGGTCTTGTCACGTGTCCGCCGGTTGGGCCGCACGCTCCGAGGAGTCGCTCGAATTCGATGCTGGTCACAACATTGGGGAAGAGGCCGTATCCGTATTCGTTCTTTCGCCGGGCCTCGACCTCCTGAGATCCGGCTGCCATGATGATCGCACCGACTTCGAGTTCAAGGATCTTCTCGGTCTGCTCGAAGTCGATCGCGTCCATCTGGCAGGCCTTCTCGCAGAGTCGACAGACGCCCTTGGTGTGGTACAGGCAGATAGTCGGATCCATCACCGGAAGAGGAGGAACCGCTTGCGGAAACGGGATGCGGATCGCTTTCGTCATGCCGAGTCCCTTGTTGTAGGGATCCGGGATCTTCGTTGGGCATGCGGTCATGCAGCTGCCGCATCCGGTGCACGTGTCTTCGTTGACGTAGCGGGGCTTCTTGAGCACGCGGAGCTTCATGTGGGGGGCCTCTCCCTCCAGACCAAGAACCTCCGAATGGCTGATGATTGTGATGTAGGGATGGCTGCCAGCCTCGACGAGTTTCGGGGAGAGGATGCACATTGCACAGTCATTGGTGGGGAATGTTTTGTCCAGTTGCGCCATCCGGCCCCCGATCGATGGCTCGCTTTCAATGAGATAGGTCTGGACGCCCATCTCGGCGAGGTCCAGGGCAGCCTGAATCCCGGCGATGCCCCCTCCGATGACTGCAGCGACTTTATGCATTGCCGGCTCCCAACCTGTGTGCGGCACGAGCTCGCTTCAGCCGTGAGAAGGACGTGATCTTCGCGACCGCCGTCGTTCGGTGA
>JBARQW010000154.1:0-2845 GCA_049643905.1 Bipolaricaulia bacterium
ATGAGCCAATCACCAATGATCGTCTCGCCGATCTCGTAGACTGCTTGAAGACTACGGTATCCGACGACCGTCAACTGCCCGCCCGTTGCCCCACCACCTCCGATAGGGAGATCCCGATCGAGGAACGTGCCTGCGTACCCCATCGGAACTACTTGCATTGCCCGTATGGAGTAAATCGCGGCAAACTGAACGTCGTCGATTCCCATCAAGATGTGGAAGCTATCGGCGACTTCAGCGAACCGCAGCCGAACAGTCTGCCCGGCGAAATCCATGAGATCAAATGACAATAGCGTATACCCGGACTCCAAAGGATCTCCGGAGCTCGATACATAGAGATTCCTCAAGACCCCCGCTCCAACATCAAAGGCGCCGGCCGAAGGATCCATGATGTCAACGCGGACATGCTGGTTGGTTCCGGCCACAGAGTGGTCGAGTGTTGGTTGAACAACCCAGATCCCCGCGATATTCCTCAGGTAGATCTGAAAGGTGAGCGTGAGAGACTCGGTATTTCTCGTTGACACTGGAATTGAAATATCTTGATACATCACATGTGTCCCCGGATTCCCAATGGGGTTGCCAGGAGTCGAGTGATCGGCCATTGCCGCCTGATTTCCCTCTGGGGGCGATTCCACACTGTATCCACTGGGACCGCCGGGTCCAGCATAGGGAGCCTCGACTCCCTGCTGCACATACCAGGACCCGCTTCCAGCGCAGACCACAACCCACGGATCCAGGAGAGACGGATCGTCCTCAAACCCACCGTTCTGAATAACCTGAGCTGCGGAACTCGCGCCGCAGATCAGTACCCCAACTATTGCGATCAAAACCACCTTGCTTCTCATCACATGCGCCTCCTCGTTGCCCTCAACAGGTCGAGCATTCATCCAACTCCTTCAGCCATGGCAGTCCGTTCGCCAGGTTTGTCCCCTTTCTTGTTTGCCAGCGAAGGGCAGCCCCCTTGACCTGCGTCGAGCAGGCTGTCCGATCTTCTTCTACACCGATTGGCGCCCCTACGTTGTGGGTCCCACGAGTTCGATCCGCATCGTCTCCGAGGATCCGTCGGGAAACGCTAGGCGGAAGTCGTAGTATCCCGGGGCGAGTCCAGACGTATCGATCTCGGAGTGATAGGTTCCATGTTCGCGCGAGAAACCACACATGAACCTGAGGACTCGTTCTTGAGAGTACGGGACTGCGGACAGATCGAGCTGGTACAACTCGACGATCACACTCGAATTCCGGATCAAATCACCGTCTCCGTCGAGTATGAGCCAGTCACCAGTGATCGTCTCGCCGATCTCGTAGACTGCTTGTAGACTACGGTGTCCGACGACCGTCAGCCCCCCACCCGTTGCCCCACCACCTCCGATGGGTAGATCCCGATCGAGGAACGTGCCTTCGTACCCCATCGGGACCACCTGGACTGGGCGGAGCCTGTACCGGACAAGCTCAAAAAGGAATGCGAGACCGCCGGTCGAGTGGCCACCTAAGCCTGTTGGCCCCACCAGCGTCAGCGCTGCCGAATGAGGGTCGATCATGTACAGATTGTTCCCGCCAGCATCGCCAACAGCGTAGAGGATGTCGTTGGCCGGATCATAGGCCAGGCCGGCCCCAAACCACGTGAGCCCGGTATCCCCAACCGTCGACCAAACGCGTGAGATTGGGTCATACGCCATCAGGTTGCTGTTGTACCTCCCAATCCCATACACGAGGTTACGTACGGGGTCATGTGTAAGCCCCATCATGTACATCCCAGGAGAGGGGAGCGTCTCAACTCGCGCCCCTGTACTGGTATCAAGCCTGTAAAGATCATTCCCCCAAACGGAGTACAGGAGATCATCCTCCGCATCATACGCGAGACCTTGACCAGATGTATAGGATCCAGCTAGGACAGTCTCACCACTTCCATCGACAGCGATCAGGCCGAGAAGCCAAGGCATCCACCCATAGAGCTGCCCGGGATCATCGCTTGGAGCAAGCCCCACATACGCTGTCGTTACTCCCGATCGGCCGATGTGCAGCGCACTTCCCGTGCTTGTGTCCAGCGAGAAGAGCCCGTTATCGTTCCAGTCCTGCGAGTAGTACAGGTCCCCACCTTCGTAGACACACACGTAGCGTGCCGCTCCGACAACCAGGCTGCCGGCCATGCAAACGCCGAGTAGCGTGAGTCCAATCCACCATGTGATCTGATGCGCTGAGCGCCATCCACTTCCTCGTCGCTTCACTGATGCCTCCTCGTTACCCACATCACTTCGAGCATCCCGCGCCGACTCCTGGAGTCCAATCAGTTCTCTCTTTGAATCCCTCCTTCACCTCAGTACAAGAGCGATGTTGTGATTTCATCCACACCCCTCGCTCACGCCTGTCTTGCCGTCGCGCCGCACGTCTTCTTCCGTTCCGTCGGGGCTCACTCGTCATCCCACCGAATCACTGACCACTGATCGAGCTCCCGCCGTTAACGCCTCTTGTTGAATCCCTACCGCAAGATGGAGCGTCTCCTCGTCGATCTTCCCCAGACCGACAAGGATCTCGCCGAGCAGCCACTTCTTCTTGACCAACGTCTGCGCGACAAGCGCTTGCTGCAGCTGCGCGTCGTCGATGGCGCCGATTCGCTTCAATACGTCGCCCAGCCGGCACCCCGCCGGCTGTCGCTGTCGAAGCTGTGCTCGGAGCCGGTTGAGACGTTGCTCGTATCGTTTACGTACTGATATCGGCACTCCGCCGTGAGCCTGCTCGAACCGATACGCTGCGCGGAGGTCATCGAACCTCCTCCCTGCAGGATCGCTGAGCACTGCCTGTCTTCCCATCAGGAGTCCGCCTCCGATCCCGCAGGAGCGATCCCACAGGT
>JBARQW010000155.1:0-1882 GCA_049643905.1 Bipolaricaulia bacterium
GTTCTGTGCAATCCATTGGACGTATCGGCCAATGCTCGTGGCAAGAATCTCGCGGTTCATTCAGCAGCTCCTTCCTGGGCGCCGTGCGTCTGAGCGAGGTCGTCGGATATGGCTTGGAGTTCTTCGAGGGCGGTTTGGGGGTCTTCGATGATTTCGGCGGCGAGGATGTCACACATCAAGCCCGGCTCCTTGTTTGCGCAGCCATTCCTTCCGCTCTCGATACGCGGGCATCACCTTGTCGACTTCGTTCCAGAAGGCATCGGTGTGATCGGTCTGATGGAAGTGACACAGCTCGTGGACGACGATGTAGTCGATGATCGACTGCGGTGCCATCATGCATTTCCAATGGAACGCTAGATCCCGGGCCGGCGAGTAGGAGGCCCAGCGATGACCGAGATCGCGCACATCAACCGCCCCGCACTCGGCCCCGACCTTCGGCGCGTAGTACGCCACCCGTTCTCCAATGCGATCCCTTCCGCGGGCGACGTAGTAGTCGCGAAAGACCGTACGCGCTGCATCCACATCGCCGGTCTCCACCAGGTCTCTGCGCAGACAGAACCGGCCGCTCTTCAGCAAGACGGGCTCATCCTGATCCGCCACCAGCAGCAGGCGGTACGAGCGGCCCAGGTAGAGGAAGCCTTCACCGCTTCGGTACTCGCGAAGCACGCGCGCCGCATTGAGGTCTTTCCACTCGGCAAGCGTCTTGTAGATCCAGTACCGCTTGGCTTCCACCATGTCCTCGATACGCTCGTCTGGGATTGACTCCGGAGCGCGAACCAGGATGCTGCCGTCGCGTTCGACGATGATGTCGGCCGTCTTGCGCCGACTTCGCACGATCTCATACGACAGTTCGTCCCTGGAAGTTTGCTTCACTTCGTTAGCTCCCTGTGCCGCTTCTCCGCGAGTTTCATGATTTCAATCGCGATGCGTTCATGCTTGGCGTTCAGCTCCGGGATGTCCGCCAGCAGAATCTCGGTATCGATGTTCCCACGCAGCTTCTTCACCTCAATCGATTTGCCCCAGAAGTCCAGCACGTCGATGGTATCCTGAATCAGCTCCACGATTCGCGCCATCAGGCTCTTGAGAGGTTCCACAGCCTCGGGTGGAGCAGCTTCGGCATGAAACGCCGACTGGACGACGAAGTCGTAGAAGGGTGAGGCTGCCTTCGTCAAACCCTCAACTGCCTCTTTTCGACCCTCCATCGCTTCGAGTCGCAGCTTCTCGTAGCCCTCGGCGAGCAGCTCCCAGTTGTCGTGGTACTGCCTGATCAGTCGTTCCAGCTTCTCGCTGAGGCGCCTGTAGAACGCGGGGTCTTCATCGAAGTGGACGGTGCAATGCTTGCGTATCGCGTGCTCCATCTCGCTTGCCTTGGCCTCCGCATCGCCCTTGGAATGCTTGTGAACGTTGGCCATGAAGTCGTCGGCGAGCAGCTCGATTGGCGGTATCTTCGGGTTGATGCCCAAGTCGATGAGGTGCTCGTTGATCAGCGCCTTCACCTTCGCACCGGCATCCGCGATGTCGATCGATTCGTCCTTGTACCGCTCCTTGACCATGCGCAGCAGGTACCCGAACCGCCTCGCCGGCCCACGATAGGAGTGTCCCGTCGCATTGGGCAAGATGAGGTTGAGGCTTTGGAGGAACTTCTTGAAATAGACCTCGAAATCCGCGCGACGCCTGATGTCCTTCATCGCTCTCACGGCCGCATGCAGAACACGGACCTCCGCCTCCGGCGTTCCGAGCGAGTCCGTCACGAATCCCTCAATCTCCGGCACGCCACAAGTGCGGAAGTGCTGTAGCAGACGCTGATACCTCTGATCAAGGATCGGAAGCTCCGTCGAGAGGTCCTTCAACCCCAGCTGGATGTCCTCCGCATCCTCCTGTG
>JBARQW010000156.1:0-3042 GCA_049643905.1 Bipolaricaulia bacterium
CTGCATCCCGAGGCCGAGTTCGACGGCCGCATCCCGCATCGCGTCGGTCGGCGGCACACCGTCGTTCAGGATCGGAAGCGTCGCCAATCCGACCGCCGAGGCAGCGTGATAGCAGTACGTCCGGAGGTCCTCGAACGTGTCGATGCGCCGGAGCGTCAGGTCCATCTCCATCCCCGTGAGGACGTCAGCGAGGTCGTTCGGATCGACACCGAATGTCGCGATCGCGTCTGCCAATGCCAGATCGCGCCCGCCCTCCGGATCCCCCGCCGCCGCCTTCGCCAACCGCTCCCGCATCCGCGCCACCTGTTCACGGCGGCTGTCGATTGACCCTGTACTCTCGGGGATGACATCAGACCGGAGAACATCGAAGATGTTCTCCGACGCGGACGGCGCGCCCATTGAAGGCGCGCCGTCCGCGACATCGTCCGCCTCCCGGCAGAACGTGTAGAGCGCATAGACGCCGCGCCGCTGCCGTATCGGTAACGAAAGAAACGCGTAGTAGAAGTTGCGCGCCTCCCGCTTCGCCACGCGCGCACAGGCCCGGTAGGCTCCGGCTAGGTCCATCTGCGACGCTCCGAGAGAAGTCCGATCATCGTCGACGTGATCAGCCGTCGCTTCGCTCGATTGGAGATCGTCGGACGGGCCGAGAGCGTGTCGTATCCCTGCTTTTCAATGGAATCGAGAATCGCCAGACCGCCGCGTGAGAAGAGGGCGAGCTCGATCCGCAACCGACCGCGCACGCGATCGAGGAGCCGCAGCCCGCGAACGAACAGCTCTCGTGTTCGCTCGACTTGAAACCCCATCAGCGCCCGGACCCGTTCGTTCGCTGCCGTAGCGTTCAAATCCTCCTCGGTCACGCCGTACTCGGCCATCTCATCTTGAGGGAGGTAGATCCGGCCGATCGCGAGATCTCGGGCCACGTCTTGCCAGAAGTTGGTCAGCTGAAGAGCCGTGCACGTCGCGTCGGAGAGGGCGAGCCGCTCGTCGTCACGAAACCCTTGGAGCATCAGCACGAGGCGGCCGACCGGATTCGCCGAGTGCTCGCAGTACCGGAGGATGTCGGCGTACGTTGGGTGACGCTTCGTTCGCTGGTCGATCCGGTTCGCCTCGATCAGCCGCGCGAACGGCTCGCGCGGCAAGTCGAAACGCGCAATCGTCTCAGCAAGGGCGACGAAGACCGAATCCCGTCCACGCCCGGCAATGGCCGCATCGAGATCCCGCTCGAACCGGTCGAGTAGAGCGAGGCGATCACCGGCGGCCTCGTCTCCGAGGTCGTCGACCGTCCGGCAGTAGGCGTAGACGGCGGCCCGATGCGGTCGCAACGACCGTGACGTCAACCACGACAGGACGGTGAAGTTCTCGTAGTGCGCGCGCGCCAGCTGCAGGCAGTCCGCCTGCGCCTCGGCGAGCGATGGAGGGGCCGATCTCTCCACGCGCGAAGGCGCGTCTACCATCCTTGGACCTGGATGACAATCTCGCGCGGTCGGGGCCGATCGAGCTCGATCATGAAGACGCGCTGCCATCGGCCGAAGAGAGGACGACCCTCAGCGATCGGCACGGTCTCGCTCGCGCCGAGGAACAGATGCTGGCAGTGCGAGTGGCCGTTCGGGCACTCATCCTCGGTCATGTTCGCCGTCCGGATGACAAAGTCGTTGTGGCGGTAGTTGGCCTCGCGCGGCGCCGCTCCCTCGAGAAAGCGCGCCATGTCCCGCAACAGGAGAGGCTCGTTCTCGTTGATCACCACCGCCGCCGTTGTGTGGCGGGAGAAGACGGTGACCGTACCCTCCCGCACCGCGGAGTCTTCGACCGCACCGACGACCTCATCTGTGATGTCGATGAACTCGGGCGCCTTTGATGCCGTCCGACGGACGACGGTCCGGTACAGCTTCATCCCCACCCGTTCTTCGATCTGTATCTGCATGATGCTCGCTCTCCGTCTTTCCTCAGGATTTCGGTTCTCCCTGCGACTGAGCTCCGGCTCGAACCCCCTCGCCGGACCGCTCCAGCCTCTGCACGACTTCTTCGATCACTGCATCGGGTGTCGATGCCCCCGCCGTGACGCCAACGCGATCCCGCCCCTTGAACCACTTGTCTTCGACCTCGTCGGCCAACTCGATGTGATGCGTCGGCACGCCCGTCTCGCGACAAGTCTCGACAAGCTTTCTCGTGTTCGCCGATGTGCGACTGCCGACGGCGAACAGCACGTCGACGGTCTTCGCCAGCGCCTGCGCCGCCTGATATCGTCGCCCAGTCTCCGGACACGTCGTGTCGATGATCCGAATCTCGGGAACGCGCCCCGTGAACCGCTTAACGATCGACTCGGAGAACTCGGTGAATCGATCAGGGTTCCCGGTCGTCTGAGAGATCACGGCGATCCCGCCAGAGCCGCTCTGAATCTCGACTTCGAACGATTGCGTCGCAATCCCGCGCCCTCGCGTCCACGACAGGATGCCGCGAACCTCAGGATGCTGCGCCTCTCCGTACAGGACCACCGAGAACCCGTCTTCAACGAGGCGGGCGACCGTCTCCTGCGCCTTGCGGACAATCGGACAGGTCGTGTCGACGAGACGGAGGCCGCGTCGCGCGATCTCGTCGTGGATCTCCTCGCCGGCCCCGTGCGCCGTGATCGCCACCGTCCCACCGTCGGGAACCTCGTCGAGGCCCTCGACGATCCGCGCCCCTTTGCGCGCGAGATCGTCGACGACGCGTGCGTTGTGGACGATCGCGCCAAGCGTGTAGAACGGACCGTGCTCGGCGAGCTCGGTCTCGATCATCCCCACCGCACGACGGACCCCGCCGCAGAACCCAAGAATCTTGGCCATCACAATCGTCATACGACACCACCAGCGGCGCGTCGGCAGAGTCCAAGAGCGTGGCGGACCCCGCCACAGAATCCGAGGATCTTGGCCATCACAATCGTCATGCGACCTTCCTCATCGCGCGTCGATACCGACCGAGCGCCATCAAAGGGAAGACGTCCCTGTACAGGTGGTAGCGGATCATGAAGTCGGTCGGGAACCCTGATCCGGTGAAGGTCTCCTC
>JBARQW010000157.1:0-3076 GCA_049643905.1 Bipolaricaulia bacterium
TTCTCTCTCACCGGTGGAGATGCCGTGTCGTGCATCCGCCGCGATGCTGGGCCACCGAGTGCAGGTCACCGTTGAGTCGTCTTCTCTGATGGAGGAACATGGCGCGAACCTATCCTGCGGAGGGATCAACATGCTTGTCGGCAACCGAGTCATCTTGCGTCCGTTTCGTAGGCCCGACCTGGACGGCCTCTACGACCTCGTCGCCGATGTTCGGAGGACCGGCGAGTTTTGGCCGCTCGGGTGCATCTCCGAGCCGCGATGGTTCAAGCAGTTCGATGAGATGAGTTGGTGGTCCGACGACTTCAAGATCCTCCTGATCACCGATCTCGACGGCCGCCGACTTGGCCACATCAACATCTACAAGGCCTCACACAGCTACGAAGGATGGGAACTCGGCTACCGGATCTATCGTCCAGAGGATCGAGGCAAGGGATACACGACCGAGGCCGTCTGCCTGTGCACGGCCTTTCTGTTCGGCCAGGAGCAGATCGAGCGCGTGCAGATCCTCCTGGACCCACGAAACGTCGGCTCCCGGAGCGTGGCGGAAAGAGCAGGCTACAGTCTGGAAGGAACGCTTCGTCACGCGCACTTCGATCGTGGCGAGCATCTCGATCTCTTGCTCTTCTCGATTCTCCGCAGTGAAGCCCCCGTACTCTCCGATCTCCTGGCTCCAAGCAGCGACTGAGAGGCGCCCAGGCTCAGGATCGACCCTCCGCCTTTCGCGCGGGTGACGCCCGCGATCGCCGGCACCCTGGCCGACTACGTCACCGAGCCGGCCATGACTCCGCCGACGTGGCTCTCACGAACCTTCGGTCTAGAAGGTCGGCACGTCGCCCGGATCAGGGATGGCGCTGCAGTACGTCGTCGCAGGGGTCCTCAGTGTCGCGAGCGTCCTCTGCGTCTTCCTCTTCGCTCATCGGACCGCAACCTCGAAGACCGCCTGTCCGACCACGATCAGATGGAGACCGACGACTCGATCGACACGGGCTACAAGCAACGAGGCCACGCGGAGACGACATCCGATCCCGTGCAAGAGATACGGCATGTGTTCCCGATCTCCAGAGCGTTTGAGTGATCCGTTGCGAGCTCGGCTCCACAATCCAGAACGACGAAACCGTATTCGGCCGGGATCGAGACGTTCTTGCGCGATATCATAGGAGGTGACTTCCCCACGTGGGATTGCATGCATTGGTTGTAGGTTGACGGATGACCTGGGAGCGGGGCGCGAAGTCAGGCGGGAGGACGCGTGGCGGCAAAGCAACGTGGCTCTTCGAGACGGCCGACGGGAATGCTCGGATTCACGTTCGTTTGGTCGGGTCAGATCCTGTCTGTCCTGGCTTCGAACGCGACGAGCTTCGCCCTGACGATTTGGGCATACCAAACGTACGGCAGCGCGACGGCGCTCGGTGTCGTCAGCACGTCCTTCATCATCCCGTTCTTGCTGCTCTCACCGATCGCAGGCGTGTTGGTCGATCGACACAGCAGGAAGATGATGATGATGGTCAGCGATCTGGTCGCCGTCGTCGCTACGGTCGGCATTCTGGCAATCCTCGGGTTCGGGGAACTGCAGATGTGGCACCTGTTCGTGGCGGCGGCAATCGCCGGGCTGGGGAACACCTTCCAGTGGCCCGCCTACTCGGCCGCGATCACCACGATGCTCCCAAAAGAGCAGTACGGCCGCGCGAATGGGATGATGTCACTCGTCGACTCGGGACCCGCCGTCTTCGCGCCGATTCTTGCCGGCGCGCTGTATCCGATCTTCGGGCTGAGAGGCATCCTCATCATCGACCTCTGCACGTTCTTCCTCGCCATCGGCGCGCTCATGGTGGTTCACATCCCGCCACCGCGTAGGACGGCAGAGGGAGAAGCGGCGAAGGGGAGCATGCTGCGCGAGGCCCTTTTCGGATTCCGCTACATCTTCGAGCGGAAGTGCCTCCTTCGGCTTCTTCTGTTCTTCCTCGCGCTCAACTTCCTCTTCGGTCTTGCCTACAACGTGTTCGACCCGTTCATTCTCGAACGGACGGCGAACAGCAGCGCGCACCTGGGATACGTGCGTTCGGCCGCAGCCATCGGCGGGGTGGTCGGCGGGCTGCTGCTCAGTCTCTGGGGGGGATTCAAGCGACGGATGAGGAGCGTATTCCTCGGCGAAGCCATGACAGGATGCGCCGCCCTGGTTCTCTTCGGTGTGAGCCGGAGCTTGCCGATGTGGATCCTGGCCGCCGGCATCGGTGCGCTCTTCTTCCCGCTCATCAATGGCGCATGCCAGTCGATCTGGCAGGCGAAAGTGGCGCCCGACCTCCAAGGCCGCGTCTTCTCTGCGCGGCGGATGATCGCGTTCGCGATTGGGCCGATTACGCCCGTCATCGCCGGCGTGTTGGCCGACTACGTCACCGAACCGGCGATGACCTCGGTGACGTGGCTCTCACGGACATTCGGATGGCTGGTCGGCACGTCGCCTGGATCGGGGATGGCGCTGCAATTCGTTCTCGCAGGGCTACTCTACTTTGCCATCGTCGTCTACGTCTTCCTCTTCGTTCCGTCGATTCGGAATGTCGAGGATCTCTTGCCCGACCACGATGAGATGGAGACCGTCAGCGCGGGAGACACGGGCTAGGCCGGCAGACCACCTCAGTACGTGGAGACACCGCGTGTGTCCTCCAATCTGCGAAGCCGGTATGCGCGTGATCGGCGCGCGTTCGTGGGGCATCATTCCCAATCTGGCGACGAGAGCGTTCGTAGACGGGAGAGGTTGCGATGGCACAGGGTGGTGGGAATTCGGGGCGCCCGACCGGCATGGTTGGGTTCACGTTCGTCTGGGCGGGCCAGATCCTGTCCGTCTTGGCATCGAGCGCGACGAGCTTCGCGCTGACCATCTGGGCCTACCAGACGTATGGCAGCGCGACGGCCCTCGGCGTGATCAGCACGTCGTTCCTCATTCCGTTCATGCTTCTCTCGCCGATCGCCGGCGTTCTCGTCGATCGGCACAGCCGGAAGCTGATGATGATGGTCAGCGATGTGGTCGCCGTCGTCGCGACCGTCGGGATTCTGGTGATGCTCAGCGCGGGCGGCCTGCAGA
>JBARQW010000158.1:0-1683 GCA_049643905.1 Bipolaricaulia bacterium
CCCGAGGGTTGGGCAGTGACAAGAAAACCGGGAGTGAACGAGAATGAACCCTTTCAACACAAAGGAGATAACGGGTCCGACTTCTCGCATGCGCCTCCTGCTCCTTCCACCGCAGTTACTGGAGCTATCCTCGCTCCAGGCGATCCGCAGGTGGATCGAGGTGAGATGGAGTTCGCGAGTATCACCGTGTGCAACACAAGTCCCGGTAGTCGCTCGTTCTCGATTCACGTGGAGAGCGATGTCGGATTCCGGGCAACCCCACAGCCATCCAGTGTGATTCTCGGTCCCGGGGAGTGCACACGGGTTGTCATCCATCCGGCGACGTACGAGCTGTACTCGGTTGATCTCGAGACCTCAGGGCTGGATCCGAGGGACTGCTCGATCATCGAAGTGGCATGGATGCATTCTCGCTGTGGAGAGATCACACAGACGTACTCGTCCCTTGTTCACCTCGAAGGGGAACTCAATCCGTATGTGACGTGGCTAACTGGGATTACGTCGGAGATGCTCAAGACAGCCCCTGCGTCTGAGGAGGTGATTCCACGCGTATTGGAGCAACTCAGCGGGAATCACGTTCTCTACTACAGCCAAAACCAGTTTGACCAGCGCTTCCTGGAGGCGGCAGCCGTGTCTCTCGGATTGGCCATGCCAGGAATCCAATGGATCAATGTCCTATCCTGGGCAAGAAGAGTGCTGCGTGACTTGCCGGATCACCGATTGGAGACGGTCACCGAAGCACTGGGAATTGAAGGACAACACCATCGGGCACTGTCGGATGCGCTCATGACACAGCGTGTCTTTCTCGAGGTAGTACGCCGGTTGGGAAGTTCCCTCCTCGTCTCGATCTTGCCGGAGGACACGGTGTTCCCCGTTGCCGCTGTCTCTCTTCCTGTCGATTCTTCGTTTCTCAGTTGTGACGAGTGATGATGCTCGACACATGGCCTCTTGGTGAGGCTGCAAGTGATCGCGGGGCAAAGCACTCTTCCGGCCATGGTTGGTATCTCTGGACGCCAAAGCCCGACGTTATTGGCAAATGCGAACTCAGGGCAAGACCTGCAGCCAATCCCCTCGAATCTTGCCACGTCGAGTGACGAGCTACATCGCCCCCTGTCGCAGTGCAGACAGAACAGTCTGCCGCGTGAGAAGCGTCCGCTCTTCAGGGCTCTCCAGGAAGGGCCCCACGTCCTCGGCGACCTTTGCGAAATCTACCTCATCGAGGCGGCGCTCAATGACCGCTCTCCAGCCTTCGGCTGTGATCTGCGCACCACCCCACTGTGTCTGCGTCAAGGCGTTGCTCAGCAACACGATGTTGGGAATCGTCGGTTCCGTCCGGGAGAGGTACCACAGCAGATCGTAGACGTCGCGCCCCTTCATGTAGGGTCTTGCGAGGAGTGCTTGAAGTTTGCCGGCCATCAACGAAGGGAGGTCGTGGTGCTGAAGGACCACGAGGAAGTGCCGATTGACCACGGTCGTTTCCAAGGTTGCTCCGGCCGGTGGATTGGTGTCGATCTTAATCTTGAGCGACAGCTTCTCCGTGCGATGAGGACTCAGTTCCGCTTCGTACAACAACCCCGGAAACCGAACGAACGCGGAGTGCACCGGATTGACCTCACGCGGATGCACCGTGACGTCGAATCCCGCCTTGGTTAGATCCGACTCAGTCCGATCGAGGAGCCGCTGGAA
>JBARQW010000159.1:0-1677 GCA_049643905.1 Bipolaricaulia bacterium
GCGGACATCCAGACGGCGGAATGCTCTCCGAGGCGGCGGTCAAGGTGGAAGTTGGAGACCAGATTGTCCACACGGCGGCCGACGGGAACGGACCGGTCAACGCGCTCGACAGCGCGGTCCGCAAGGCCCTGCTGCCGATCTATCCCCAGCTGGCGTCCGTCCGGTTGACGGACTACAAGGTCCGCATCCTCGACAGCGACGCGGGGACGGCCGCTCGAATTCGCGTACTGATCACCTCTTCCGACGGAGAAACGACGTGGAGCACTGTGGGCTGTGGAACCAACGTGATCGAGGCAAGCTGGATTGCGTTGGCCGACGCGTTCGAATACGCGCTCGTCGTTGCCGATGTGCGTCTGCCTGAGGCCGTGGGCGCTGAGGAGTCGGAATGAAGGCTCGGATAGCGATACTGCCGGGGGATGGCGCCGGACAGGAAGTCCTCGCTGAGGCCGTGAAGATCCTGCGAGCGGTCGGCGACCGATTCGGGCACGAATTCGTCTTCGAGGAGGCGCTGATTGGGGGAGCTGCGATCGACGCGGTCGGGCATCCACTCCCGTCTGAGAGCCTCGACGCATGTCGGCAGGCCGACGCCGTCCTTCTCGGAGCCGTCGGCGGGCCCAAGTGGGCCGACCCGGCGGCGCTCGTTCGCCCTGAACAGGGACTCCTCTCCCTGAGAAAAGAACTCGGCCTGTTCGCCAACCTCAGGCCGGTGCGCGTCCTCTCGCCGCTCGCGGACGCCTCTCCCCTGAAAAGAGATCTGCTGAGCGGTGTCGATCTCATGATCGTCCGCGAGCTGACCGGCGGAATCTACTTCGGAGATCGACAAGAAGCGACCGACGCCCAGCCGAACGCCTACGACACCATGTCCTATGCACCGGAAGAGGTTCGCAGGATTGCGCATGTCGCGTTCCGCATCGCCAAGGGTCGCAGAGGATCCGTCGTTTCGGTGGACAAGGCCAACGTTCTCGCTTCCTCGAGGCTCTGGCGTCGCATCGTGACGGAGGTTGCCTCCGAGTATCCAGGGGTTTCCATCGAATCGATGCTCGTCGACGCCGCCGCGATGCATCTCCTTCGCCAACCGCGCCACTTCGATGTCCTGTTGACCGCGAACATGTTCGGCGACATCCTCGCCGACGAGGCGTCGATGCTTTCGGGGTCGATGGGCATGCTCCCTTCGGCATCCCTCGGCGACGGCACCTTCGGGCTGTTCGAACCGATTCACGGAAGCGCGCCCGACATCGCCGGACAAGGAATCGTGAACCCTCTGGCCATGATCCTCAGCGGAGCCATGCTCCTTCGCGTCTCGCTCGGAATGAGAGCCGAGGCTGCGTGTGTCGAGGCGGCAGTAGAACGGGTCCTCCAGGACGGCTACCGGACGGCCGACATCGCGAGACCGGGAGAGGTCTCGGTCGGTACTGCCGCGATGGGAGACGAGGTTGCTGAACGGCTGTCGGTTAACCTGTTGGAGGCGTGATGGAGAGCGAGAGGAAGAGCATGCGGAGTGATCGTGTGAAGCGCGGCGTCGAACGGGCGCCGCACCGGAGTCTCTTCTACGCAGGTGGCCTCACGAAGGACGAGCTCGAGCGCCCGCTGATCGGGATTGCGAACTCCTTCAACGAGATCGCCCCCGGACATGTGCACCTACGCGCGGTCGCTGATGCTGTGAAGACAGGCGTGCGG
>JBARQW010000160.1:0-1602 GCA_049643905.1 Bipolaricaulia bacterium
CATTGCCGGTCGTCTGGCGCGACACGTCCTCGATCGGCAGACCCTTGATCTCGGCGACGGCCTCGGCCACGAATCTGACGTAGGCAGGTTCGTTCCTGCGGCCGCGGTAGGGAACGGGCGTGAGGTAAGGGCAGTCCGTCTCGAGCAGGATCCGATCGAGCGGGATCGCCTTAACCGCCTCGCGGAGCGTCTCGTTCTTGGAAAACGTGATCGGACCGCCGATCCCCAGATGGAATCCCAGTTCGATGAAGGTCTCCGCAAGGGCGTAATCGCCGAGGAAAGAGTGGATCACGCCGCGATGCGGCCCGACCGCCTCCCGGAGGATCGCGAGGAGATCGTTGGTCGATTCGCGATTGTGGATCGCGACCGGGAGATCGAGACGCCGTGCAAGAGCGAGCTGTTCGGCGAAGACGCTACGCTGGACGTCGCGAGGTGAGAGATCGCGGTAGTAGTCGAGGCCGATCTCGCCAATGGCGATTGCGTGCTTGGCGAGTTTCGCCAACTCGCTGAAAACGTCTGAGGTGACGGTCTTTGCGTCGTGCGGATGGACACCGACCGTCGCCCAGATCCCTCGGTGCCTCCCGGCCAGGCGAACCGCTGCCCGGCTCGATCGAAGGTCTGCTCCGACCGTGATCACGCCGATCGACGCGTCGAAGCAGCGGGCGATCACGGCTGCCCGGTCCTTGTCGAAGGCCCGATCGTCGAGATGAGCATGGCTGTCGATCAGCCTCACACTCAATCCTCCTCTTGAAGATCCCGCGGCAGATCGATGTCGATCAGCTCCACGCCTCGACCTCGCGCAGGACCGTCGGCAGGAGCTCGATCAAGTCGGTCGGCGTGAGCGAGCGCTCGGCTCGATCGCGGGCGTAGACCTCGGCCGCCCAGCCGTGAACGTACGCACCCATGATGGAAGCGTCCTCGAGCGAGGCGCCGCCGGCGACGAATCCGGCGATCAGACCCGTCAAGACGTCGCCGCTCCCACCGGTCGCCAGACCGCTGTTCCCCGTCGGGTTGAGATAGACGGTCCCGTCGGGAGAGCCGATCGCCGTCGGACGTCCCTTCAGAAGGAGCGCAAGGCCGTTTTCGCGCGCGAAAGATCTCGCGGCCTCGATCCGATCGGCGTCGATTTCGTCCGGCGATCGTCCGATCAGCAAGCTCAACTCGCCAGGGTGCGGGGTGAGGAGAAGATGACCACCGGCGCGCCGCAGTTCGTCGACGGAGTCGCCGAACGCGGCAATCCCGTCTGCATCGAGAATGATCGGACCGGCGAAGCGCGAGACGAGGGTCCTTACGACGGCGCTTGTCCTCGGCGCCCGGGAGAGCCCAGGTCCGACCGCGAGGACGTCGGAAAGCTCCAGCGCCTCTGCGAACCGCTCGTCGTCGACGTTCACGACGTGGCCGTCCTCGTCGGGAAGCGGAACGGTGATCACCTCGGGGAGCGCCGCCTCGAGGATCCCATTGAGCGAACGCGGCGCGGCGAGTGTGACCAACCCCGCACCGGCGCGAAGCGCAGCTCTGCAGCAGAGGATCGCTGCACCCGTCATCCCGATCGACCCGGCAACGACGAGAACGCGTCCGAACGTCCCCTTGTGTCCGTCTGCA
>JBARQW010000161.1:0-3258 GCA_049643905.1 Bipolaricaulia bacterium
CTCCACAGTCGCCCCACTAGACGTCTTGGCTGCCCCATCACACTCCCAGTGTCCCCGGGATACCGCCGGTCTACGCAGGTGCATTTCGCGCGAAGAAAGGACGTTTGTTCGTGACTGATGAGACGGATCTACAGATCGAGGGTGTACTGGGCCCCCCACACGTTCTCATCGCCGTTGTCGAACACAATCAGGGCCTTGTAGGTCCCTGTCGAAACGTCCAGGACGAGGTGATGCCTCACACTTGTGCCGGGGAAGATGCGTTGCCGCTTGCTCTCGAATCGGCCAGCGAGCTGGCCTTCCTCGTCATATAGCTCGACCCACACTTCGGGGCGTAGCCAGCGTTCTCCCGGATTGCCAAGGTCGACCTGAAGGACGGTCCCATCGGGACTCTCCAGGAGCTGGACACCGTCAAGCGATACCTCCGCCCGACCCGTCTGTCCGATGTGCGTGACGATCTGTAAGCCATACTGGAAGACAGCTCGGAGCCCGATGGTGGCAGTGGAGTCTTGGTCTGAAGATTCCTCGTGGATTGGAGCGATCAGGAGGATACTCCAGTACGTGCCAACGAGGCCTGAGTCGTCCGGTACGTCAATCCAGTAATGGACGACCGCCGATTCGCCGGGCGGAACCGTCAGTCGCTGCGGCAGCGCAAACCGCATCCACAATGCGTTTGACCTTGTCTGCGACCCAGGCTCACCGTAGTCGTTCGTTCCGTCAGCGAAGAAGAGGTAGTCGCGCTGATCGATCGACACGGCGACTGGCTCCTCGGATGTGTTCTGGACGGTGATCGTCCCCTCAACCACCTCGCCGAGCCCCACGGTGTACTCATGCGTGAGGCTTCCTTGCACGGCGATCTGCCCCGCCGTGGCCAGCGTGCCCAGAGCCACTGCCGTCAGGGAGAGCAGGGCACAGCACAGGCGAAGCATCCCTGCGCTGCGCTGGTTACGACGACGTTCGTCCGATTTCTGGCGCACCGGCCCCCCTTCGCTACGTGTCGACGATCGTGAAGACGACCGTTGTCGAGTACGATGCCGGGGGGACGGCAATCGACATCCCCGTGAGCTCCAGCTGCACAGGAATGCCGCTGACGTCATCCGATCCCGTGAAGAACGCTGCGTCCGTCGCTGTGACCTCCAGGTAGGATGTACCCCCAGCAACACTACCACCCGTCCCGTCTCCAGTCCTTTGAAGCCATAGGTGTACGTCATCGTGCCACGTCGTGTCGGATCTCCTCACATCGACGCGCCACGTATCAGATGGCCCTAGGCTGCCGCTGATCGATACAGAAACCTGATCCGCAGGGCTCTCATACGAGCCCTGCAAGTCTGTGCCCGCGCCGCCGATGAGATCGGATGCGGAGATCGTGACCGCCCAGTTACCCGTGGTGACGATCGCCAAGACCCCGCCCGCAGTTAACGAGAGAAGCCCCGGCAATACCAGCGCCCCCAGAACCACCGCTCGACGCAAGTGCAACGCAGGAACCTCCTCTTCGCCAGACAGAGTGGATCAGCATTCGAGTACAGCGGGCGAAGTGCGAGTTAGCCTGCCTTCGCTGTCCGCCCTCAAACCCTTGCGGGATCCTAGGAGTCCGTCAGCGTAAGCGTAAGTGTCTTGGATGCAGATGCGACGACACCTGCCGCAACCGTTGCGGACAGTCGGAACGTCATCGACAGCGTGGATTCGGCGACGGTCTCAATGGCTGTTACAACATCCGCTGGAGTCGCAGAGATCAGGAGCTCGCCTGGGCTAGTCCCGCCTGTTGGCGCGCCAAGCGTCAAGTAGAGCGACACGTTCGACGGCATGTCCGTGTCGATTGCTGCAGTGATCTTCTTTGCGTCGGTCGCTGCATTCGTTGTGAGCGCGTAGGTTGCCGTCGAGTTGTCCGTGACATCATCGGGTTCCGATCCAGCCGTCGCCGAGTCGATCGTCAGCGTGACGGCCGCCACGCTGATCGCCAATTCGTTGATGGCCTGAACCTCGTAGTTGACTGTGATGGTGTCCAAGTTTGCCGCGGAGAGGCTCAGCGAGAGCAGCAGAACACCTGCGAGGAGATACGCTCCGACGATCCGGCTTCTGTTCACAATGTCCTCCTTCGAGAATCCGCCCCCTCACAGTGAACCCATCTCAACGTCTTGATGGGCTTTACGTTGCCCTTCCTTCCAAGGGCTCCTGCCGCGCAGATTCTTCCTCAATCCATCAAGCGGCAGACCGTGGTATTTGCCCAGTCTGATTTCCGCGACTCCAGTGTAAGAGCAAAGCGCACAGATGTCTGTGACGTTTACTACAAGCTGAACAGAAGCTGTGCTTCACGCCTATGGCTTCAGGCAAGCCCGGAGAGGGGCAAGATGGAGCGAGCCACCAGCAATCCGGCTGTCGCTCGCTGCCGCTGAACGTTGAGCGCCAGTCTGGAAGCGTCGCATCCGGTGGACAACACACAGCGACCAGCCGACCACTGGACTGCCGTTCAGGCACAGCCGGACGCAGGTGAGAGGCGCTCGTCACCACGAAACGGCTAGTGAACGCCTCTGCATTGAGTCCCCAAGCTCCGGGCCAGGGCATCCGAACAGCCTCATCACAAGAAGGCTTTCGTTGCGTGAGTTCATAGCGGCGCTTGTTCCGAGTTCGAATCCGCTGTGGGGTACCAGTTCGCCACCAAGCTTCGACCTCCACTGGCACTGGCGCGTGATCGGACGGCTTCTCGCCGAATCGGGGTCCGAGGTCAATGCAAGCATTGATCGATCGCGCGACCAAGGGAGGTGTGGCCAGGATGTGGTCGGCGCGCGAGCTTTTGCCTTCGGCGACGCCGCTCTTGGTTCGGTAGTCGCAGTTCGTGTACTGCCTGGATCGGGGACGTGCTTCCCGAAGACGTTAACAAGGCTCCAGGACTTGACTGCTTCGAGGCCCCGGTGACCTGCAGGTTGAACCAGACGTGGCCGATCGGGCGCTTCGGATCGTGGACGTCGATTGGCTTGGGGCTGCGTTGAGAGTCGCCATCCCCAAAGGCGGCCATTCGAGAAGCGAGTATTGACTTCGGAACGTCGAAGGCTATACTACACAAAAGATAGATGTTTTGTGCAATACAACTTCGTGAGTGCACGAGGAGGCCGGGAATGCTACGCGATGTACTTCTGCTGCAAAGGCGCGAAGTCGAACGCCGCTTTCAGGAGCCGTACATCGATCGCGAGTTCGATCCTCAGCGTGCTTCGCAAGATCTCATCAAGGTGATCCTGGGCCCGAGACGGGCCGGCAAGTCGTTCT
>JBARQW010000162.1:0-1602 GCA_049643905.1 Bipolaricaulia bacterium
CATTGCCGGTCGTCTGGCGCGACACGTCCTCGATCGGCAGACCCTTGATCTCGGCGACGGCCTCGGCCACGAATCTGACGTAGGCAGGTTCGTTCCTGCGGCCGCGGTAGGGAACGGGCGTGAGGTAGGGGCAGTCCGTCTCGAGCAGGATCCGATCGAGCGGGATCGCCTTAACCGCCTCGCGGAGCGTCTCGTTCTTGGAAAACGTGATCGGCCCGCCGATCCCGAGATGGAAGCCCATCTCCAGAAAGGTCTCGGCGAGCCCCCGATCCCCGAGGAACGAGTGGATCACGCCGCGATGCGTCTTCCCCGCTTCCCGGAGGATCGCGAGGAGATCGTCGGTCGACTCGCGATTGTGGATCGCAATCGGCAGATCGAGACGCCGCGCCAAATCGAGTTGCTCCGCGAAGACACGCCGCTGGGCATCTCGCGGTGACAGGTCTCGGTAGTAGTCGAGACCGATCTCTCCGATCGCGATTGCGTGCTTGGCGAGTTTCGCCAACTCGCTGAGAACGTCTGAGGTGACGGTCTTTGCGTCGTGCGGATGGACACCCACCGTCGCCCAGATCCCTCGGTGCCTCCCGGCCAGGCGAACCGCTTCCCGGCTCGATCGAAGGTCGGCTCCGACCGTGATCACGCCGATCGACGCGTCGAAGCAGCGGGCGATCACGGCTGCCCGGTCCTTGTCGAAGGCCCGATCGTCGAGATGTGTATGGCTGTCGATCAGCCTCACACTCAATCCTCCTCTTGAAGATCCCGCGGCAGATCGATGTCGATCAGCCCCACGTCTCGACCTCTCGAAGGACGCTCGGAAGGAGGTCGATCACGTCAGACGGCGTGAGAGAGCGCTCGGCACGGTCGCGGACGTATGCCTCGGCGGCCCAGCCGTGAACGTACGCACCGAGGATGGAAGCGTCATCGAGCGAGGCGCCGCCAGCGACGAATCCGGCGATCAATCCTGTCAGCACGTCGCCGCTCCCACCGGTCGCCAGACCGCTGTTTCCCGTCGGGTTGAGGTAGACGGTCCCGTTGGGAAGGCCGATCATCGTTGGACGTCCCTTCAGAAGGAGGGCAAGGCCGTTTTCGCGCGCGAAAGCTCTCGCGACCTCGATCCGGTCGGCGTCGATTTCGTCCGGAGACCGTCCGACCAGCGCGCTCAGTTCACCCGGGTGCGGGGTGAGGAGAAGATGACCACCGGCGCGCCGCAGTTCGTCGACGGAGTCGCCGAACGCAACGATCCCGTCTGCATCGAGAATGGTCGGACCGGCGAAGCGCGAGACGAGTTCGCGTACGACGACCCCGGTCTTCGGCGCGCGGGAGAGCCCCGGACCGATCGCGAGGACGTCGGAACGCTCCAGCGCTTCGGCAAACCGCTCGTCGTCGACGTTCACGACGTGGCCGTCCTCGTCGGGAAGCGGAACGGTGATCACCTCGGGGAGCGCCGCCTCGAGGATCCCATTGAGCGAACGGGGCGTGGCGAGTGTGACCAACCCCGCACCGGCGCGAAGCGCAGCTCTGCAGCAGAGGATCGCTGCACCCGTCATCCCGATCGACCCGGCAACGACGAGAACGCGTCCGAACGTCCCCTTGTGTCCGTCTGCA
>JBARQW010000163.1:0-2295 GCA_049643905.1 Bipolaricaulia bacterium
GCTGTAGGGCATCAGACACCACTGATCGCTCTCGGTCCAACCTACGGCCCCAACACTTACGACTGCGCGAGCGCCGCCGACGTTGACAAGAGCTCCTTGCGTTGAGTAGCTCTCCATAGTGAATGGCACGCCCGATGAGGTCACGTACAGGTGCAGATCCACCGCACGATCAAAGAGGTCGCCGTGCTGGTGATCCTGAGTGGCGTTCGTGATCTCCACCAAGTACGTTCCAGGCGTATCGACCTCGAACTGCACGACCTCCAGTGGCTCGAGCGGCGCATTCGCCGGTCGATGCAGGGTGATAAGCTGGTCTCTCACGGAACGCGCGAGGGGAACAACCGAGGATGTGGCCGGGTCCACGTAGTGGACGAAGAGATCGATGTCCTGGATGTCGATGACCTCGCTATCCTCCCACGGGCCCGCATCGTTCGCTCGCACCTGATACGGCCATCCATCCCACCCAAGGATAATCGTCAACACGAACGGATCTCCGCCTGCCCAAGGGTCGATCGTGATGGCCAGGCTATTGCAGTCAACGGATGACTGCGCCTTCGGGTCAAAGTCGTGAGACCCGTCGCCGTCGCTGTCCCGGTACTCCGCACTGAGGAAGCTTCGAGTGGTGTTTTCGCCTTTCCCGAAGTTGCCCAGGGCGTATACGAACGGAACTCCGCTCGCGACAACCTCGTCGGCAAGTCTCGCGAGCTCTCCCTCTCCGTCATTGTGATCGAGAGGCAGGGGGAAGAACGTCGAGTCGGAGACGACGTCGATCTCCGAAAGCCGAAGCCGCCTGCCGCCTACTTCAATCTCCTCGCCCTCCGCGATCGCTTGCATCACCGCCATGCGGTCCGTGAACCCTGGAGCAGATATGAGGAGAAACTCCGCCTCCGGCACGGCAGCGGCGATCGCCTCCGCGCACGCCGCCCCATGCTCGTCCTCCTCTCGACCTTCGACCAATCTCGATCTCGTCGAGATTCCAAGGTCATCATGCACACCCTTGATATAGTGGACTCGACACGCGCCCAGTCGATCCCGGAGCTGTCCCGTGAATCCTGTGTCAATGACCGCGACCAGAACGCCGCTTCCCTTGAGGCCGACATCATGCAGACGGTCTACACCGCATGCCTCCAGGGCGTCCGCCGCGCGAACGGCGAAGAAGCTGACCTCGTCGGAGTGCTCTACCGGCACGTAGGGCATCACGCTTCGCACCCAGGTGAAGCCCTCTCCATCCGGCCCCAATGCGGAGATCGTCGTCAATGGCCCTCGGATCACGGCTGTGGTTCCCCCCACGGACACCACATCGACACCCAGCGACTCCAGTTCCACGACGTTCTCTACATCAATCTCACTCGTCGCGAAGACCAAGTACGTTCTCTCCGGCACGTCCAGGCTCGGGCCCATCACCTCCCACCGCAGCAGCTCTTGGTAGTCCATCCACGGTATCCGACCCGTTCCCGGCGCGGCCCCAACTCCCGCCGACCCGGCTACTATTGACAGCAGCACAACCATCGCCACCCAACCATTCTGCCGTTTCATCTAGCTCACCTCTTTCGCTCAGTATTGCCAACAGGGTACAACACATCCCGCATATTCGGACACTTACTGTTGACTGTCCGCCAACACCGGAAGGTTGCCCCGCGCCCAAGTCTGGCGCGCCATTCGGTTTCCCAGGCAACCGGCCTCTTCGCATCCTCCGTACGTATCTCGGGCTCTCAGTCCGCACGCACCTTGCGCTTCCGTGCAGTGGAAGAGCCCCGAACCAATCTGTAGCGGAATCGCTCCCTCCATCCGCTTTCTTGTACCATATCCTGAGTTGCCTTTCAAACCCTATCTAGCTGACAGAGCTACTTCCGTTTGCCCCAACGTCTCCTGAGATGTCACCAGGTCACTCCCGCGTTCCGAGATGCCAAACAGCCAGGCTGCTTGCCGCGTGACTGCATTCAAGTGTGACGGGAGACCATCCAAGTGTCCGAATCGTGTCACGCGCAGAGTAGGCTCGAACCAGTCTGAGCCGCGAGGAGGTTGCGGGATGCGAAGACGGAAGCTTGGAGGGCTGACTAGCACACTCACGGTGAGCGCTGCGATCGCTGTGTGCACGTACCTTCCAGTGTCGCCGGAGGGCGCCCCGCCGATGGAGCTGGGTGACGCTATTGGGGCCGGCCACGTCGGGGCCACTGCGATCGAAGATCGCGGTCTCGACCGGGTGACTGTCGAACTCCGTGGTGTGGATGGAGAGGCGATTCGAATCGTCATCACGCGAGCGACGGCCGTCTGTTGCGGGGACGGCGCCGGAGTGCA
>JBARQW010000164.1:0-2909 GCA_049643905.1 Bipolaricaulia bacterium
CCCTGTCGCACCATCACCTTGCCGCTGTTGAGGTCGATGTCTTTCCAGCGAAGGTGGATCGCCTCGGACAGTCGCAAGCCGGTGCCGAGCATCAAGCGAAGCATCACCCGGTTACGGTGTCCGGTGAGGTATCGCGGGTTCGGCTGCGCTAGAAGCGCCTCTTGTTCTGTTGGTGTCAGAACTTCCGGAATCTTCCGCCCCATGTTGGCCTCCTTGAGAGTCCGCTTATTGGCTATTATGCGGACTGATACACGGAGTATAGCGCGGGTTGGAGAGCGTCAATGCAAAGCGGCCTGATTCACAAGGGAGATTCGAGGGGTTGGCCCCTTCTATCGTGCCAGAAAACTCCCATTTCGGGCCTATCTCGGACCCCTCTCAGAGCGAGTGAAGGGAATAGCGGGGCTCTCAGTCGATCGGCCCTCCAGGGCCGGGGTTCGAGGTGATCGCGGTGTCAGTTCTGCGGATCGAACTCGACCTCGCCCCCTCGGCGTTGCAGAGCTTCGATGTCCAGCATGTTTGGAGACCCAGGCGTGAGGTCGAGGTAGTTACGGCTGAGGAACACCATGGTCCCCACGCCCAACCCTGCATTCTCAACGAGCGCGCTGATGTCGCTAATCTGGTTGTTGACCAGGCCGAGCGTTGTGAGGTTAGTCAATCCCGACAGAGCTCTGATGTCGACGATTTGGTTGCCGGACAGCCAGAGCTCCGTGAGGTTGGTCAAGTTCGATAGCGGGCTGATATCGGCGATCTCGTTGCCTCCCAAATCGAGCATCGTGAGATTCGTCAGTTCCGCTAGCGCGCTGATGTCCACGATCGGGTTGTCTTCCAACCAGAGATCCGTAAGCTTGGTCAAGCTGGATAGCGCGCTGAGGTCGACGATCTGGCTGTTGGCTAGGCCGAGCTCCCTGAGGTTAGTCAAACCCGATAGCGGGCTGATGTCGACAGTCTGGATGTTGGCCAGGGCGAGAATCGTGAGGTTGGTCAATCCCGACAGAGCTCTGATGTCGACGATTTGGTTGCCGTACAGCCAGAGCTCCGTGAGGTTGGTCAAGTTCGATAGCACACTGATGTCGACGATCTGGTTCTCTCCTAGGGTAAGCCACGTGAGGTTAGTTAGGTTCGATAGCGGGCTGATGTCGACAATATCATTGTCTCTCAGGGCGAGCTCCGTGAGGTCTATTAATCCCAAGAGCGCTCTGATGTCGACGATCTCGTTCCCGTACAGGTAGAGCCAGTCAAGGTTGGCCAAGCCGGACAACGCGCTGATATCGACGATCTGGTTTCCGATCAGATCGAGCCCCGTGAGGTTGGTCAAGCTGGATAGCGGGCTGATGTCGACGATCTGGTTGTAGTCTAGCCAGAGCCACATGAGATCAACGCAATGCTGAAGTCCTTCAAGATTGACGAGGCCCCGATTACCGGCATCGAGGTACGTTAGCCCCGCCAAATTGGTGTCGTAGATGTCTCCAGTTGGCTTCCCAATTGCATAGCGGATTGCTGCTTCAAGGCCTGGATCAGGAAAATTGACGACAACGGCAGAGCCCAGAATTGGGTTCTGTGGAGCACACCAAACGGTGACACCTCGACCTTGCAGAGCTTCGATGTCCAGCATATTCGGAGAGCCAGGCGTGACGTCGAGGTAGTTATAGGTGATATCTATCCCGCCCCAAAAGCCTATCCCGGCATTGTCAACGAGCACGCTGATGTCGACGATCTCGTTGCCTCCCAGATCGAGAATCGTGAGGTTGATTAAGTTCGATAGCGCACTGATGTCGACGATCTGGTTGTCCTCCAGATTGAGGATCGTGAGGTTGGTTAAGCTCGATAGCGCGCTGATGTCGCTAATCTGGTTGTTGACCAGGGCAAGCTCCGTGAGGTCTATCAATCCCAACAGCGCTCTGATGTCGACGATTTGGTTGCCGTACAGCCAGAGCTTCGTGAGGTTGGTTAAGTTCGATAGCGGGCTGATGTCGACGATCTGGTTCTCTCCTAGGGTAAGCCACGTGAGGTGGGTCAAGTTCGATAGCGGGCTGATATCGACGATCTGGTTGACGTCGAGGCCGAGCCACGTGAGGTTGGTCAAGTTCGATAGCGCGCTGATGTCGATGATCTGGTTACCGGTCAGGCCAAGCGTCGTGAGATTGGTCAATCTCGATAGCGGGCTGATGTCTATAATTTGATTGTTGTGCAGCAAGAGCGCCGTGACATCAACGCCGTGCTGAATCCCTTCGAGATTGACGATCCCACGATCGATGGCATCGAGGAGCGTTAGCCCAATTAAGTCGGTCTCATGGATGTCTCCCGTTGGTTTGTCAATCGCCTCGCGGATGGCTGCTTCAAGCCCTGGATCAGGAAGATTGACGACAACGGCAAACACAGGAACCGAGACCATGGAAACAAGAACGCCGAGAGCCAGGCCCATTCCAATTACAGCCAATCCCCCGCTGCGCATACCTCTCAATCGATTGGTTTGCTTCATCATGGTGGAATCAGAATATCGGATGGGTGAATGCGCGACAAGTCCTCCGCAACATCTGCCGTCTTCTGTTGCCACAGCTAGGCGAGCGGTGAGCTGCACCTGGCTCCGGGATCGGATTCCAGGCTCGGGTACGTCTTCATTGGTCACATACCCCCAAGGCGGTCGCCTTGAGGGCTGTCTGTGCTGTCCGGGGGCGGATCTCCCGGCCACTTTAAGTATGCGATCCCTTGCACTTGTTGTGTCGGCATTCACTCCGGCTTCCAGGCTTCAGACCAGCATGGATCTTCATGCTATTGCAGATGACTCCTCACTTTCAGGCAGCGTCCTGAAGAGGCATACCGAGGGAAATGAGAGCGCCGCGTTCGAGGACTTGCCAATCGATCGGGCCTTTTCGTATCTTACCTTTCAGAGGGCACGAGCCATTCGATAG
>JBARQW010000165.1:0-5527 GCA_049643905.1 Bipolaricaulia bacterium
AGTTCGCAACGGCCGTCCCGCACTTCGTCTACCGCATCGACCGCGCTGTCTGGGAGACCTGTAAGTGACGCCGGGCGTCGCTCCCAATGTGGAACCGGACCGACCGCAGGGCCGGCGAGCCTCGCGAACGAGCGGCGCAGTCCCAGAGAGACTTCCCTAGCTGCCCGATGCACGGCGACGGCGCTGCGAGTCGCCAGGTAGTCGTTTCAATGGGTGCACGCGGAGTATTGACTTGTCCTTTTGATTCGTGCTACGTTCCCGTGTTATCGGATTATGGAAGTCTGGTTGGCGTCATTCCCAGGAGGTGTTCTTCATGCTGGTCGGTCGAAGGTCGTTTCGACGGCGTCTTGTCGGAAGCGTGATTCCCGTTCTTCTGCTCCTCTCCGTTGCTGTTTCGGGGCAGGTTGTCCTTGACAGCGCCATGTGTCTCTCTCTTCCGCCGCATCAACGGGTGTCCGAGTTCCAGACAGACGATGGCACGGCCTACGTGTGGACGCTTCTCGAAGGGATCTCAGGCGCACACAGCGTGACCTGGGAGTGGTTCGCTCCGAGTGGAGCTTTGTACAGACAGGACGGCCCGGTCTCCATCAACGTGAACGCGACCCGCTACCCCGTGTTCCCCTTGTCGCAGAGCCTCGTTCTGGGCGATGCAGCGGTTCGATCCCAGCCAGGGACGTGGCGCGTAGCTGTGAACATCGACGGGCAGACGCTTGACGCCCACGGTTTCGACATCGTTTCCGTGAAGACGATCGGTGACTACGGCGATGCGCCGGACGGGGAGCTGTGCGGCTATTCGAGTGACCCCTCGCTCGACGTCTTCGGCCGCTTCCCGACGCGCTATGACTCGGCGAACGTCCGCCTTCCCGGTGAGCTGGGCGCCCACGCGCTCATCGGAGGGGAAGAGGCTCTGGGCGACCCTCGCCTGACCTCTCTCGAACAGGGGGCCGATGACCCCCAGGACCCTGATGGAACGGCGAATCTCGTCGACGATGACATCGACGATGGCTTGTCCGTCACGCTCCTCTCCAGCGGTTCGCTCGCCTTTTCCGTTCGGGTGGCCACGTCCGAGATTGCTTCTCCGCGCGTCCGCTACCTCAACGTTTTGTACGACGTGAATCGCGATGGCGAATGGCGGAGCACGCCGACGACCTCCGAGTGGATCGTGGTCAACCGACCGATCACGCTCGATCCGGGTGAGACGAAGGAGATCAGCATTCCAGTACCGCTGGAGATGGATTGGATCTCTTCTCTGTCACAACCGCGATGGCTCCGCCTCGTCTTCTCCGACTCTGCGATCTCTGAAGCCAAGTACTCGGCCGTCGGTGGCTGGGACGGCAGCGGGCAGTTCAGTCGTGGAGAGGTCGAGGACCACAAGATCGGCGTCGCCTCCGCGCACGACATCGCCTGGTCTGCACGCCAGGCGTCCCGCATTTCTTGGGCGACAGCACGTGCGCACGCGTTCTCTCTCGCATGGTCCTACTCACAAGCTTGGACAAAAGTCACGGCAACCTCGGCTGCGTACGCGAGCGCGCTCGTGTACGTCGCTGCGGCTGCCACAGCGGCTGACGAGGCGTCAGCCTACGCGAGTGCAGCTGCGTACGCCTACCAGCGAGCCGTGGCCGACGCACAGGCTTTCGCTGTGGCGAGCGTTTCCACGCCATGTGCGAACGTCACCGCGTGGGCATCGGCATCGATCAGCGCCGTCCTTGAGGCCGCCGCTCATGCCAGCGCGAACGCGTTTGCGGCCTCGGGCGCGGCTGCAGAGGCCCACGCACAGGCCCTCGCGTGGGCAGAAGCGATCGCCGTGGCCCTAGCGGACGCCGAGGCATCCGCCGGGGCATTCGCCGTGGCCGTGGCAAATGCGTATGCGCAAGCATCCGCCTTCGCGAGCAGCTGGGCCAGCGCATCCGCTTGGGCCGATGCGTGGGCTCAAGCCTCGGGGAGCGATGCGCTGGCGACGGCCCTTGCCCTGGCCTGGGCACAGGCTCAAGCCTGGGCGACCACGTCCGTCTCGGTCACCACGACCGCGAGCACCTGGACGCTCGCGTTTTCGTACGCAGAAGCGATCGCCAGTGCGTGGAGCTACGCCAGTGTCGGAGTTCTTGCTGCCGCTGAGGCCTCGGCCTCGGCGGAGGCATGGGCCGTTGCAGCAGCGAATGCGAGTGCCATCGCAGCAACGTCGATTCAGATCCTCACAAACGCCGCGGCCGGTGCAAGCGCCAGCGTGATCGAGGATTGCTGCGAATCCTTCACGGACTGCCCGCCGCCCCCGCCCTGCGATTCGTGCTGTCCCCCGCCCCCAGCCTGCGATTCGTGCTGCCCGCCGCCTGACTACGACGACAAGGTCATAGAGAACGGCGGTGAACCCAACTGCCGTGACCAGTGGGGCACGATCCCGTACGACATCCAGGACGCGATCGTGCGACTGGCCTACGTCACTGGGGAAGAGGCCAGGTGGGAGGGCTGGTCCGCAAGCGAACGGAGGTTCAATTCAAAGTACGACATCAAGCAGCACGTGGACCTCTGGGACAGCAGCTGTTGGCGAGGCACTCAGATGTATCGGGACGCGAACGACATGAATCTTCTCGTCGTCACGGCCATCGGAGACGAGAGAACGCAGCTCCTCGAGCTGTGGCAGATGATGTTCAACCTGGGGTACTCCGGGGCACGGGTCCCGGACTGCTTCGACGTCAAGATCCCGGATCACTACGAGTACGAGGGCGGGGATTGCTGAAGCTTTTCCATCGAGAGGTCTGCGTGACGAGGCACGTTCGCTGAAGTGACGCAGATGTCACGCGGGCGGGATCATGGGCACGTCGTCTAGGACGGCGGCTCGTGATCCCGCCTTCTCTTCATTCGAGTCCTGTGGCAATGCGGGAGCGTCTTGGCAGGCTTGAGCTTCCCGAGGAGTCTCCGAGACGGATGAGTAGCCTTCGCCTACATGCCCCAGAGGTGGCGGGTGTCGACCGGCTTGCCTTGGAGCTTCAGGTAGTAGAAGAGCTGAGCCTTGTGTTGCTCGAGATGACCGATCATCTGAAACAGCTGCCTGCCGAGGACCATCTCGCGTGGATTCCACGGCGCGGTGACCTTCCTGTTCCCCAGGTCTTCTTCGCCGCTCTGCTCGATCATCTTCAGGGCTACGGCCTTGTCTTCGGCCAACAGGCGTTTCGCATCTGCGACCGTGTCGATCGTGGGGAACTTCTCGGCGGGCGGAAGCATCTCCTCGGGCGGCAGCTCGCTCATGTCTGCCCCCTCGGGCATTCCCCAGTCTCCGGTGACGAATCCCTTGCACGGCGCACCGCAGGCGTCGGTCAGATGCCTGAGCAGCTGCCCCACTGTCATCCAGTTCTCGCCCGTCTCAGGCTTCCAGCCGAGTTCGTCGTCGCTCACCATCCCGATCAGACCGTCCGCCGACGCGTATGCCGATTCAATCTGCGACTTCAAGAGATCCATCCACACCATGTCGTTCCTCCTCCACGCTCTTCATGTTCCTGGGCCTGTCCGCACACCATGCAATAGCGAAGGGACATCGAGACAACCCTCTCACTGACGTGTTCGTCGATCGAATGCTACCTTTCAGCGAGCGATTCGGCTAGGGTGGAGCGAGGTGAGTGAAATGATCCGAAGGGCTGGACGCTGGATACGAATCTCGGTGGTTCTGGGGCTCGTGCTGGGTCTCTTCGTCGGAGCCGGATGCGAGGACGACTCGCCCGCCACGATACCCCAAGAGACGACCCCGGTCGCTGGCGAACCCTCCGGCGAGACAGCGGATTCGGGAGAAGGAACCGCGTTCTCCCTTGCTGCTTCCAACGCGGCGTTCGCCTTCGACCTGTACCACGCTCTGCAGAGCGAGACGGGTAACCTCTTTCTGTCGCCGTACAGCATCTCCGCGGCACTGGCGATGACACTCGCCGGAGCTCGCGAAGCGACGGCCTCTCAGATGGCTGAGGTGCTTCACTACGACGTCGATCAAGAGAAGGTCCACGAGGCATTCCGTGATCTCGCCGCAACCTTGAGTCAGCGGGGCGCAGTGGCCGAGCCGTACGAGGGCGAAGGGTTCAGCTTCCATGTCGTCAACGCGATGTGGCCTCAGACCGGGTATCCGTTCCTCGAATCGTTCGTCGGCACGCTGACGACGAACTACGGCGCCGGGCTCCGCGAACTCGACTTCGAGACAGACCCCGAGAGCGCACGATTGACGATCAACGATTGGGTGAGCGACCAGACCGAGGAGAGAATCCAGGATCTGCTTCCTGAAGGCACCGTCGACGAGAGCACGCGCTTGGTGCTCACGAACGCCATCTACTTCAAGGCGCCGTGGCGCGAGGCATTCGATCCGGAGAACACGGTGACTGAGCCGTTCACTCTCCTCGATGGCGAAACGGTCGACGTTCCGATGATGCACAGGACCGAGTCGTATCCTTATGCCACGTGGGATGGTGGTGTCGCGTTCGAGATCCCGTACAACGGCGAAGAACTCTCGATGGTCGTTCTCGTGCCCGATGAGGGCGCGTTCGAGATCTTCGACGCATCTCTGACAGCGGCGGCGTTCGACGGAATCGTCGAGGCCTTCGAATGGGAGAGGATCTCGCTCGGACTACCGCGGTTCGAGTACACGTACGAAGCGTCGCTCGTTCCGCCCCTTCGGACACTCGGGATGACAGACGCGTTCGACGGAGAGCGTGCCGACTTCTCGGGGATCACGGGAGAGCGTGATCTCGTCATCTCAGACGTTGTCCACAAGGCGTTCGTCTCCGTCAATGAAGAGGGCACCGAGGCTGCCGCAGCGACGGCCGTCGTCTTCCGAGCAACCGGCATGCCCGCGGAGCCGCTGACGCTCACCGTTGATCGGCCGTTCCTGTTCGTCATTCGCGATCGACCGACGGGGAGCATCCTCTTCATCGGACGCGTGCTGGAGCCGTAGCGTGGCCTTCGGCTCCCATTCACGATGATCGACTACGCCGACACACTCGACGGGGTGACGCCCGACATGCTTCAAGGCTTCTTCGTCGGCTGGAGAAGCCCGCGAACTCCGGTCGAGCACTTCGAGATCCTGAGACGAAGTGACCTCGTCGTCCTCGCGATCGACACAAAGACAGACCGAGTCGTCGGGTTTGTGACCGCGCTGACCGACAGGGTGCAAGCAGCCTTTGTCCCGCTCATCGAGGTCCTTCCCGAGTTCCGAGGACGCGGGATCGGGAGCGAGCTGATGCGGCGGATCCTCGATGTGCTCGGACCGATTCCGTGCGTAGATCTGACCTGCGACCCGAAGCTTCAGGGCTTCTATCGACGACTTGGGATGGCTCCGTCGGTCGGGATGATCCTCCGACGCACGTAGCTGTTGCACGGCCGACGATCGGCGCGCAAAAATCGTCATATAGAAGCATGTACCGTGGAACGAGAGGCGTACGAGAGTGTGAAGGGCAGATCAGCGACTCAGCTACCAGAGCGAGAAGGCATCTCGGAACACCTGATCTACCGCGGGTCGCCGGCCAGCCGCTCCACCTCTTGGGAGACACGCAGGGCC
>JBARQW010000166.1:0-1585 GCA_049643905.1 Bipolaricaulia bacterium
GCTCCGCAATAAGCTTCTTCAGCATGCTGATCTGTCCACCGTGGTAGACGGCATGTTGCGTGTAGCCGTGCAGGTTGTTGTAGATCGATGTCCCGCCCTCTCGAAGGGGCTTGTCGAGTTGCACCTCGGCGACACCGGCTGACACGACATCGCGCACCTCGGCTTCGCCAGCGAAGAACCGGTCCATCGTCTCCGCCCAAGCCGCTGCCGAATCGTCATCGAGCGGCGGCCACTCGTCGCCCGGCTGGTACGGGCGTGACATGCCGTGGACGAGATCGACGATCAGTTGCTGCGCCGTCATCAAGTGCAAGACGATCTCCCAGATGCTGTGACTTTCAGGGATCGGTTGCGCCGACGCCTCGTCATGCGTGATGTCTTCGAGGAGGCGTGAGAACGGCATGTCCGTCCACGGATCTCCGATGTGCGCCCGCTCCATCTGATCGACAATCCGTTCGATCTCGTTCATGTTTCCCTCCGTGGGTTTCTTTGCCGCGATTCTAGAGGCCGCGCGACGTACGTCCAAGGAGGAGGCGCGAGACGTGGGCTTGAACCTCTGCGGGCGCGCCGGCCCGCAGAGGCTCCGTTGCGCACCGAATGTCCTACGGCTCGCAGATCTCCATCCGGTAGAATTCGCTGCCGGAGTCGCGGCAGCGGAGGGCCACCCCGTTCGCGAAGCAGTCGAACGTCATCCTCTCCGGCGACGTCTCGTCTCCATTGCGGAACCAACCATCGCCCAAGTCAGTCAGCGGCTGGTCGACGAACCCCGAGTATGACTGACAGAAGAGCTGTCCCTTGCGCACGAAGATGCGGAGGTTCGTGACGAGGATCCCGAACGAGCGGTACTGGCCGACGATCCCGGCCCATTCAGCCGGGTAGTCAAAGCTCGTCGAACCGTCGTAGCGCTCGCTGCGGAACCACTCGCCGAGTTGGAACGCCTCCACGACGTTCTCCTCCTCGTCGCGGCCGAAAGATAGCATCGCATGCTCGAAGTCGGAGTGGGGGGCGGTGAAGTGGTCCCCGTACAGCGACTCAAGCGGCACGCTCATTCCGTTGGCCGTGAGCTCGAGGCACCCATCCTTCTCCGCGATGGTGAACGATCGATCTTCCGATGCGTACGTACCGACGTATTCCGCGGCCTTCTCGCCGAGCGGCTGCGGCCACAGCGATCTCAGTTCGGGAAGTTCCGGCAAGTCGTCACCCTTCGCTGCCGCTATCAGCGCCTTCATGATCCACTTCGTCTCACCCCACGCAACGTCGAAGCTGTTGCAGAAGAGGACAACGCCGACGCCATCTGCGAAGTCGCCGTACATGGCGGCCTCGAAGCCGAGATTTTCACCGCCGCCGATGATCCGTCGGCTATTCCCTGTGTCCTCGCTCTGCTCGATCAAGACGCCGTAGCCTTGGCTTGTCCCGGGAAAGAAGCCCTGCATCTCGGCGTACGCGTGCGTCATCAGCTCGAACGTCTCCTTGGCCAGGAACCGCCTTCCGTCATCGGCCGCGCCCTCACGCAGCAACATCCGAAGGAACTTGGCGAGTTCGGTCGCCGTCGTGACGACGCTCGCACACCCTGCACTCATCTCGTACC
>JBARQW010000167.1:0-11015 GCA_049643905.1 Bipolaricaulia bacterium
AAGCGGATGCCGGGAACCAGGCATCCGCTTGGCGAGGAGGGGACGTTGCCCGAGCGGTGGCCCGGGAAGTTTCCTAGTCAGCTACGAGCGGGAGACCGCTCTCCGCCCAGGCGAGAATCCCCCCGTCAATCTCAAACACACAGCAGAATCCCAGACCCTCCATGAGGGTCGCCGTGTTGCCGGACCGTCCGCCCGACCTGCAGTACATCAGATAGGTCTCATCCTTGTCCAGATCGCCGAGAGCCGATTCGAAATCATCGCTGAAGTAGTCCAGGTTCACCGCGTCCGCCAGGTGCCCACCGGCGAATTCCTCCGGCGTGCGCACGTCGAGAACGACGAAGGTCTCTTCTCCAGCATGCTCGCCGAGAACCGCCGTCGCTTCGATCGGAGAGACGAGTCCGAACGCCATGCTCGCAAGATCGGCTTCAAGGAAGCGCTTGTTCTCGGCGGCGGGCGCGACCACCGGCAGCGTTGCGAGGTCGGGCATGACGAGATCCGTCATCCCGGCACAGCCGCCATCGGTCACCGGGAAATCGCAGCGGCCCTGATAGCACGAACCGGCTGTCGAAATCCCAAACTCCAGCGAGTCGATCCCTCGATCCTCGAGGGCGGCCGCCAAGTAGTAATCGGGCCGCGAGAACCGCAGCCATTCGGAAGCGGCTTCGCGGATCTCTTCGACTCCGTACCCCTTCTCTTGGATGAGGTAGGCCGACAGCCCCCAAACGCTCCGCGACAGATTACATGGACAGCAGCACGTTGCCGCAGAGTTGTCGTCGCAACACGGCGCAACGAGCGCGCTGAGCGCTCGATCCTTGACCGACGTCTCTTCGTCTGTCAGCTCGATCCCGTGGTACCAGTCGATGAACTGGGCGGTGTTCCGCAGGTCGAGCTGGATGCCGTACGTGGTGCCGGCTCCATACGCCGGGATCAGTTCGGCTTCGAGTGTCGTGAGAAGAGAGCTCGCTTCTTCTCCAAGGGACGCAATGGCGGCGATCCCAACGACGAGGAGCGCGAGAAGGAACCGCGAGATTCTGGTCAAACGTGCTGGTCGATTCATTCGTCTCCCTTCATCTGCAAGCTTGGCTGGACGAGACGAAGAACGAGTTTATGAGAAATTGGATCCGAATGTCAACTTAATCAGGAAGCTGAGTCTCGCTAGCAGGCGTCAAGAAGCTCGCGCGCGTCGGCGACCGCCTGAATCGTCGTCGCCTCGAGGAAGTGAATCACGGCGTCGTGCGCCGGCCTCCAGATCGGGTGGAGAGGGCACTCCTTCTCGCACGTGCAAGGCTCGAGTAAGAGCGGGCAGTCTCCGAGAATCCCCAATCCATCGAGTGCGACGACGACGTCGCGAATCGTAATGAGATCGGCCGAGCGAGCGAGCTGGATTCCGCCTCCTTTGCCTCGCAATGCGGTCACCAATTCGGCCCGCTTCAGCTGCACGAGAATCTTGGCCAGAAGCGGATATGGAACGGCCGCCGCCTCGGCGATAATGCGGGTCGGCACGGCACCGTCCTTCGATCGGCGAGCGATCTCCGACAAAGCGAGCACCGCGTATTTCGACGTCTTCGAATACAACATGCCTACCACATCCGTTCGATGACCCCGAGTCTAAGCGGCTCCACGTGGAATGCAACTTGACTGCATCGATCCGATCGACCGTCCTCGTGTCCGTGAGCAGGGGGCATCACACGCATACGGGAACGAGTCAGGATTGCGTAGGAACGAGGCAAGTCCGATCGGAGTCACCGCTCACGGGTTTCCCGTGGTTCGGGTTCAGCCCGACGCTCGACCAACCTCATCTGCACGGTCGTATCGTAGTGCGCAAAGCCAGGCTTCGATACAGCCCGTACGCCGGGTCGTTGTCGGCACGGACCTTGAGCGTCACCGTCTTTCCTCCCCGCTCCCGGATCGCGTCGATCGCTCGCTCCACAAGCCTACGCGCGAGCCCTCGCCGTTGGTGGTCGGGGTGCGTGGCGACCGATTCAATCGACCAGCGATCTCCAGCCATTCCGACACGCGCAAAGTGAACGAAGGAGACGATTCGCCCTTCGTGCTCCCAAACGAAGCCTGGCGTAACGTCCCGGATTGCCGAGAAGATCCTTCCCAGCAGAGAGACAGCGGCCACAGTTCGACGTTCACGTTCCATTCCTGCTCTTGCGCTTCTCCCGATCCGACGGTAATCCTCAACATACGCCACCTCCGTTAGGTCGTAGATTCCGGCCAAATCCCGCCCTGCCCCGTACGCTCGTAGTCCTCCGACAGCTGGCATGATCCTCCCTTGCCTTAGCATGTAGGCGCCGTGAAGGACCTTACGCTATCATAAGGTGCGCCCTATGTCAAATCTAAGGCGCTCTCCGCGGCCTTATCAGTGTCGCTGATGCAGATTGACCCATACGCAGGCCGTTCGTATACTCATGGTCACAGGGCGCACCTTAGGAGGCGAATATGGCGCTGACTGCAAGACTCAAGTTGTTGCTAATGGCAGACGAGATTGTGATCGCCGAATCGGACGATCCGCAGATCTGGCAGGCGGCGTTCCAGGCGATTCAAGGTGATGCCTCGGGTCTCAGCCCGGAGATCGACGAGGATGCGCAGGTCGAGTGGGTTCCGGAAGAGGAGCGAGTCGCGATCCGTGCACTCGCCAAGGAGCTGCGAGTCGAAGTCCACGATCTGATGGCCGCCTGTCACCCTCGACCGATCCCTCCGTACATCTTCCTCAGCAAGCATCACTGGGAGGCGTTCAAGCGGAACACGCCCGAGCGTGGACGCAACGCGGTCAGTAATGCCGTTCTGGCTCTGACCCTGCTTCTTCTGTGGGCCGAGAAAGCTCACATCGATCGCATCACGGTCCGCGATGGCTACGCAGTTCTGCGTGCGATCTCGGCACGCGATGAGCATGCCAGTCGTGCCGTCGAGAACTGCTCCTGGCTGCAGACCGGGGGCGGGCGCGTCCAGCTCAACCCGGAGAAGATCTCCAAGGCCATCGCCGTTGCGCGGGCGTTCTGCCTCAGAGAGCCGCCCGAAACGGACGACGCCGACGAACAGGCCGGGTAGACACACGCGCCGCGCCTTAGCCCGTGACGCCGATGCCGGCCCGGCCCGTTGGCGCACCTTGTCGGCTCAGGCGAACTTCCCTTAGGATTCAATCAATCTCTCGCGTCAGGAGGCACAGATGGGAAAGCCCGAATTCGACCTCGCAACGGCGCACAGGTTCTTCTCTGCGGACTGCTTCAACAGCACGTGGGGGCTGATCGACAAGGCCGATCGATCGCCTGAGGACGACGAGCAAATGCTTCTCCTGGCGCTGGCGTCAGCCTGGCATTGGACGCAGCGTAGGGACTGTGAACCGTCCAACCTCGCGGTCGGCTTCTGGCAGATCTCACACGTCCACGCCCTTCTCGGACGGGCCGATGAGGCGCGCCGTTACGGGCGGCTCTCGCTCGACGCGATCGAAGGAAAGGAGGCCGATCCGTTCACGCTCGGATACGCCTACGAGGCCCTCGCTCGAGCGGAGTCCGTCGCAGGAGATCGCGCCAAGACGGACGAATACTTGAACGCGGCACGGAAAAGCGCCGATGAGGTGACCGACGAGGAGCCGAAGAAGTGGCTCCTCGACGACCTCGCGACGATCGGCTAGCCGACCGAAGTCCGAGACACGCAGGAGAGACGGCAATCCTGTACTCCTGCTCCTCGAGAGCCGCAGCACGCATCCAGACAAGAGGAGGCCATGACATGTCGAAGTGGCTCGTTCCGTTGATCGTTGTCGGGGCTGTTGGCGCTCTTCTGTTTGGGGCATGGATTGGACAGTCCGGACCACAAGAGACCCATTCCGCGCCGCAGGCGCAGTCCGACCAAGAGCTCAAATCGGTCGCGTCCGAGCCGGCAACCGCCCTCCCCGCAACGTGGGATCGTCTGCCGGTCGGCGCGTTCCTGGAACAGGCGAGCGGCGCGCTCGTCATCCGCGACCCCCAGGTCGTCACGGGCCTTGGGCTCGGCGAGATCCTCGGCATCGGAAACGGCGAGCTGACCCCGCTCACGGCCTCGTACGAACAGGAGACGCACGACCTCCGCGCTGCCGTGCTGCAGAGACTCCACACCTATGATCTGACGAGCGTCTCCGCTCTCGACAGACTCAGCGCCCGCGTCTACGGCTGGTTCCTCGAGAACCTCGTCGCCGGGCACCGTTTCGCCGACCACGCCTACACCGTTCACCCCTTCATCACCAGCTACCCGCAGTCGTTGGAGCGCTTTCTCACCGCCATCCACCCGATCCGCACCGATCAGGACGCGGCCGACTACGTCCGTCGGCTGTCACAGATCGGGGCGCGCTACGACGAGTTGATCGATGGGATGATCCGGAGCGAGGCAATCGGGGCGATCCCTCCTCGCTTCATCCTTGAAGCGACCCTCGATGAGATCCGCCGGACGGCGACCGCCCCCACGAAGGAGTCGCCGCTCTACGTGGAATTCGAGCGGAAGCTGTCAGCCGTGGACGGCCTCTCGCCCGAGCGCCGTGACGCGCTCTTGTCCGAAGCAGAGACCGAGATCGAGCGCTCGGCCCTGCCGGCGTTCGGTCGATTGGCCTCTCACGTCGAAGACCTGATTGGGCGAACCTCAGACGAAGCCGGCGTGTGGAGACATGTCGATGGGGACGCGTACTACTCTCACCTTCTTCGCGGCTATACGACGACGGACCTCACGGCCGATGAGATCCACGATGTTGGCCTCGCCGAGGTCGACAGGATCCGGGCCGAGATCAACGAGGTCTCGTCGTCGATCGGCTACGATCCCGGCTTGCCGCTCCCCGAGCTGTTCGAGCAGCTGACGGAGCGCGCCAGCACGAGTTCGGGGGACGAGACCCGCGACCTGTGTGAGGGTCTGCTCGAAGGAATCGCCGAGCGCGTGCGGCCGGCCTTCCTCAGGATGCCCCGGCAGGACCTCGTCATCGTTTCCGGCTCCACGAGCGCTTTCTACTCCCCAGGAAGCCTGGACGGATCCCGCCCCGGACTCTTCTACGCCCCGACAGCGGTCGTGAATCCGAACTACGAGCTCCCGACCCTGACCTACCACGAAGCGATCCCCGGCCACCACTTCCAGATCTCGCTTACCCACGAGGTCGACATCCCCATCTACCGTTCGGGCCTGTCGTTCACAGCCTACTCCGAAGGATGGGCCCTCTACGCCGAGCGGCTCGCGTGGGAGCTCGGGGCGTACGACGACGATCCGTTCGGTGATCTCGGACGCCTCCAGGGCGAGCTCTTTCGCGCGGTTCGACTCGTCGTCGACACCGGCATCCACGCGCTGCGCTGGACGTACGAGCAAGCCGTCGATTACATGATCGAAAACACGGGGTTCGGCGAGGAATTCGCACGCCGCGAAGTCGTTCGATACATCGTGCTCCCAGGCCAAGCGACCGCGTACAAGATCGGGATGCTCAAGCTGTTGGAGCTTCGTGAGCGCGCGCAGGCCGAGCTCGGACCGGCCTTCGACCTCGCCGAATTCCACGATCGGGTTCTCCGTGAAGGAAGCGTCCCACTGGGCATTCTCGAGGAACTGGTCGACGCGTACATCGCTGAGCGACAGCCTTCCGTGTGACGGTGGAACTCGACCGGATGGACCTGCGTCTTCGATTCGGCTGGATCCGAAGGAGAGATGAATGAAGCGAGCGAGCGTCCTGCTGTTCAGCGTGCTCTTGGCCGCATTGGTTTGCCGATTGGCAATGCCTGCGACGGGGCACATCGTCCTCCGAGACCTCGAGTACGCGACCGTCGACGGCACGTCGCTCCGGCTTGACTTGTACTTGCCCGAGGGTGCCGAGACGCCGGTCCCGCTGGTGTTGTGGGTTCACGGCGGGGCGTGGCGGGCGGGCGACAAGGATCCGACGCGCGCTCCGGAGACACTTGGAGAGGCGTACGCGATCGCCAGCGTCAACTACCGACTGAGTGACGAAGCGCTGTTCCCGGCCCAGATCCACGACGTGAAGGCGGCCGTGCGTTTCCTGCGAGGGAACGCCGAACGGTTTGGGATCGACCCCGATCGAATCGGCGCGTGGGGCTCCTCGGCCGGAGGACACCTCGTCGCCCTCCTTGGCACCACCTGCGGAAGCGAGGAACTCGAGGGTCAACTCGGCGAGCACTTGGATGAGTCCTCGTGCGTTCAGGCGGTCTGCGACTTCTTCGGGCCGACCGACCTTCTCGCCCTCCTCGAACAACGCGGCGAGAACACGCGGCGCCCAATGCCCGAGGATCAGCTCATCGGCGGTCCCGTCGAAGAGAACGTCGACCGCGCCACGCTCGCCAGTCCCGTCGCCCACATTGACCAGACTGATCCGCCCTTCCTCATCATGCACGGCAGCGAGGATCCGACGGTTCCGGTCGAGCAGTCGATCGCGTTCGACGCGGCCCTCCGCGAGGTCGGCGTCGATTCGACGCTGATCATCATCGAGGGGGCCGGTCACGGATTCCCGAGGACAGAGTTCGGACCGGTCAAGGGATTCTTCGACAAGCACTTGCGTGACGTCTCTCTGGATTCGCCAGGATGAGGGGCTCGGCCTAGGAGCCTGAGGAGACGAGAAGGCGTTCGAGGATCACGGCAATTTCACCGGCTACGGCCCGGCACCGCCTCTTGAAGTCACCCGCTTCGATTGCACACGTTCGACGCTTCTCGTCCGTGGCGAAATCGGCTCCGAGAATCTCCGGGCAGCGGATGGAATCTCTTGAGGTTTTCAGGCCGCCTATCAGCGTGGCGACCGCATCGTACGCGCGTTTCTTCGACTCTGCGTCCGTTGGATCGTTTCTGCCGACGGACCATCCAAGAACGAGCACGGCCCCACTGACGAGCCCGCAGACGTTCCCGGTCCGTCCCATCCCGCCGCCGAATCCGGTCGCTGCTCGCATTCCGACGTCTCGTGGCAGATCGACTGTGTCGGCGAACGCAACGACCATCGACTCGGCGCAGTTGAATCCTTCATCGAGACTCGCAAGAATCTGCTCTTCGTGGCTCACAATCTCAGCACCTCTCGATGTCATGCGCCCTTGATCATACGCGACCATCTGCGCCCCTCACCGGCTTGCTTGGTCTGCATGCGGGAGCCGCGTCGAGACGCTCCGTCTCCCGTGGTGTGACGGGGGACAAACCGTCCCTCGAATCCGTACCATTCGTTCCGGCCAGCGAATCCGGTTCTCGTTTCGATTCCGGTTGGGGCCACGCCGGGCGGATGCAAAGAGAGGGAGGTAGCGTGCCGAAAGTGAAGATCACGGTCGCGAAACGGGCCGCGCGTCTGGATCCGATAGGCGAGTACGCCGACGCCGAACGGCTTCCGTAAGACGCTGGCGTTGCCCAGTGTGGGAGGACGATCAAGCGTTCGTCATCGAAAGGAGTTGGCCCGAACGCCCGGCAGGATCTTGCGACTGGGCGTGGACCGACATTCAGCGGGACGTCGCGATGATCCCGCTCGGCGCCGATCTTCCGTGGCTGGAGACACCAGGCGCTGCTGTCGCGTGCGCACGGACGGACTGCGCCCGGCGACGTTCAGAGTCGAACGCATCGAGGATGGATGAGACCTCGATGCCGACGGTCGCCGGAGGCGGTCCGGGCAGCGGCGTAACCGGCGAGTGCGATGTTTGTTGGGTCCGAGCAGAAGCGCCACAGACGGACCGGCTTCTGCAACCTGCCGGGGCCTCTGGGACCCGGCGGGCCTGCACCGACGGACTGCGGCCCGTCTCGTTCAAGATCGAGCGTCTTGAGGAATAGCCCTCAAGCCGCTCGCCTCGACGGGTAAGCGCGCGGCGAGCGAATCGAAGAGCAGAAGAAGAAAGGGAGGACAAAGTGGCAAGGGTGAGGATCACGGTCGTGAAGCTTCCGATTCATGAAGATCTCGTCGAGAAGCACATCAACAAGGAGCGATATCCGGACGGGTTCGGGCCTTGCGCGCTGTGGAAGCTCGGGCAGTCGTTCGAGATCGAGGGCTTCCCGACGAAGCCGGAGGATTTCCCGTGCGACTGGGCGTGGGCCGACATTCAGCGCGACATCGCCATGGTGATGTTCGACGGGAACCTGCCATGGATGGCCGAGAGAGGAAAGGCGCTCACCTGCTGCACCGACGGCTTCCGCCCGGTCTCGTTCCTCGTCGAACGGATCGAGGACTAAGGAGATCCGAAGCCAAGGCAGGTATCACGGTCATCAAGCGGGCCATCCGCGGAGACATGAGCGAGAAGGGCCCACCGGAGCTGCTGGCGGAAGCCGGGACTTGCCGTGCGTTTCGAAGGACTGGACTGCCCTGGAAGCCGATGCCGATGCGTGCGGCAATCGGGCTATTCCAGCCATCGGACGGGAGAGACACGAGACCGCGGTCGTGGCTTCGTGCCGATGCGGTCAAGGCGAACACGGATCGGGTCTTGCGTAACGCTGTTACGTTGTTACGCTGTTACGCTGACTACAATTCCTCCTTTCGGGAGGTTTCAACTTGAACAGACAGCGGCGCCCCACCGGCATGTTCGGCTTCACGATCGTATCGCTCGGCCAATTCGTGTCGATGCTCGGATCGGGGATGACGCGGTTTGCGTTGACCTTCTGGGCGTGGGAGGTGACGGGGGAAGCGACTGCGCTCGCCTTGGTCGCCTTCTTTTCGTTCGCCCCCGCTGTCGTCTTCAGCCCGATCGCAGGCGTGATCGTCGATCGCGTCAGCCGGAAGGCGGTGATGATCGTCAGCGATCTGGCTGCGGGGCTGTCGACTGTCGTGATCTTGATCCTTCACATGACCGGAAACCTGCAGATCTGGCACCTTTACGCGGCCGGCTTCTTCGCCGCCACGTTCGAGTCGTTCCAATTCCCGGCGTACTCAGCCGCGATCTCGACGATGGTCGAGAAGAAGCACTACGCTCGAGCCAACGCGATGCTTGGCCTCGCCGGCTCTGCCTCCGGGATCGTCGCTCCGATGCTCGCCGGCCTCCTCTTCGCCATTCTTGGGATCAACGGGATTATGGTCATCGACGTCGTCACATTCGTCTTCGCGGTTGGCGTTCTCCTGTTCGTGTTTATCCCGAGTCCGAAGGAATCCGAAGCGGGTCGCGCAAGCCGGCGAGGACTCCTATCCGAGTCGTTCTTCGGCCTCCGCTACATCGCCGGGAACAAGAGCCTTCTCGGACTCCAGTCGGTCTTCTTCGCCATTAACTTCGTGGCCACGTTCGGCTTTGTGGTCTTCGCCGCGATGATTCTGGCTCGCACAGGAAGTGACAAGATCATCCTCGGCACGACTCAGATGGCGTTCGGCATAGGCGGGGTGGTCGGTGGGGTACTCATGAGCACGTGGGGTGGCCCGAAGAGACGCGTGCATGGCGTTCTTCTCGGAATGGCGCTTGCTGGCCTGCTGGGACACGTCGTCCTAGGTCTTGGACAGAGTCTGGCCATTTGGTCGGCCGGCGCCTTCTTCACGATGTTCTTCATCCCGATCATCAACGGGTCCAATCAGGCCATCTGGCAAGCGAAGGTCCCACCGGACATCCAGGGGAAGGTCTTCGCCGCGCGAAGGATGATCGCCCAGATCAGCGCCCCGTTGGCAATGCTCATCGGCGGACCTCTCGCGGACAGGGTGTTTGAGCCCGCAATGGCCTCGGGCGGCGCGTTTGCACGCATGTTTGGCCCTCTGGTCGGAACCGAACCAGGATCCGGAATGGCGCTGATGTTCGTCTTCGCCGGCATTCTGGCAGTCGCGGTCGGACTTGGGGGCTACCTCTTCCCCTCCGTCCGGAACGCCGAGGATCTACTGCCGGACCATGACGCTATGCCCCCGCCACCGGCGGAAGCATAGCGCATCGCGGAGTCGAGCGGCGAGTGGCTGCAATCCGCCGACACCTGGGACCGATCACTTCCCGTCCGTCTCTTTCCTGCATTCATTCAACACGCTAGGCGGACTCCGTGAAATCGTTTCACGATCTGACCCACCTCGGGCAGGCAAGACGCCTCCAGTTGCGCTGGATCGCTGAGGGCGTGCGTGCCGTTCGCGTCGCAATCGCGCGGGCGCCGGCTCACACCGGAAGCACAGCGCCGCTTCACAGCCCCTTCACACGCAGAGCGTAGATTGCGGACATACGAGAGCAAAGAAGCGCTGTACCTCCTAAAGAGAGAAACGACCACCACTAGCCTCGAGAGGCCCCCACGGGGGCCTCTCCTCGTTTCACGATAACCGCGCCTCACGAGAGCGTAACGGACGTCGCACCATTGACCGCGCGCCAGCGATCTCTGACACTCTGCGCGTGGGACAACACACGGAAAGATCAGCCTACTACATGCCGGATTCGATCGACCGCGTCGCGGCCGACATGCTCGACGGGGTCGCCGCGTTGCGAGCGCGCCATCCTCTTGCCCTCGATCCGCAACGCGCCGCGCTGATCGTCCTCGATCTTCAGCGCTACTTCGCGGATCCCGCATCGCACGCGTTCATTCCTTCGCTCCCGGCGATCGTCCCACGCGTCGAAGCGGTCGCCGGCGCCTTCGTCGGCCGTGGCCGTCCCGTCATCCTGACTCGCCACGTCGACTCGGCCGATACCGGCACCGCGATGCGCGCGTGGTGGCAGGGCGCGATCCACGCCGATGAGGAAGAGAGCGAGATCATTGAAGCGATGCGCGTATTCGATGCGACGATTCTGATCAAGCACAGCTATGATGCGTTCGTCGCCACCGATCTCGACGCTCGGCTTCGCGCCGCGAACGTGAAACAGGTCGTGATCTGCGGTGTCCACGCGCACCTCTGCTGTGAGACGACGGCTCGGTCGGCTTTCGTTCGGAACTACGAGGTCTTCATCGCCGTTGACGGCACGGCGACGTACAACGAGGCCTTCCATCGAGCAAGCCTGCTCAATCTTGCGCACGGCTTCGCTGTCCCCGTCCTCTGCTCCGAAGTCGCCGCCGCGCTGGACGAGCGATGACAACCCACGATGTCGCGATCATCGGCGCCGGGCCCGCCGGAATCTCTACGGCGATCCAGCTCCTCCGAAGCGGGGTGCGCCCAGTTGTGT
>JBARQW010000168.1:0-1686 GCA_049643905.1 Bipolaricaulia bacterium
AGGACGAGATGGCCGGAGCTCGAGATCGGGAGGAACTCGGTCACTCCCTGGACGGCGCCCAAGACGAGATAGCGGATCATCTCCCTCTCCGAAGGCCGTAGTGAAGCGAGAGGGCGCCCAAGTCGCAGCCGTCCACGCAGTCACCGCACTTGATGCAGTTGTGATCGTCATGCTCGGTGTGAGGCTCGAGACCCATCGGGCATTTCGCCTTGCACACGCCGCAGTCGGAACACCGCTCGGGGTTCAGTCTCAAGTGAAGGAAGCTGACGTCGTTGAACAGCGCGAGGAGTCCTCCCATCGGGCAGAGGTACCGACACCAGAACCGCGCGATCAAGAACATCCCGATGAGCGTCCCTGCGAGCGTTCCCATGTGGATGAGGAACGCGCGATTCACCTTCGCCACGCCGAGGAGAAGGTACGGAATCGACGCCTCGATCGACGCCACCGGACAGAGCTTGCAGAAGACCGTATCTGCGAAGTACCAGGCAGCGGCGGCCGTCGCAACGAGGACCACGAACTTGGCGTAAGAGAAGGTCCTGGAGATCCTGACCTTGCGGAAGGAGAGCAAGTCGTTGAGGATCCCGAACGGGCAGAACCATCCGCAGAATCCGCGCCCGGCGAGGAGACCGTAGGCGACGATCGTTCCGAGCCAGAAGTAGGGGGGCGTCCCGAAGATGATCAGGTTCTGCATCAGTCCGATCGGACAGACCGTGATCGCGAGCGGGCAGGCGTAGCAGTGGAGACCCGGGAAGATGATGTGGGTCATCCCGATCCCGGTGATTCCGAAGAGCCCGAACAGCAGCCCAAGGCCCTGCGCGCCTCGCCTCGCCTTCAACAGCTTCACAGCGACAGCCCCAGCATCTCGAGGAGCCGCCGTTCGAGATCCACCACCCCGAACAGGACCTCGTCGGCTCCGCTTCGAACGATCGCCGGGACAACGGTCCGCCCCGAGCGGATGATCCCATGCGCTTCCGCCAACTCCGGTTCCGCCTCGACGTCAACGAAGCGGTAGTCGATCCGGTCGGTCCTCTCGGCCATCCGCTCGACCATCGCCTCGGCATACGGACAGGACTCACACCACTCCGCGTAAAAGAGGGTCAGCTCCACGTCCTCGTCGAGCGTCTCGAGAGCCGAGATCGCCTCAGGCGACAGCCTTGCCTCCGCCGGTCGCGACTCCTCGATCCCGACACACGACAGACACAGGACCGCGCCGATCCCTTGCGCTTGCTCGTGCTGATTCCGGGCGACGCCGTAGGCAAGACCACCGACCGTGACGATGAGGAGGCCGACCGCCACGAGACGCACCCTGTCCGTATACTTCGAAGTTACGAGGAGGACGCCGACGAGAAAGACCCCAACGCTGAAGCCGATCCACGGCCACGGGGGGGGGATCCTCTCAATCGTTGACTCGACGACGATCGGAAGCGAATCGCCGTCCTCAATCGGCACGACCGCCGGCTCGACGATCAGCAGAACGTCGGCTTCCTCGACGATCTGATAGCAGACCTCGCCGATGCAGTAGGTGTAGACGATCTCGAGCCATCCGACGTGCTCGCCCTCGGTCACTGCTCCCATCGCGGCGACCGCAAAGCGGATCGATCCCTCCTCGAACGGGAGGAGGATCTTGATCGGCTCAGGGTCGGCGGACAGCGTGAAGGTCTCCGGCCCGGCCCAGGCCACAGTGAT
>JBARQW010000169.1:0-2223 GCA_049643905.1 Bipolaricaulia bacterium
CTCACTCGCGTATCGGCTTGATCCCGCACGACTCGCAGCTCGGTATCGGCGTCCAGCCGGCGAGGATTCCGTCCTCGATTCGCATCACTTCTTCTCCGTAATGAGCCGAACGATACGTCCACTCCTCATACGTCGAATCGTCACGACGCGGTCGGTCGATGCTTCTCGGTTCGCCCAGGCTGGCGATGAGCATCTCTCCCGTCATGCCGGTCCAGATCTCTCCTCGCGCGATCCTCTCACAAACGTCGCGCTCCCAGCCAGGGTTGCCCTCCTGACATTCATCCACGAGACGATTGAAGAACTCCGACACGCCGATCAAGCGAGGGGCTCCATCCGAGTCGAGGATCGAGCGAACGGAGATCCCCAACAGGCCAATCACAAGGACGAGCAGCAGCGGTTTCAGGGTCTCTAGTGTCATGACTCACCCTCCCGGAGTTTGCTGATTCTACCGCCCGCTGTGGCAACTACCAGCTTGGGAAGAGAGGCGGAGACAAGAGTGGTCACATGTGATCAGCTGGGCGCATCTCGACTGCCGGCCGAGGCTCTCGCGAGCGGATCCGGGTGTTCTTACGTTCGATTGAAGGGCCTAGAGAGTCCCGGGGACATAGTACGAGTTTTCTTCGCGCTGCGTCCGGAATGAGTACTGCGTCCCCGGAATCCACGCGAGCGGCAAGCCCGACGCCTTCCGGAGCATCTTCGGTCCGTGGCGTTTCCCGCCCGGGACATTAGCTGAGAGTGAGAACGGCAACTCGAGCAATGCAGAGCATTGCCAGTTGCCCCGAGCAGCCTCATGGCTGTAGGACCGCGCGAAGATACCAATGCCAAAATATGGGAGTATAAGAAGTGACAAAGGCGGCGTGAGTGGGATTACCGCTCCAGGAGAGGCGACGATGCTGATGTGCGAGACTGCACACTGATCATTGTTGGTCCGCAGGATTAATAACGCTTGCCGTTACTATCGCGCTGCGTTACTATGGCATCATGATTCGGTCGTTCAAGTGTTCCGAGACGGAGAAGGTGTTCCGGCGTGAGCGCTCACGGAGACTGCCGCAGGCAATTCAGCGGATCGCCATGCGGAAGCTGTGGGTATTGGATGCGGCGACCGAACTGAACGAGCTGTGCGTGCCGCCAAGCAACCATCTTGAGACCCTGCACGGCGATCGGAGAGGACAACACAGTGTCCGTATCAACCGGCAGTGGCGCATCTGCTTTCGTTGGCGCTCCGGCGATGCGCATGATGTTGAGATTGTGGATTATCACTAGGAGTCTGAACATGAAGAAGACGAAGCCAATTCACCCGGGCGAGATCCTTCTCGATGACTTTCTCGATCCCATGGGGATCTCACAGTATCGGCTGGCCAAGGACATCAGTGTCCCTGCACGTCGGATCAATGAGATTGTCCATGGCAAGCGATCCGTCACAGCGGACACTGCACTCCGTCTAGGGCGATACTTCGGAACGTCAGCGCAGTTCTGGATGAACCTTCAGGATCATTTCGATCTGGAGGTCGAAGCGGACAAGATCGGAGATCGTCTCGACAAGGAAGTCCGTGTGCTTGCCATCGGCTGAACAAGAGCACGTGAGGCGAACAATCGCCTCGGCCCCACCGCTGACAGCCGCGTGCGGAGCGTGGGGTCTGACCTTTACTCTTGAATCGAGGGTGGGATCCCGAGCCTTCGCGGTGCCGGGCATGCTGGCGTTTCCACAGAAGCGCAGTGAGGTGCGAGATCATGCACATCCGAACGGCGGGCGAAACGGACATTGACGCCATCCGCATGCTCCTCGATGAACAGAATGCGTTTCATGTCTGGCTTCTGCCTGGGTTCTTCCGGCTCCATCCGACGACGAGTCGAGAATCCGTGACGTCTTGGACGATCCGGACGGCGACGATCTCGTGGCCGAGGAAGATGGAGGGTCCTGGGGCTCGTCGAACTGCACTTGAAGAAGACGAAAGACCTACCGATCCTCGGCCGGAAGACGTACGCGGACATCGGAGAGATGATCGTGGCAGAAGGCTGCCGAGAACGAGGGATCGGCTCTCAACTGATGGAGGTCGCCCGAGCCTGGCCCGGGAGCGCGGGGCGGAGTCGCTGCACACGTCCGTCGTCCCGGCGAATGAGCGAGCCCGCGCCTTCTACGTCAAGCACGGCTTCACCGACACAATGGTCAGCATCGAAGCCGAGATCTGAGAGGAGCCTGCGCCGTACGGTTCCCGAGGCCCG
>JBARQW010000170.1:0-9131 GCA_049643905.1 Bipolaricaulia bacterium
TGAGCGGTTGAACCTTGCGCAGGTAATGAACGACAAAGAGGATAGGAGGTTCCAATGAGCGAGCACCCGGCAATTGACAGAGAGCGCATGTTCCTTGTGGATCAGCAAGTGGTTCGGATCGACGACATCTTCAAACCCGATGATCTGATCTTGGATCTCGGCGGCGGCGGCGAAGGGATCATCGGGCAGCTGAGAGGGCGGCAGGTTGTCGCCCTAGATGTCCGGAAGCAGGAACTCGACGAGTCGGCGCCGGGTCCGATCAAGGTGGTCGCGGATGCCAAGGAGCTCCCGTTCCTCGACAAGTCATTCGACGCGGCAACCGCGTTCTTCTTCCTGATGTACATTCCCGATACGGATCGAGCGGCCGTTCTCAAGGAAGCCCATCGCGTGCTTCGCCCCGGCGCGACGCTCCACATCTGGGACGTATCCATCCCTGCTCGTGGAGAGAGCACACAGGAGATGTTTGTCGTGCCGGTCAAGGCAGAGCTTCCGGGAAAGACCATCGAGACGGGCTATGGCATTCCGTGGGACGGCCGCGAGATGTCGGCCGACTCGATCGCTCGCCTTGCGAAAGACGCAGGCTTCGCTGTCGTGGAGACGCTCGAGGAAGGCGAGACCTTCCACCTGACGCTCACTCGCAAGAGCGTGTAAGGAGACTCAAGCCATCAAGCGGGGAGCTTGACGCTCCCCGCTTCCGCTCGATTCACATTCTCTCTCGGTGTGAGAGTCTACGTGTCCTGCGACTCGTCCCGCTCCATGTACTCCTTGATCTTGCGCTCCTCCCATTTGGACCCCCTGCCTGGCCCGAACACCCGGAAGGCGTGCAGTATCAGGAAGATGCCCCAGCCCATCGCCGGCCAGTACACCCACCAGTTCCCACGATCTGAGTAGTCGACGATGAACAGAACGATCATCACGACGACGTAGGCCGCCAGGCTCCCATAGAATTCCCGAAGATCCTTCACGCGCTTCTTCGCGCGCTCAAGCTTCTCATTTTGCGTCATCTTCCGCTCCTCTCGTTCGTCCCGATTCCTTCTCGCGGTCGCCGCCGCCCAGCGCATCCCGAACACTAGGTCGCAGGCGGAGCGGGCAGCTTCTTCGGCCTCATCCCGAAGAAGAAGCGCATCACGTTCGAGTGCCTGACGAACGCGTCGTACAGGATCAACGTCGCAGCAAACGACGTCACGATGACGATGAGCAGCTTCGGCAATACGCCCATATTCCACCGAATCACGAACCAGCCGATACTGAGGATGACGGTCTGGTGGAAGATGTAGAACGGAAGCACGGCCTCACTCGCGTACGTAAGGAGATTGCTCTTCTTGTTCAGATACTTGGCTCCCATGCTCATCAGAAAGACAATCCAGCTCAACGTGCCAATCCCAAAGATGCTCTGGAACAAGATGAACTGCAGCGAAAAGGCTGTGCTGTACATGTTGTAGTTCAGCGCGAGGAGGAATAGGCCCTCGCCGCCAAACGCGACGATTCCCAAACCAAGTGCCGCCCACCCGTGGCGCTTGATCGACTCGGTGAACCGATCGTCGGCCATGAGCACATATCCGATGAGGAACAGCACTGCGTAGAAAATGACATCTGCCCAGGATAACTGCCCACGGAATAAGCTCATGAGCGCAATTCGTGCGATCACAATCGGGATTGCGAGCAGGAAGATTCCGCCGCGTCTGCTGCAAAACGCAGCGACGCGGTCGATGAACCGCTGCCCAGACTCGCTCCGCAGGTAGAATAGCAGGGGCAGCACGACAACCGAGACGAAAAACAGAGTCGGCAGAAACCACAGGTGGCCGGTGAAGAATGTGCTGAGCAACGGCGAGGTCGGCCGGAATTGCACGGACCGCAGATTCAGTGCGATCATCTGCCAGAAGCCTCCCCTGTAGCCATTGGTGAACGCATCGAAGTAGATCTGCGGCAACGCGATGGCGAATAGCCCCACGGTGTACATGGGAACCAGAAGTCGCCTTACACGCTCGGTCAGGAATCTCCCGGCGCTCTTACGCTTCAGTGCGAACCACGCCCCGGCCCCCGAAAGGACGAAGAAGAACGGAATCGCCCACATGTCGATCACGCCCATGAGAACGCGAGCCGTCGTGCTCTGATCGACATTCCTCAGATGCCAGTCCGTGCCCATGTCGAACAGGTGCAGGCAATGTAGGAAGAAGATCCCCGCCATCGCGATGATCCTCAGCCAGTCAATGTCATACCGACGCGTCGTCTCGCTCATCTCACATCCCTCCTTGGAGTCCTCGATGGCTTCTCTTCCCAGCGTAGCGGCCCGCTCACCACAGACCTACCAGAACATGATTGCGCTGACCAGTGAGAACAGGAACAACACCACACCGGTGATCACAACAAATCGATCCCCGAATCGGATTCGCTCCTGCAACCTGCGAGCCCGGCCCGGCTTGGACGCCAGCCGGAATGCTAGATAGGTGGCCGCGACAATCTCCAGGTACCCGAAGAAGTTGATGGCGCCGAGCACTGTCGTTGGCAGATACCACTCGAAGGCATTGTTGCCACGCCATAGAACCCAGAAGAAGAGATCGATGAGTCCACATGCGACCACGAAGGCTGTTCCGATGATCCAGATTTCCTTCCTCCACTCTGCTTCCGGCACGCGTTTGAGGCAGTAGAGCGTTGCGATGAATACGGTGATCGGGACAAGAACCACCATCGCGGCCATCCCCGCTGCGTCAGAGAAGAACCAAGGGACCCAGGCAATCGCCCCTGTGAGCCAGTAGGCGAGGTTCTCGACCGCTGCGTAGCGGCGTACTCGACGCAGCAGCGCTGACCGATCAGTGTCCATACTCACACCTCCAACGGGTCCTGCAAGATTCAGGTTCGATCCTGCAGACGTTTGCTACTCTATCATCTCACTGCAGGCTCAGGCAAGGCTGGTATCAGGTTCTATTTCGCCGTCGCCCTGGCCGGGTACCACCTCTGGAACCAGACGGTGAATGCATAGGCGGGGATGAGCAGCCCGTACCGCAAGCCAATCCACAGTCCGCTCAACTCCGGCATGGAATGGGCCAGCAGTCCCACGACCGCTTGAAGCACGTAAGTACCTGTCCAGTAAGCCGTGATGACTGCGTTGGTTCGCGTGAACACCGGATGCATCCATATTGCCGGCGGCCAGCTCCACTTGGAGTAGTGCGCGGTCAAGGGCGTGCGAGTGAGCAGCGTGCCACCCCACAGCGCGGCCAGGGCCAAGGAGCTCAACACGTTTCCGTAGATATTGAATGCGCTGCTCCCGAAGGCGGTGACGCCGCCAGCGACGGCAAACCAGATCGGCGTACCAATCTCCATCCATGTTGGTCTGGCATAGAGAGTGCGATAGACCAGCAGAAGCAATCCGACAAGAAGCGGGCCGCCAAGAGCTACCGGACTCGGCACGCCCGGGATGGATTGCATGATCCAGTATCCGATCCACGGGCTGAACGCCAACGCAAGCCACGTCATCCCGCCCAGCTTGAGCGGACCGCGCTGGACCGTTTCTTCCGCGGGGGTCGGAGGCGGGACATCCGCGACTGCCGATTCCGGCGAGAACAGCGCATTCATCCTCATCAGCAGACCGAAGTCGCCCTCCACCCGATACAGTCCTTTCATGAAGGCGGCCTGTCCGGTCAGCTCACCCTTCGCGATGCTCATCCACACGTCGGCCGGCGTGTGGATGGTCATGCTCGGCTCCTGGTGCTTCCCTGAGAACGCCCGACAGGACCCGTTCTCGATGGCGATGTGGTAGCTGCCCGGCTCCTCATCGATGATCTCGAACTGGATCACCGCACTCAGGTCGCCAGCTGTATCGCGATTGAACGTGTCCGGCATCCCGGCAATCAGATCCTGCACGGTTTCGAGTGACACTGGTCGGGCGAGGGAAGCTCTGGAAACGCTGGACCTCCCCTCGGCAGCATGCGCCTCGTGCGATTCGGCCCCAAGCGTGTGCCAGTATCTGTTGGCCATCTCGGCGTAAACCGCCGAGTCTGGAGCCAGCGAACCGTCGAGCACTGCCTGGGTCTCCTCGCTGATCCGACCACGCTCTACGACCTCTCGTCCGGCGCGGGTAGTCGCATCCACATACCACTGGACTTCATTTCGCATGGCGGGGATGCCAAGCAGCGGCCCCGCGGCGCAGCAGACGGAGCCAACGAGCTCCGAATCCGGGCCTTCTGTGAACAACTCGAATGTCCTCTTGAGGCCGTCGAAGTGATGCGCAGACGAGAACCCAGCGTTGGAAACCAGCACGGCGCGCCGTTTCCCCTCCCGCATGGTCCGGGGTGGGTGGATGTAGTGATCGCCCCGTCTCTCCAGTGTGGGAAGGGCAAGCGGGATCATCCGATCCATGAAGTCCTTCATCAGGCCTGGGACCGTGTAGATGTAGAGCGGCATGCCGTAGACCAGCACGTCCGCCCCCTGGATTCGCTCAAGGATCTCGGGCATGTCATCCTCGTGGATGCAACGGCCAGGCGTTCCCGTCCAGCACGTGAAACAGCCCGCACAATGATTGATTCGCTTGTCCGCCAAGTAGATCATCTCTGTCTTGCCCCCGCCGTCGCGTGCCCCATCCAGGAACGCCTGAACCAGAACGTCAGTGTTGCCTGTCCGGCCCCGAGGGCTCCCGTTGATTGCCAATAGCCTCATCGTTCTCTCCTCGGAGCAGGAAGGACCCGCCCGCCCTGCTCGTATTCCTTCCGCTTGATGCGCTTCATGGCGTCCTCTAGCCAGTCGAGTTCGGCTTGCGCGTTCCAGATGCCGTTGTCGAGTGTGAGGTACCAGAAGAACTGCTCGCGCGGGGGACCTTCTTGCCCTTTGCCCTCGGCGACATCTCCCGCAAGAGCCTCATACGTCTCCAGTCGGTCGCGCAGCTCCTGGGCCCTTGCCTCGAAGAGCCCGAGGATCTCTTCGTCATTCAACATCCCGGCAAAGAAGCTCTGCACGAGGAAAGGCTTGCGCGCCGCGTTCTCGGAACGCGTCTCGCTCACCCAACGTCGCAGCTCCTCACGACCCTCGTCGGTGATGTGATAGACCTTTCGATTCGGGCGATCCTCTTGCGCGATGCGCTCCACCTCGACGTAGCGCTGCCGTCCAAGGCGGGTGAGTGTCCGATAGATCTGGCTCTGATCCGCGGGCCAGAAGTGCCGCACCGACCGATCGAACACCTTTTTCAGGTCGTAGCCCGAGAACGGCCCATAACTTAGGAATCCAAGAATTGCATGGTCCAAGGACATAATCTCGCCTCCTGCTGTTCGCATCTTATATAGGACTGCTCTTATAGCAGATCCGTATTATAGTCCTTGACGTTCGCGTGTCAAGTGAAGCCGTGTCCCAGACGAGCACTTGTTGACCTTCCCCCCCAAGAATCCGACCAGGGACAAGGCGAGAATCGACCTTGGTCTAAGTTGTCGAGGCGGGGAGGCATGCGGCAGTCGAGGTTCCCGCAAACCGAAATCGTCTACGCGGTGAGACAGAACAAGATGGGGTATTCCGCCACTACGTTGATGCGTTGATCAACATATCACCGTTTACAGAGACCTCTGAAGCCGAGAATCCACCATTCTGAATCGCTGGGAAGAGTACTTAAATACTTGCTTTTGGCTTCCGCTGAATGAAGTCTACCCCGCGGCGGCCAGCACACGAGTTCTACAATCAGTCCCCCAGGCTCCACAACGCGGACCTAACCAACGCGTCTGATCCTTTCGTCTCTAGAACAGCACAACCAGCGCTGCCGCGATGAGCAGGCCGACGGCAACGGCAGCGTTGACGATGGCATGGGCCATGTCCGGGAAGCCAAGGCTAACGTCGAAGCTCATCGGCTGGTACTCGAACAGCGAATCGTCGACTTCGCCGGTGTCGAAGAAGGTGGCGAGCATGTGGAACATCGCGTCCGTTTGCATGCCGAACACGTCGTTCGTGTGCCCCATCTCCGAGAGGATGACCTGCCGGCCGTTGCCCAGCAGCGGCAGCAGCTCGTCAGTGGCGAACTGGGCCGGGGTCGAGAAGTCGGCGTTTCCACCGACAAGCAGCGTCTCTACATCGGAAGGTTGTGCCTCATGAACCCAATCGGGCAGTGATGTCACAGGCCAACTGCCTCCCAAGGAGCCGCCTCCTGCCAACAGAGAGACGGGCGAGCCGATGATGGAGCCCGGAGGGTTCATCTCGCTCAACCAATCGCGGGGGGCCACATAGTCGATGAATCCTTTGGCCGCCCATTCCCCCCACGTAACGGACGACGGCATCATCTGGTCGAACATCATCGATAGTATGGCCAGGCCACTTGGATCGCCGTTCTCGGCGGCGATGTACGCGTCATATACCGCGGCAGCGGATCCCCGATGGAAGAGCATAAACTGGGTGACGAAACCCACCTTGCCGGGATCGATCGGCAGGAACAGCCAACGTTTGGGCATGTCGTGAAACACGGAGCGGACCGTTTCTGCAAGATCGCTCGTGCGCACGCTGCAATTGGGATCCTGAGCACACAACTCAGCATCGTACTCAATCTGCGCGTCAAGAACCTCGGACTCCCAGACGAAGTGGCCGGGCGGGTTGACTGAGACCATCGCCGACCGGAAGAGACTGTCCGGATACATGTACGCGTAGTACTGGGCAAGCCGTGTTCCGTAGCTCGCGCTGAAGAAGTTGATGCGCCCGTAACCGAGCGCCAGACGGGCTGTCTCCATATCTTCGACCACTTCGAGCACGTTGTACCCGGCAATATCTACACCGTCTGCTTGGAAGGACTCGGCACATCGAGCCAGTGCCCGTCCATATCTCGTGAGTGAAGCCTCGCTCGCAAGGTCGCCGCCCGTGTTATTGAGAACTTCCGCTACTTCCGGACAATCGAGCACTACGGAACCATCCACACCTCGGTATCCAACCATGACCACATCGTGGCTATCAAGGAACCGCTCAAGCCCTCCAACCGCCATGTTCGAGCTTCCGGGTCCACCGGAGAGCCAGAAGATCGGCTCGGCAGGTTGGACGCCGGTGGAGCGAACGCGTATCACCGGCAACGCGATTAATCGCGAACCGGAGGCGTTGCGGTTCTCGGGTACGACCAGCGTGCCACAGTCGGCGGAGTATTCCACACCGTCCGCGCCCGTGTACGAGCATCCCCTCAGAGCAATGTCTCCTGCCACTGCTCCTGCGGGGACGAAGCACGAGGGTTCCTTGGCGACAATGCCACTGCATGTCCCCAGTACAAGAAGGACTGCGATCAGCCCCGAGTATCGAATGCTCATGTTTGTTCCCTCCAGTAGCCAGCTACTCCCGGCTTCTTCAGTCTTCTAGTCCTCCGCAGGATGCTGGTCTGCTCCCATCGCTGCCAGCACCTCATTCGCAATCCGGATCATTTCTTGGTTGAATCTGTCCGGCTCATCGTAGTAGACGTCATGAGCTGAATTCTCAAACCAGATGAACTCCTTCACAGGAGCGCGCAACGCACCGTAGTAGATCTCTGCCAATTCCCCTGGGCATTCGTAGTCGTACCGGCCGTGGACGAAATAGACGGGAATCGTCGATACGGGGAAGTCTGCAACATGATCATAGCCAATCGTCATGACCTCTTGGCCGATCGTCTGGCGCGAAAATTCCATGCCTGCCAGCGTTTGGTCGATGGTTGTAGCTGGATACTCGGGACTGCTATCGCTGAACACGTACTCAAGCCACGCGTCCTCCAGTCCTTCAGTATGGAAGTCGCCGACCCGGTATTGCGACAGGTACTGACCCCGTAGGCCCACATGCTCCGGATTGGCGGGATCAAACGGCTGAATCGATTCCAGTGCCTGAATGGCTTCGGCATCGTTTGCCCGATACGCCAATCCCAAGACCTTCTCGTAGCCCATCTCCATTGCTGAATTCCAGTCCGGTCTGACTGCATTGGCAATGTAGGCATAGTAAGGCTCAGAGTTCACCCGGAGGGTCTCGAAACCTAAGCCGCTGCCCCACGAATGTCCCCAGAGGAAGATCTTGTCCTGATGGAACCTCTCCAGAAGGATGTCGGTCAGTTCCAGCGTATCACTGACGAAGTCTTCCACGTGCATGTCGTCCGCAGTGAGATCTCCGGAGAAGGATTTGCCGGCCCCGCGCTGGTCCCAGTGCACGAGCACGAACTCTTCTTCCAGATCGGCATGGACGTTGTTCCACGTGGCCCATGGAGATGAGGGCACACCGGGGCCGCCGTGCAAGAAGAGAAGCACAGGGTTGGTGGTATCTACCCCACGAATGGTGATGGCCTGCTCGACACCACCCAAGGTGACGGTCTCAATGACGGCAATACTGCCCGGGATGACATTCCCGTCGGCGTCGACAATGGGAGGCGTAAGGCCCTCTTCGCGATGCGTATCGGTTGCGCTGCCCCGCTTGATGTACTCCAACGCAGCCAAACTAGGTGTGATCACATCGCCTTCCTGAGTATTGCACGCCGCGGTCACGACAAGGTCGGTATCAAGAATACCGATGAAGAACGCATGGAATCCGGGGATGTCGCCGCCCATTCCGAACGCAACCAGGTCGCCCTCCTGGATGACGAATCCGCCGAGACCCCAATCCATCCCACTGCGTGCCTCGTATCCCATGGGAGTAGCCATGGTCGCGAGAGATTCTCGTGACACAAGATCGCCATCAAAGAGCGCGCTAGCGAAAGTCATCAGATCCGAGACGGTACTCACGATCTCCCCAGCCGGGCCGGCAGCTGAAGGGTGTGGGAACCACGATTCATCAAGCATGTTCGCGAATCCACTCGCCGTCATACCGTAGCCACCGACCATCGTTTCGAGCACACCCTGCGTACTGAGGAACGTCGTATCGCTCATGTTGAGGGGCGTGACGATCCGCGCGAGGACTTCGTCCTTCCAGTCATTCCCGGTGATCTCCTCGATGATCAACGCGAGCACGTAGTATGCGGTGTTCGAATAGTGGGCGTCTTCACTACCCGGCTCGCCAACGAACCCGACGTTCACTCCTTCGGAGACGATCTCGCGTAGCGTCCATTCCTGGCTCCACTTCCCACTCATCACGTTTTCGATCGAGATGAAGTTGGCGATCCCGCTGGTGTGGGATAGGAGCATGCGAATGGTGATCTCGTCCCCTTCGGGGATGTCAGGGAACCACCCCTCGAT
>JBARQW010000171.1:0-16356 GCA_049643905.1 Bipolaricaulia bacterium
ATCGACCGACGGTACTCGCTGGCCGAGGTGCCCGAGGCGATCGCGTATGTCGAACAGGGCCACGCACGGGGCAAGGTCATCATCGAGGTCGGAAGGTGAGACGGAGGACGGAATGAAGATCGTCGCGGTCATGGGCAGCTACCGGAAAGGGAAGACGATCGACACGCTCGTCGATCGCGCGATCGAAGGTGTCAAGAGCGCTTCTCCTGACGCAGAGATTGAGAAGATCGCGCTGATCGATCTGCACATCGAATACTGCCGCAACTGCGGAGTCTGTCGGAACGACGATCCGAAGAAGCCGATTGCGCGCTGTGCTATCGATGACGACATGCAGACGATCCTGCCCCTGATGCGCGACGCCGATGCGTACATCTTCGGCACGCCGATCTTCGAAGGAACCGTAAACGCGCTGACGAAGACGTTTCTCGAGCGCATCTGCTGGACATTGGCCCGAGCCGGAAGATGGCCGGTCAAGGGCTGTCCTGAGCCGCGGACGGCAGAGCGCAAGCGCGCGATCGCGATCCTGAGTTCGGGGATCATCGTCCCGCTGCTGCGCCGATTCTGTGACGACGCGACGCCGCTCATCAAGTCCACGATCGGGGATTCGCTGAACGCCAAGTTGGTGGGCACGCTCTACGCCGGCGGGGTCGAGAAGGTCGGCCTCGATCGTTATCTCGACCGTGCCCACAGGCTTGGGCGGAGACTCTCCCGGTAGGGCGCTTGCGTGCGCCCTATTCCTGCAAGTACTGCCGCGGTCCGCGTCGGCAAGCGTCCGGAGAACGAGGGAAAGCTGATCGTCGCCATCTTCGCCGATTCGGGCCAACGCTACCTATCCGTCGACGGGCTCTACATCTGAGCGCGTGCGCGAGCCTCGGACGTTCGGTATGCTCCACTCGCCATGACGAGAAGACTCGCTGCGTCACTCTTCCTACTGATCGGACTGGCCGCCCTGCTCGCAAGTTGCGTCCAGCCCGTTGCTTCCCCAACTGCCAGCTTTTCGCTTGAGCCCTCCGCCGGGATGTCGCCGCTCCTCGTACGATTCGATGGTTCGGCGTCGTCCGCGCCGGACGGAGACATCGCCCAATACGCGTGGGATTTTGGCGACGGATTGACCGGCTCCGGCCTCGGGACCGCGCACACATACATCGCGGGAGAAGAGCGTGAGTACACGGTAGTGCTCACGGTGACAGACGGAGACGGCCGGCAGGCGAGCGTGAACAGCGCCGTGACGGTCTATCCGGAACCTTCTCCGGCTGTGGTGTCCGTCGAGTTTGCCTGGCCCTTTCACTTCGATGCCAGCGGAGAAGACGCCGCAAACCTAAACGACGAGTACTTCGCGCTGCAGAACACGGGCGACGTGAGCGTCGACATGGGCGGTTGGACGGTCGAGAACGAGCGGGGCGTGAGCTATCGATTCCCGACCGGGTTCACGCTACATGTGGGAGCGTTCGTCTACGTCCACAGCGGCGGCGGTTTGAACACGGCCGGGATTCTCTACTGGAATGCCTCCGACTCGGTCTGGCACAACAACACAGACATCGCCATCTTGCGAAACGCCGACGGCGACATCGTCGACGTCTACGCGTACGCGTCCTGCTAGGCCTGCTGCTTCATCCGCCAATGATCGCCGCCTCGCGTCTGCTCGCCCACAATCGTGACGCGCCGCCGCGCGAGTGCTTGTGCAGCCCTGTCCAGGTAGAATGCGGCGAAGGGGGTTCGCCATGCGTTCACGTTCGGTCGTTGTTTCTGTAGGAATTGTTCTCATCGCCGGGTTTGCGACACTCGGGGCCACGTACACTGTTCCGCACCTGCTCCTCCAAAGCGGCGTCGTTTCATCGGTAGCGCCCACGTTCGACACGAGCATCTACCTCGTGGCCTCCTACGTCGGCGGCAGCTTCGAGCTGAACAGCAAGACGACGTTGACGGTCCTCCCTGACATCTTCCTCTTCGGGGAGGCCGGGTTGAGCTTCTCGCCTGGCGAGGTCAGCTTCGGCGTCGATGCCGGACTGGGTATCGTCCCGTTCTGGCTTGAATCGGTCGATGTCTGGGCGGAAGCTCCGGCCTTTGAGTCGCGTCTCGGAGAGGAGGGGAACGTCCTTCTCACGGGGGACGCAGGGGGAGTGCTCTGGCTCGGCTCTGGCTTCGGCGGCGGGTTCTACCTGGATGTGATTGCCGAGATTGAGGGCGAAACGAACACGGTCGTCTTCAGCAGCGACACGACGATCGGGTACGACATGCTTGATGGGCTGGCCCTCGACGAGGAGCTTGGCGCGCGCGTCGAGTTCCAGGCACCACGTTTCTTCGGGGGGCAACTGCTCGCCGAGGACGATCTGTCGATGCTCGTCGGCTATGTTACGGCTCGACTGAGACTGAACTCGCTGGGCCTCTCGGTACCGGGGATCGTGGTCGGGCTCGAGGTCAGCGTAGAGAGCCCGTTGCAGGACGGATCGGGCGAGTAAGACTTACCCGCACGTATCGCAGCCGCGGATCGGAACCTTGCGTACCGCGTTGTTCTCGGTGCCGTCCTCATCCACGACGGTCAATGTCACCATGTACTCGAGCACGAACGGGAAGATGTGCTTGACGAGCAGGCCTTGATCCGTCGTCCCGTCGCCGAAATCCCAGCGATACTCGACGATGCTCCCGTCCGGATCGTGGGAGCGTGAAGCGTCGAAGGTGACGGGGAAGTCTCGAGGACCTCCGAACGGAGAGAAGAGAAACTCCGCGTGGGGCACCAGATTCAGCACCCGAACCGTGATCGAGTCCGAGTCGGTTCGCCCGTCGCCGTCCGTTACCGTCAGCGTCACACGATGCGTTCCCTTCTCCGCGTACGTGTGGGTAACGGTCGGTTCGTTTGCGGACGTGCTGTCCCCAAGATCCCAAGCGTAGGTCGCGATCGCGCCGGAGCGGCTCGAGGACCCTGTAGCATCGAGCGTGACTTCAAGCGGTGGATACCCCTCTCGAGGATCCGCCGTCGCTACGGCGTCGGCGCCCGGAATGAGCGCACATCCCGCCAGGAGCCACAGGCCCGCGATCAAGAGCGCGGCTGCAAGTGCTCTCGTCTTCTCCACGTTCTCCTCCTCGAACACGCTGTTGCGAGGTCCGTCGTGTCTTTGCGTGAGCCCTCGCGATCGTGTTTCGCGAAGGTTCACGTCGAGAATCTCCCCCGTGCGTGGAGAGATCGTGAGCTAGATGTCTCATCCCTGTGGAGAAGGCACGAGGTCCGCGCTCGACAGCGCGTACCTACCCCGTTCGTCGGAGTCGCCCGTCGGGTCCCCTTCGGACACGGAGCACACGATCTTTTGGCAGGAGCAGCGGATTCAGCTATGTTCTTCCCCGCAGATGAGAGGAGGAAACTACCGTGGGAAGAGGGGAAAAGCACCTGACCACTCCATCATGGGCGGCGTGGGCCACCGTCGGGCTTGTCACAGCGCTCCTGTCGCTCAGCCAGGCCACCGTCACTACGGCGCAGCCGGCCGACTCGCCCTGGCCCATGTTCCACGGAAATGCCCAACACACAGGCGTTAGCGCCCATGATACCGATCACACCGAAGGGACGCTCAAGTGGAGCTTCGAAACCGGCGACGGGATCGAATCCTCCCCGGCCATCGGCCCGGACGGGACCGTCTACGTCGGCTCGCACGACGGGTTTCTGTACGCGGTCCTTCCGGATGGAAGAGAAGCGTGGCGATTCGATGCCGGACCCGCGTTGTACGACGCTCGATGGGACGTGTGGAAAGCCATCATGTCGTCACCGGCGGTCGCCCTCGACGGAACGATCTACGTCTACTCCTCGGCGGACTACCTCTTCGCCGTGAACCCGGACGGAACGGAGAAATGGCGCTTCTACGTCAAGTGGTCGAACGACTTCTGGTCCTCTCCGACGATCGCCCCCGACGGAACGATCTACATCGGCTCGGCGCGAAATGATGGGGCACGAGAGTTCCCGAGCGGTCTCTATGCCGTGAATCCGGATGGGACGGAGAAGTGGCGCTACCCGATTGGCAGTGGCGTGACAACCTCGCCTGCGATTGGGGCGGACGGCACCATCTACGTTGCGGCGGCCGATCCGGCCACAGAGAAGGGCAAGATCTTCGCGCTCGATTCGCGGGGGCGGCTGCGGTGGGTGTTCACGACCGAGTACTGGATGGAGTCGTCTCCGGCCGTCGGCCTCGATGGGACGATCTACATAGGGTCAGGCCGAAGGGGAAAGGTCTACGCGCTCCATCCCGATGGGCGTGAGAAGTGGCGTTTCCAGGCCGAAGGCGGCGTGAGCGCGACCCCCGCGATCGGCGAAGACGGGGTCATCTACATCGGATCGTGGGACCTCAACTTCTACGCGCTCGACGCGGGGGACGGGACCGAGATCTGGCGATATCAAACCGGAGAAGCGTTCGAGGGTGTCAGCTCGTCGGCCGCGATCGGCGCGGACGGGACGATCTACGTCGGCGCCAACGACGGGAAGCTGTACGCATTCACGCCCGACGGGATGGTGAAGTGGTTCTTCGAAACACCCGGCAGCGGGATCATGTCTTCGCCCGCGATCGGCGCGGACGGAACCCTCTATTTCGGGTCGTGGAATCGAAGCCTGTACGCGCTGGGTGGCTCCTGAGTCTGAGAGGTCAAAGACAAAGCGCGTCCATCGATTGCGGGAACCACCGGGGACGATCTAGGGACCGCCGGAGGATTGCGAAGAGACCGGATCCTGCGGGCGAAGCTCCGACGCCTTTTCTCTCTCAGCGCCGGCGTTTTCGCGGCTTTCGCTTGAAAGCCTTCTTCTTGGCCGCAGGCCGCTTCGTCGCGTTGCAGTCCCGGCAGTAAACGGGGCGCGTCGACGTCAAAGGCTGGAACGGGAGCTCTTCGATCGCTTTGCCGCACGAAATGCACTTGAGTTCGTAGGCTCTTACGTCGTACATCTTTCGGCCTTCGGAAGACATGAATCTCCTTGAGTGTCTCTCCGCAACAGCGCCGATCGCTGTCATGCGGGGTGTCGATCCCTCACCTTACTCGATGAATCGCCCGATAGGAAGGTACGTTGTGCCGATTGTGGACCGTGGGCGTTCATCTGGGAGTGCTCTCCGGATGAGAAGAGCGCGGCGCACAACAGCGTGCGCCGCGCCTCATGTACGAAATCAAGCCGTCGAACTAGACCGGCGTGACGTCGAGTGCCTGAGGGCCCTTCTGCCCCTGACCCAGAGTAAACTCGACCTTCTGGCCTTCCTGCAGCGACTTGAATCCTTCACCGCGGATCGAGCTGTAGTGCACGAAGACGTCTTCGCCACCTTCTCGCTCGATGAAGCCGAAGCCCTTCGTCTCATTGAACCACTTGACGGTTCCTGTCTCGCGATCCGACATACGTAACAACCTCCTTCATGCTGGAAGTCTTAGTGAGACAGAGCGATCTCAGGGACTTCGGGATTGATCCAGATTCCCTTGAAAACGACTGTATGACTACCAACAACGCAGCAAGCGTATCGAAGCATCGTGCAAAGCGCAAGGACGCATGCGTTGCGACGCGAGGACGAGTAACGCCTCACAGCGCCTAGGGTCTTTCCTGGAGAGCGCTGGGAATCTCGGGAACGGCGCTCCCTGCGACGCCTTTTCGGGCGCGGAGCGTGCACCAGCCGGCTGCCGAAACGCGGGATCCTCAGTTGACGCCGTCCTCCCTGGCGATCAAGCTGCAACTAGGGCTGGAAGTTCTCCTTGCCCTAGGATAGCGTTGAGTAACTTAAGGAGATTGGCGAGCCAGGCGTGAGCAGGAGGTCCGAAACGTCCTTACTGCGGTCACAGGACTCAGTCGAGCGCCTGGCAGAGCGGGAATGTGGGACCGGACCGTTGGGCAGCAAGAGGCAGACGGATCCGGCTGGACGGCGCGGCACTGGAGGAGACGCATGAGCACGAGAGACCTGAGGACGATGGGGCAGCAGCACGGCAGACGCTCGTGGGCCGAGCCGTGGAAAATCAAGATGGTCGAGCCGATCACGATGACGACGCGCGAGGATCGTGAGCGGGCCATCGGAGAGGCGGGTTACAACACGTTCCTCCTGCGCTCCGAGGACGTCTACATCGATCTTCTCACCGACAGCGGGACCAGCGCGATGAGCGATCGTCAATGGGCCGGCATGCTGTTGGGAGACGAGGCCTACGCAGGAAGCCGCAACTTCTTTCATCTCGAAGAAGCCGTCCGGGAGTACTACGGTTACCGGCATCTCGTCCCCACGCATCAGGGGCGCGGCGCGGAGCACCTCCTGAGCCAGGTGCTGATCAAGGACGGCGACGTTATACCGGGCAACATGTATTTCACGACAACACGCCTGCACCAAGAGCTGGCCGGTGGCTCCTTCGTCGACGTCATCGTCGACAAGGCCCATGACCCCGCCTGCCCTGATCCGTTCAAGGGCAATGTCGACCTCGAGAAGCTCGAGAAGCTTGCAGAGCAGGTCGGAGCCGACAAGATTCCGTACGTCAGTCTTGCGGGCACGGTGAACATGGCCGGGGGCCAACCTGTCAGCATGGCCAACGTCCGCGCCTTGCGGGAGCTGTGCGATCGGCTCGGCATCAAAATCTATCTGGACGCGACGCGCATGGTCGAGAACGCGTTCTTCATTCAGGAGCGCGAAGACGGATACGCGGACAAGTCGATCGCAGAGATCCTGAAGGAGTTCTGTGGCTACACCGACGGCGCATGGATGAGTTCCAAGAAAGACCACCTCGTGAACATCGGCGGCTGGGTGGCCGTGAACGATCCTGAGCTGTTCGACGCCCTCCGGAACCTGGTCGTCGTCTACGAAGGCCTGCATACCTACGGAGGAATGGCCGGACGTGACATGGAAGCTCTCGCGATCGGAATCGCCGAGTGCGTGCAGGACGATCACGTGCGCTCGCGGGTTGAGCAAGTGCGCTACTTGGGAGAGCTTCTGCTGACATGGGGCATCCCGATCGTTGTGCCCGTCGGCGGGCACGCCATCTTCCTCGACGCGAGGAAGTTCTACTCACACCTCGATCAGGAGCAGTTCCCGGCGCAGACTCTGGCGGCCGCTCTCTATTCGGACTCCGGCGTACGCAGCATGGAGAGAGGAATCGTCAGTGCGGGCCGGGATCCTGAGACCGGCGAGCATCGGCATCCGGCACTTGAGCTGACGCGGCTTGCCATCCCTCGGCGCGTCTACACGCAGGCGCACATGGACGTTGTCGCGGAAGCCGTCAAGGCCGCCCACGACTCCCGCGAAGAGGCCCGTGGACTCAAGATGGTCTACGAGCCCGAGTTGTTGCGGTTCTTCCAGGCTCGATTCGAACCGATCGGGTGAGGGAGTCAGCGAACGGCGCAAGAAACGGGCGTCGGGCGTTGTCCCGTGTTGTGGGAGCACGCGTGTTGGGTCAGATTCTTTGCTTTCGAGCGGATGGCATCTCAGCCTCGCGCTTCGCGATGCCGCTGAGGGTTGAGAAGCGAAAACCCAGGTGATCGCCAACGACTCCGAGCCTGTGGTGATGGGTGCGTGCGGCCTGGCGGGTCAACTCATGGCGCGTTGCCCTGATGCAGTCATCTGAGAAGAACGCCTCGAGGCTCGGGCGCGGCGACGGGACGGTGTCCGGCGATCTCTTGATCGACTGGCGTTTCTTGAGGCGTCGTCGCCCCGATGCAACGCGCCCATCGTTCAGCCATTCGAAACCAACGGCCCAATCCTGAACACGGTGCCCAGCTTTCTCACCCTCGCCTAGGATTCGCAGGGGGCGACGGCCATCAAACGCGGCGTCCTCCGGTGAGCGCGGCCGGCCGTCGGAACCTGCGTTGGGAAGAGCCGCACCCAGTCCTGCCAGTTCGTTATTCCTCCAGTCGGAACGGTGGGTACTCGTCGGTCATCAACGCGACGTAAGCCCAGAGACGAAGCGTCCAACGGTTCAGCCCGATGATCAGCCGGAAGATGTCCCTCGGGTACTTGCCGGTGAACAGGAGCTTCACCGCAGCGAAGATCGTCAGGATGGGGATAAGCCCGCACTTCTCGAAGCCGGCGCCGCCCTGGAAGACCCCAACGACGATGTAGTGCGGGATCGCAAGCAACCACCACTTCACCAACACGAGCCCCGGGGAAAGCCTCTCCGGATACCGCACATCGAGGTCGGCCGGGTAGCCGCCTGGCTTCAGCGTGAACGGCGGGTACTTGTCCGTGCCGAGCGCCTCGTAGCCGTAGAAGGCGACGCGCCACGACCAACGCATCACGCCGACGTTGTAGTCGAACAGCCCGCGCGGATAGCGCCCGGTAAACAGGATGGCAAAGAGCGCCAGGAACCAGCAGACGCCGAAACCGACCCAGAGGAACGGCAGGACGATGAAGTGGGGAATCAGGAGGAACCACTTCACCAGCCAGAGCGCGGGTGACAACGACGCGTCCATCTCTGCCTTGAAGGTGAGCGGGTACGCGCCGGAGACGGCCTCCGGCTCGGGCGTTTCCTGCGGAACCGTGGTTCGCGAGTGGCGCGCGACGACGAGGATGAAGATCAGTCCGAGGGCGACGAGGACGACGCCAGCGGCGAGGACGCCGATCCCAACTCCGAGGAGCCACGGTGCTTGGACGCCGGCCGTGCCGGCGACTTCGATTCCCCGAGTCCCGTCGGCATTCATCACGACGAGCATCCAGTCGCCTGGCTCGATTGGCCAGCGCAGCGTCTGCAATCCCTCGCCTTGAACACTGGTGTGCCAGAACGTCTGTTCTTCAGGAAGCGCCGGGGCGTCCGGGCCGACGTAATCGCGGAAGTCGGTCGTCCACACGCGATCGGTTCGGTACTCGTCGAAGTCGAGATCCTCGATTTGCGAGTAGGATACGCCGGACAGGTAGCCCTCGACGTCCGAGCGCGGCGCGATCCCGATGAAGACCGGTCGTTCGCCTGTCATCCGAACCTGCGCGGTCGTCGGCTCTTTCCACCACCAGATCCAATCGCCCTCGAGGACCATCTCTCCAACCAACGCGTAGGTGTCGCGCTGCAGCTCCCCCGACGGCGCGGTGAGAAACCCGTCTTCATCCGTGAACGTGCGATCGACGCCGACGATCGCGCCTCCGCCGATCAAGAGCGCGATGCCGATGAGCAAGATTAGACTTCCGAAGATCAATGAGATGACTCTTCCAGCACTCATTCCTCAGTCCCCCCCTCGAAGCGACCGGGCAGCGCAATTGCCTGAACCCGAGAATGCATCGTAGTCCGACGGTCGGGATGTGGCAAATGGGAGCGCGTTCGCGTTGACGAGAATCCGTCGACGGGCCATCGCGTGAAATCCGCTCCTAGGCCGCGAGCTTCTTCAGCATGCTGATCTGGCCGCCGTGGTAGACGGCGTGCTGAAGGTAGCCGTGCAGGTTGTTGTAGGCCGACGTTCCTCCTTCGCGAAACGGCTCGTCGAGTCGTTCGTCCGTGAACTCGTCCGACAGGACGCTTCGGACCTCGGCGTCGCCTGCGAGGAACCGCTCCACAACTCCGGCCCAAGCCTCTACGGTCGCCTCGCCTATCGGCGGCCACGCGTCTCCCGGTTGGAACGGCCTGGAGACGCTGCGCACGAGATCGACGATCAGTTCCTGCGTTGTGATGAGATGCAAAACGACCTCCCAGATGCTGTTCGCGTTTGGGATTGGCTTCGCTGCGGCCTGCTCACACGCCAGATCGTCTAGGAGGGCGACGAGCGGCGCGTCGGTCCATGGATTTCCGATGTGCGCCTGCTTCATCTGGCCGACGATTCGATCGAACTCGTGCATGGTTCTCTCCTTGCCTGTTTCGCTCCGAATGCGATCATTCCAGAGACAGCGTGCAGTCAGGCCAAGGGTCACGCCCCGGCTCTTGCATCTGGAAGCGAGATACGCCAGTTGATGCCCGATCCGTCTCCGGTCCTTATGGCGCGAGCACGAGTCTGCTGACGGCCGCTCTCTTGATCTCCTTTCGCGTCCACAGCATCGGGTACGCCTGGATGGCTTGCCAGTCGGCGATCATGCTGTCGTAGTTCTTCGAGAACGGATGCCCGCTCTGGCCGGTCGAATGGATGCCCACGCTGCGCGAGAGGTCGGCAAGGTCAATGACCATCCGCATCGCTGGAATGCTCTTGACGTCGAACGTACCGGCCGAGACGTTCCACCGCGTGTTGCTGATGGTGTCGGTCATCCCGCCCACCGAAACCGGTCCCCGGTTCACGAGACTCTCGAAGATCCCTATGCCGCTCTGCCCCAGCGGCTTGCTGACGAAGGTGGCCGTGTGTGCCGCCCCCCACGACCACGCCGCGCGATCCGTGCCGTGGCGTTCCACCGCCGCAGCGTAGGCCTCCGCGAAGGAACGCAGCAGGATGTCGTCACGGAACTCAACCGTGTCTTCGGTCTCGGAGTCGTCCCACCACGGATTGTCAGGTTCCTCCAGCAGGCAGCGGATCGCCCACATCTCGCGATCACCGCCGACGAGCTGCGCGTCGCTTCTGAGTTCGTCGGCGAATACGTTGCGGACCAAGTGGTCCCACACGTGGGCGTACAGGACCGCACGAGCGCTCGACGGATCGAAACGCCCGTCCCATTCGAGCAGCCAATCTTGAGCTTCGGCGAGTTCGTCGTTCTCGAGCGCGAGATCTGCGAGATACGGAAGGACTTCGCCGGCGCTCAGCAGCTTGGTGTCACCCTGCATCGACAGGAAGCTCTCGACGGTGTGCAGTGCGCCGGCGGGCAGGAGCTCGAGGATCCGTTGCGCGCGGTAGGCGTAGTCGATTTCGCCGTTGAACAGGTAGTTGGAACCCTGTCCCAACGTTTCGGCGAGCAGGTCGTAGTATGCCGGGGGCGAGGCCGCGTGATTGGCCGCGACGATCACGCCGCTCGTCGGGTTCAACACGTGGGGAAGGAGGTCGAACGGGAGGAACCCCGCCCATTCGTGCTCGTTCGTCCATCCGATCGTCGGAACGAGCCCGTCGAAGTCCTCGGCACGGATCGGAATCCGGCCGGCAAGCTGGTATCCGATGTTCCCCGCGGCGTCCGCGTAGACGAAGTGCTGCGCCGGGACGTCCCAACCCCTCAGCGCGTCGCGGAATGACTCCCAGTCCTCCGCTCGGTTGACGGCGACCACCGCTCGCGAGACCGTGCCCGGGTCGAGCGCCGTCCACCGCTGAGCAAGCGCCTCCCCGTTCTCGAAACCGGAGACCTCACCGGTCGCGGGATCGAACCGGTTGTCGGTTGTGATCGGCCCGAGATGCGTCTCGCGGACCCGAATCGCGACCGGATCCGATCCGTCTCCGAACTCGATGACCTCCTCGCGAACCGTCATCTCACGCCAGGCACCGTTCCATTCGTACTGCAGCGGGTCGGATGGGTTGATCCGCAACAGGTAGACGTCGTGAACATCGGGGAACGCGTTCGAGATCCCCCACGCGATTCGGCCGTTGTGCCCGACGACCACGCCGAGCGAGGCAGGGAAGGCGAAGCCGACAACGTCGAACGCCGGATCTACGCCCTCCGAGCAGTGCAGACCGATCTCGTACCAGACCGTGGGAAGCTGGATCCCGAGGTGCGTGTCGTTCGCCAGCAGCGGCAGGCCGCTCTCCGTCCACTCGCCGCTCACCACCCACGCGTTCGTCCCTCCGCCCGGGCCGGTGCCGAGGGCGCTACCGATCGCGTCCCATTCCTGCCGTTCATAGGCCGACGCTCCCGTGGATGAGGGCGACAGACTGGACAGATCGGCCGGAGCGGAAAGCGTTGCGGGAAGGTCCTCGGGCTGCACGATTGTCGGGCGCTCGCCATACGGCCACGGCGGAGTCAGCCACGCGTCGGTCATCTCCGGACCGATCTGCTCGTAGAGCGCACCGCGGAGCACGTCCTTGCTCTCCTCGAGGCCCATGTCCCAGGCCATCAACTTGGCGAAGACGAGTGTGTCCACCGGGGTCCACGGGGCGATGTCGAAGCCGATCCCGGTCAGCCCGAGCACGCGATACTCCAGTGCCAACTCGCTTGGTGAACGGCTCGCGACGTAGGCGTTTACCCCGGCGCAGAATGCCTCGAGCCACGCCCTCGTCGTTTCGTCCATCGCGGCCGCCTCGGCCTCCGCAACGTGACGCCAGTCGAGTGTTCGAATGAAGAGGTCGGCTCGCAGAGCGGCATCGCTCCTCCCGACCAGCTCGCATAACGCGCCGCTCGCCGTGTGCCGCCAGAACTCCATCTGCCACCAGCGGTCCTGAGCCTGAACGTAGCCCTGAGCGAAGAAGAGGTCGTCCATGCTCGACGCGAAGATGTGAGGGACGCCGTGCGCGTTTCGGAGGATCTCGACCGGTGCCTGCAGTCCGGCCAGTTCGACGACACCGTCGTGATCCGGAAGCGGACGATGGACCACGTCATACACGACGAGCAATCCGCCGAGCGCGAGAAGCGCGGCGGTCAACATCAAGACACGAAGCATGTTCATCACTTCCCGGTTCTATCACGCAATCCCATGCTATCGCCAGCATCTTCGCATCGGGGGCTCGGGGCAAGTTGGGACATCAGAGGTTCAGATGGCTCGACCCCGATGCGTAGATCGGAATCGAGCCGCAGAGACGAAGCACGCGTCTCCCGAACAACCCCTCTTGGCCAGCACCCGCCTTCTCGTACGAGACACGTTTCCGGTAGGCTGTGTATATCCCGTTGCCCGAAGGAGGGAACGATGTCGCTGTTCGTACGGATCGTCGCAGTCGTTGCGCTCCTCGGAATCGCCATGATCGGTCTCCTGTCGCCGGGTGACCAGGTGTTGCGCTCCCCGCTCGATCGGGAGGTGGATCCTCAAGTGAGCGACGGCGACCTGGCGAGCGTCACAGTCGGGAACACGCGGTTCGCCTTCGAGCTGTACCAGGCCGTCCGGGAGAAGGACGGAAACGTGCTCTTCTCCCCGTACAGCATCTCGTTGGCCCTGGCGATGGTTCGCGCGGGAGCTCGGGCAGTGACGGAGCGGCAGCTCGCCGACGGACTGCACTTCGCCCTGGAACAAGAGGTGTTCCATCCCGCGTTCAACGCGCTGGGTCAGAAGCTGGATGTGGGCGACGACGATCCGTTCGAGCTGCGGATCGCAAATGCCCTTTGGGGACAGACGGGGTATCCGTTCCGGCAGGAGTTCCTCGACACCCTTGCCACGCACTACGGAGCAGGACTGCGGCTCACGGACTTCGAGGATGATTCCGAGCAGGCGCGACGCGCGATCAACCGCTGGATCGATCGGGCGACGAACGGCCGGATCCCCGGCGCGCTCCCGGAAGGGAGCATCGGGCCGGATGCGCGGTTCGTCTTGAGCAACGCGATCTACTTCAACGCCGAATGGAGGCACAAGTTCGCTCGTCGCTGGACCACCGACGAGCCGTTTCACCTCGCGACAGGGGAGTCGGTGCCGGTTCCCATGATGCGTCACGACGGGCTTCGAATGCTTCGATACGCACAGGTCGCCGGATGTCAGGCGGTCGAGCTGCCGTACAAGGGCGACCGGGTCTCGATGGTCCTCCTCCTTCCGGACGAGGGGCAGCTCGACGCGTTCGAGCGCGCGCTCGGCCTCGCTCGCTGGAAGGAGATCACGACGGCGCTGGCGGCACAAGAAGTCAAGCTCATCATGCCGAAGTTCCGCTACGCCGACGGGATGTCGCTCGCACAATCGCTCGGCAAGCTCGGGATCACCGATCTGTTCGATCCCGGTGCGGCCGATCTCACCGGAATCGCCGAGCGGCCGCTGTTCCTGCGGTCGGCCTTCCATCAGGCGTTCATCGACGTCAACGAGGAGCGCACGGAGGCTGCTGCCGCTACGGTTCTCGTCGGTGCTGAGGCTGCGCCCGATCAGACGGTTCGAGTAGTCGTCGATCGACCCTTCCTGTTCGTCATCCGCGACAATCCCACCGGGATGATTCTCTTCGTGGGGCGCGTGATGGACCCGCGTGCGAACGGCTAATCGGCCGCAGACGACACGCCGCCCGCGACGAGAGGTGAATCCGTCGGCAATCGGACGGGAAGCATCTGCATCACCTCCCGAATCGATCCCGTAATCCCCTGCTATCGCCAGCATCTTCGAATCGGGGAAGCGGGGCAAGTTCGGGAGGCAAGATACGGTATGCGTCCCCTGATCTCCCTCCTGTCCGGACTAGCGGCGGCTGAAGGCGAAGATGGCGGCCGCCAGTCCGGCAAGAGCGATGACGACCACGGTCCAACCGATCCAGCCGGGGGCACGTTCGACCCGTGGTGGCTCGTAGGCGCCGGGGAGGTGAAGGAGAATGATGTCGGCCTCGGGATGGGGGTTCCATTCGCTGTACCGACTGAGAGAGTGCGCGGTCACCAGACCGTCGCCCATGTAAAGGGCAACGTGCTCGATCCAGACGTTGCGGTCGGTGTCGTAGGCAACAACATCTCCGGGAACCATGGTTGATATCCGGTCCACGGGCGTCGCGCCTTGATCGAGAAGCCAGTCGACCAGCCGCTGGGCCCCCGGTTCGCCGTAGGCGAGAGTTCTGCTCGGGACGTCAAGGCCTCCGGCTGGCCTGTTCGGTTCGCCGCCAATACAGCAGGACACGAAGTGGGCGCAGTCGAATCCCTCTTCGCCCGTCGGTAGAGGTTCTCCGGCTCCAAACAGCGTCGGACCCTCGCTGTCCGCGAAGTAATAGCCGTCGCTGCAGACCGTGTTCCAGTAGTCGCGGGCGTATTGGCACGCGGCCAAGCGGTCGTAAGCCGCACGTGCGGGAGCACAAACGGCGAGCACCGAACTCAGTGCCAACAACAGAACCACGGCGCAAGATCGAGACGGTCTTGTAGCCACGCATGCCTCCCAGGATGGACGACGAAGAGTAGTAGGTTTGGGGTCAGATCTTGATTCTTAGAGTTTGCTGCTTTGGTCAACGCGTTTCGCTATCACGCTGATCGTCGAGAAGTTGAGACCGAGATGATCGCCGACCTCCTTCAGCCTGTACTGATGCTTCCGTACAGCCTCGTGAATGCGCTCGTTGCGCGTTGACTTGTCGGCGACATTGGCGAACAGCTCGTCCAGCGCGGGACGCGTAGCAAGGCGCGTCTCTCGGCGGATCTCGCGGTTCTCGACGACGTCCCGTAGCAGCGGCTTCAATGACTGAACGAAGGCATCGTCTCCCATGAGCACGCCCGCAGTCGCATCCTCCCACACACCGATACCCTTGCCCTGCTTGACGAAGTCCCGATAGGCCAGAATCGCCTTCCCACGATGGCCGCCAAACTGTGACAGCAGCCAGTCGATCGTGAGGAAGTCGGGAGGAACCACCTGCCCCGCCGTGGTCCGGTAGCTGCTCCATCTCCAGTCCTTGGCACTCCGAACCATCTTCGCGCGAACCGGGTTGAGGACGACGTAGCGCGCCAGCTCAAGGAGGTAGCTGCCCTTCTCCACGACGATCGACTTGAAGCGCCCTTGTACCAGATGGCCTGTGCGCGAGTGCTGACGATTGAACCACTGCGTATACACGCCGTTGAGATGCTTCATTCCTCGTGAGAGGTTGGGCTGCGGCGTCTCGACAAGGAGATGATAGTGGTTGCTCATCAGGCAGTACGCATGGCAGATCCAACCGAAACGCTCGACGACGGTGCCAAGGACCTCGAGGAAGCGAACCCGATCCTTGTCATCGAGGAAGATCTCGGTCCCAGCGTTTCCACGGCCGGTGACGTGATAGACGGCACCTTCGTATTCCACCCTCCGTGGACGAGCCATGGAGCCAGTATAGCACTCGAAACCCTAAGACTCAAGATCTGACCCCTGATGGCTGCGTGATCCGGGCTGGGTGTACCCAAGGGGAAGGACCTGAGGGATTGTCGCTCAGCGCGGCCTATCGAGTCCGTGGGACAGAGCTCGCAGGGGCGCGCAAGCTGCTTCATTCCCCGCTTCATTTCGGGTCAATGTCTACGCTTCCGCAAGGGTCGAGTCATCGCCGCCGACTCAGCATGAGACACCAAGAATTACGACCTAGCTCTCAGTTCCGACCGCCAGGTCCTCCAGTGGCGAGAGGAAGAATCGGGAATGTGACCCACATCACACTCGGACATCGGTGCGGTCTGTCTCGGACCGACACAACGTTCACACCGGTCAGGTCGCGGAGACCCTTCAATGTCCCTTGTCTAGCCTACTCCTTGGAACGCGGAAAAGGGGGAGAGATGAAGATCGCCTGCTGCACCATGGAGATGATTGCCCTCATCTTCCTGCTCTTCGTGAGCTTCAACGGAGGGTTCAACTATCTCAACACGTCCAGAACCGACCTCGAACCTACGTCTGCGACGGAGCTTGTTTCCGCGTGGGGCGAACCGGACAACGTCGTCGCCGCTGCAGACATTGGCTTCGCGTCGTCACAGCTCGAAGCGGTCGAGATCTGGTCGTACGAGGACCCGCTGC
>JBARQW010000172.1:0-12440 GCA_049643905.1 Bipolaricaulia bacterium
TTCACGCGCGTCGGTGAGGAGATCGGCGTGGACTTCGTCGCGGTCGATTGCGAGCACGCCGACGAAGGCCGCTACCGCGCGGCCGTGAAGCGCGTGAGCGAGAAGACCGAGCTCCCCCTGATTCTCCTCTGCTCGGATCCGGCGATCCTTGGCGCGTCGTTGAACGGGGTCGCCGCGCGTCGCCCGCTGATCGGTCCGGCGACGGACGCGAACTGGGAGGCGATGGCCGATCTCGCCGCCGAACACAAGCTCCCGCTCGTCGTTCGGGCAGGCACCCTAGAAGGCCTCGCCGATCTGACCGAGAAGCTGAAAGGGAAAGGCATTGAGGACCTCGTCCTCCATCCGGAGTCTTCGGACCTTGTCGATACGCTGACCAAGCTGACGCTCCTGCGCCGCCTTGCGCTGGAGAAGGTCTACCGGCCGCTCGGGTACCCGACGCTGGCTTTCGTCGCAGGAGACGAGGGTGTCCCCGAAGGGATCACGGCGAGCGCTGCCGTCTGCCGATACGCCGGGATCGTCGTCACCGATACGATCCAGCCATCCGAGATCTTGCCGGTGCTGACGGTCCGACAGAACGTCTACACCGATCCACAGGTTCCGAACGCGATCGAGGCGAAGCTCTACGAGATCGGGAACCCAGGCCCGGACGCACCGGTGATCGTGACGACGAACTTCGCCCTCACGTACTTCACGGTGGCCGGCGAAGTCGAGAACAGCAAGGTTCCGGCCTTCATCAGCGTTGTCGACACCGAAGGGCTGGGCGTGCTGAACGCGTACGCCGACGACAAGCTCACGGGCGAAAAGGTGATCAAGGCGGTCGGCGAGCAAGGACCGATGGACAGAGTGAACCACAACAAGTTGATCATTCCCGGCCTGGTCGCCGTCCTGCGGATGGAGATCCAGGAGGATTCCGGCTGGGATGTGATCGTCGGTCCGGAGGACGCCGCCGGGATTCCGCACTTCCTCAGAACGGAGTGGAAGGGCTAGCACGAAGCCGACGACCCATGGACCTAGTCCGCGTCACGTTCGAGCCGGAGGGAACGTCCGTCGAGGTGAATCGAGGAGCCACACTCCTCGAGGCCGCCCAGCGGGCCGGGCTCTTTGTGTCGTCGATCTGTGGTGGGGACGGGATCTGCGGGAAGTGCCGCGTCGTCGTCGAGTCGGGAGAGATCGACGCCGATCCGACGACGCTCCTCACGAGGGACGAGATTCGGCGAGGCTATACGCTCGCTTGTCGGACAAGGCTTCTCGGAGACGTCACGGCTTCGATCCCCAAGGAGGCGCGGTCCGACGGCGCGCAGATCCTGATCGACGAAGACGCCAGTCGGTTTCGCGCTCTGTATTCGACGTCGGACGAGTCCATTTCTTTCGAGCGGAGCCCTGTCGTGCAGAAGCTGTACCTCGAGCTTCCTGCCCCGACGCTTCAAGACAACCTTGCCTGCCAGGAGCGCCTGCTTCGCGAGATCCGGCGTCACGTCGATGCGCCTGTCCTTCAGATGGGGCTCAAGGTTCTCCGCGACCTTCCCGCGGCACACGCGGAGGGGGAGTGGCGGATGACGGCGACGCTCGGTCGCCGCGGGGGGACGACGGAGGTCATCCAAGCCGAGTCGGGAGACCGACAACGAGATGCCTACGGCATTGCTGTCGACATCGGAACCTCGACGATCGTCGCCCATCTTGTCGATCTGGGGACATCCGAGAGCGTGGACGCCGAGGCGTGCTACAACTCCCAGATGGCCTATGGCGAAGAGGTGACGCGTCGGATCATCCATGCCGAGCGCCAAGACGCGAAGGTGCTGCACGACGCCGTCGTTCGCGACATCAACAACCTGATTTCCGCGTTGATCTCGCGGGCTGAAGTCGAGCTACATGATGTCGTTGTCCTCTTTGCTGCCGGGAACACGCCGATGATTCACTTTCTTCTGGGGCTCGACGCGTCACGCATCCGGAAGTCGCCTTACATCCCAACGACGACCGCGCCTCCGCCGGTGCGTGCCGCCGAAGTGGGGATCAAGATCAATTCCCGCGGGCTGCTGTTCACGATGCCGTCGATCGGGAGCTGGGTCGGCGGAGACGTGACGGCCGGGATCCTGGCGACAGGACTCTATGCGACCGATCGTCTGACGATGCTGATCGACGTCGGCACAAACGGTGAGATCGTCCTCGGGAACGATCAGTGGATGATTGCGTGCGCTACGTCCGCGGGGCCCGCGTTCGAGGGAAGCGGTGTGGTGTGCGGGATGCGAGCGAGCCGAGGGGCGATCGAGCGAGTATCGATCGCGGGCAATGAGGTCGAGATCCGCACGATCGGCGACGAGGCGCCGCGCGGGATCTGCGGATCGGGGTTGATCGATGCAGTGGCCGGGCTCTTCGGGGCCGGCATTCTCGATCGTTCAGGGCGGCTCCTTCCCGATCAGTCGGCCAGGGTGCGAGAGGTTGACGGGCGTCCCGAGTTTGTCCTCGTGTCGGAGTCAGAGGCGGGAGCAGACAAGGACATCGTGATCACACAGCCCGACATCGAGAACCTCCTCCGCGCGAAGGCCGCGATCTTTGCCGGTGCGAAAGCTCTGCTCGAATCGACGGATCACACGTTTGAGGACATCGAGCATCTCCTGATTGCCGGAGGATTCGGCAACTACCTCGATCGCGAGAAGGCGATCGCGATCGGAATGATCCCCGACGTTCCGCTGGACCGAGTCCGTTTTGCCGGGAACACCTCGTTGGTCGGGGCGAAGATGGCGATGCTGTCGACAGAGGCGTTCGATCGATGCGAAACGATCGCGCGCAGCGCGACGTACTACGACCTGATCACGTACCCGGACTACTACGAGGAATTCATGTCGGCCAAGTTCTTGCCCCACACCGACCTGAGTCTTTTCCCGAGGGTCACCCGCCCCGCGGTCAAGGCCGGCAGGCCCACAACTGGAGTGGGATCCAGCGCGGATGCGGCCGGAGCCGGCCACACTGCGACCGGAGAGGAGAGAGCCTAGACGATGGGCATGACGATCGCGGTTGCCGGCAAGGGCGGGACGGGGAAGACGACGTTCTCGGCGATGATGATCCGATGTCTTGTCGAACGAGCGTTCGCTCCTCTCCTCGCCGTCGATGCGGACCCGAACGTGAACCTCGGCGAGGCCCTCGGCATCGAAGCCGACCGTTCCATCGGCCGGTTGCAGGCTGAAACCCTGAAGCACATCCATGACCTTCCGGCTGGCGTCCCGCTGGGCCGTCACCTGGAGTACGAGCTCCACCAGGCGATTGCCGAGGGCGAAGGCGTCGACCTGCTGGTGATGGGGCACGGCGAAGGTCCCGGCTGCTACTGCGCCGTGAACCACATCCTGAGACGGTATCTCGAAACCCTCCGCTCGGCGTATCGCTGCACGGTCCTCGACAACGAAGCCGGGATGGAGCACCTGTCGAGGCGTGTGTCGAGCGGAATCGACTTCCTGCTCGTTGTGAGCGACGCCAATCCGGTGGCCCTTCGTGCCGCCGGGCGAATCGCACGAATGGCGGATGACCTGGAACTCAAGATCCGGCGTCGTGCCCTCGTGTTGAACGGTCTCAGGGACGATCTGACGGATCTGGCGGAGAAAGAGGCGGTCGAGAGCGGGCTGGAGGTTGTCGGGCGAATCCCGTTCGATCCGATGGTGTTGGAGACAAACCAAGCCGGACGTCCTGTCGGCGATCTGCCGGCGGAGTCACCGGCGTTGCAGGAAGTTTCTCGGGTCCTGGATAAGCTACTGGAGACGAAGGAGGAGAGGGCGTGACCGCTGAGATTCCGGATGCGAAGAAGAGTTGGCCTCAAACGATCAACAGTGTGACGATCGGAGCAACCTCGTCCGAGGGGGGGACGCGGACGTCGACGATCACCGTCGGCGGAGAAACGACCCTACCGTTCTATCACTTCGAGGGGGAGATGCCGAATCCACCGGTGGTCGCGATGGAGGTGTGGGACGTCCCGGCGGACGATTGGCCGGACCCGGTCAAGGCGCCGTTTGCGGACGTGATGGGCGACCCCGGGGCGTGGGCGAAGAAGTGCGTCGACGAGTACGGGGCACAGCTCATCTGTCTCCGCCTGAAGGGCTGCGACCCGAACGGCGCTGATCGTTCGCCCGACGAGGCGGCGGCGGCGGCGAAGCGCGTCGCCGAGTCGGTCGGCGTTCCTCTCATCGTCTGGGGCTGCGGAAGCAGCGACAAGGACAACGAAGTCTTCCCGGTCGTCGCCGAGGCGCTGTCGGGCGAGAACTGCTTGCTCGGCACGATCACCGAGGACAACTACAAGACACTCACCGCGCTCGGGACCGCCTACGGGCACAAACTGATCGCGGAGTCCCCGGTCGACATCAACATGGCAAAGCAGGTGAACATCCTGGCGCTCGATATCGGGTATCCGGCCGGGAACCTCGTCATCTACCCGAGCACGGGTGCGCTTGGGTACGGGATCGAGTACGTCTACTCGATCATGGAGCGGCTTCGGATTGCCGGGCTCAAGGGCGACAAAGTTGTCGCGATGCCGATGCTCTGTGATATCGGCATTGAGGTCTGGAGCGTCAAGGAGGCGAAGGCCCCCGAGAGCGAGGCTCCAGGCTGGGGAGACGTCGAAGCGCGCGGCCCGATGTGGGAAGCGTCGACGGCGACCGTCTACCTCCTCGCCGGTGCTGACATCTTAATCATGAGACATCCGGAAGCCGTCCGGATGACGCTCGAGACGATTCGAAGGCTGATGGGAGGAGGTGCTGCGTCGTGATCCTGATTGGAGAGCGGATCAATGCGGGATTCAAGGACATTGCGGCCGCGATCCGGGAGAAGAATCCGACTGCCGTCGAGAAGTGGGCAAGAGCGCAGACGGAGGCCGGCGCCGATTACCTGGACGTCAACATCGGCGCCGCGTCACGCGACCCGGCCGACATGGCTTGGCTGGTCGAGACGGTTCAGAAGGCCGTGCCGACGATGATCTCGGTCGACAGCACGAAGGTGGAAGCCGTCGAAGCGGGGCTCGAGGCGATCGACGGGCGGGGGTGCCTGATCAACTCGACGACCGCCGATCCGGAGAAGCTGGAGAAGCTCGTGCCGCTCGCCGTGAAGCACAACGCCAGCTTGCTCGGCTTGGCGATGGACGAACGAGGCAGCCCGCAGAACGTCGAGCGACGCGTCGAAAACGGAGCGATGGTCTTCATGGCGGCGATGGAGGGGGGGCTGACGCCGGATCGGATCATCCTCGATCCGATCCTGATGCCGATCAAGTTCATGCAGGAGCAAGTGCCCCATGTCCTTGAAGCGATCTCGCAATTCACGTGCCTGTCGGACCCGCCTCCGCACATCTCCGTCGGTCTCTCGAACGTTGCATCGAAGGTGACGGAGCGGGGGCGCGTCATTCGCACCTTCTTGATCATGGCGATTGCCAGGGGACTCGATGCCGCGATCTGCGACGTGATGGATGAAGAGATGATCGCGGCCGTTGCCACGGCCGAGTTGATGCTCAACCAGGAGATCTACAGCGATTCGTATGTCCGCGCCTTCCAGGCGCGCAGGAGACTGTGAATAAGGAGGGAACCGTGGCGAAGGGAGAACCACGTAGCATCGACAGAGCCTCTCTCGAGATCCTCGAAGCCAACGAGGGGCAGTGCGAGACCGCCTGGGATCGCATGGATGCCATGCAACCCCAATGCAAGTTCGGCAGCGAGGGAGTTTGCTGTCGGATTTGCAGCATGGGGCCTTGTCGGATCATCCCTGGGAAGACGGATCGCGGCGTCTGTGGGGCCGACGTGGACACGATCGCTGCGCGCAACCTCGTGCGGATGATTGCTTCCGGTGCGGCCGCTCACTCCGACCACGGTCGGGACGTCGCACACGCGCTGCTGCTTGCCGCAAAGGACGAGACCAGCGACTACGAGATCAAGGACCCGGTGAAGCTTCGGCAAGTGGCGAGTGCGTACAAGATCGGCCAGAACGGGGGATCGGATCGCGAGATCGCGGTCACGCTCGCAGAGAGGGCGCTCGCGAATTTCGGCCAGCAAGAAGGGGAACTCGAGCTCGCTTTCCGCGCTCCCGCCAAGCGTGTCGAGTGCTGGCAGGCTGCGGGGATTGTCCCGCGGGGTGTCGACCGGGAGATCGTCGAGATCATGCACCGGACCCACATGGGCGTCGACACCGACTATCGAAACCTCATCCAGCAGGGGATGCGATGCTCGCTCGCCGACGGATGGGGTGGCTCGATGATCGCGACTGAGCTTCAGGACGTGCTGTTTGGCGCGCCTTCTCCGATCAGAGGGACGGTCAATCTGGGGGTTCTCGACGAGGCACAGGTGAATCTCGTCGTGCACGGCCACGAGCCGGTCTTGTCAGAGATGGCCGTCGCTGCGGCAAGGGATCCCGAGCTTCTGAAGCTCGCGTCCGACGCGGGGGCCAAAGGAATCAACATCACCGGTATTTGCTGTACCGCCAACGAGATCCTGATGCGCCACGGCGTCCCGATCGCCGGCAACTTCCTCCAACAGGAACTGGCGATCATGACCGGGGCGGTCGATCTGATGATGGTTGACGTGCAGTGCATCATGCCCGCGCTCTCCGACTTGGCCAATCACTACCACACCAAGATTGTGTCGACATCGCCGAAGGCGAAGTTCCCCGGGGTTGAGCACGTCGAATTCAGTGAAGAGCGCGCGTTGGAAATCGCGAAGACGATCGTCCGTATGGCAATCGAGAACTTCGGCCGTCGCGACCGGAAGCCGTTCATCCCTGACGAGACGATGGATCTGATTGCCGGGTTCACCGCGGAATCGGTGTTCAGCTTCCTCGGCGGGACGTATCGAGGAACGTATCGGCCGCTCAACGATGCGATCATCGACGGTCGGCTGCGCGGTGCCGCCGGCGTCGTCGGCTGCAACAATCCGAAAATCACCCATGACTGGGCGCACGTCGAGATGACCAAGGAGCTGATCAAGAACGACGTGCTCGTGGTCACTACCGGATGCGCGGCCATCGCCGACGCCAAGCACGGGCTGCTCCGACCGGAGGTTGCATTCGAACTCGCCGGGCCGGGGCTGCGGGAGATCTGTGAGACGGTCGGAATTCCGCCGGTTCTCCACGTCGGCTCGTGTGTCGACAACTCACGCATTCTGATGACGCTGACCCACATGGTCAACGAAGGTGGATTGGGCGACGACATCTCCGATCTCCCTGTTGCCGGCGCGGCGCCGGAGTGGATGAGCGAAAAGGCGGTGTCGATCGGCTTCTACTTCGCCGCGTCCGGTGTGTTCACCACCCTCGGGATGCCTTTCCCGATCGAAGGATCCGAGAAGCTAACGAAGTACCTGACGGAGGAGATGGAGGACGTCGTTGGTGGGAAGTTTGCTTTCGAATCCGATCCGATCGCGGCAGCCCGACTGATGATCGATCACATCGACAAGAAACGGGCCGCACTCAAACTGAAGGAAGTGATGTACGTCTAGAGCTTGAAGCGGCCCTCCTTCCGGAGGGCCGTTCTTCTGTGTTCGCACTTGAGAAGAGCCAACGGAAGGCAAGGGAGGTAGGCGTGGTCGGGAACACCAAGAAGGTCCCTTCAGATCTGGAGATCGCACAGGCTGCCAAGCCGAAGCCGATCACACAGGTGGCAGCGGAGCTGGGCATCCTCGAGGACGAGCTCGAACCCCACGGGAAGTGGAAGGCCAAGGTGACGCTTGACATACTCGACCGCCTCGGCGATCGCCCGAGCGGGAAGTACATCGACGTCACCGCGATTACCCCGACACCCCTCGGCGAGGGGAAGTCGACGACGATGGTCGGGCTGGTGCAGGCGCTTGGATCTGAGCTCGGCAAGAACGTGATCTGCTGCATCCGTCAGCCGAGCATGGGGCCGACGTTCAACATCAAAGGCGGCGCGGCCGGCGGTGGATACTCTCAGGTTGTCCCGATGGAGGACTTCAACCTGCATATGACCGGCGACATCCACGCCATCACCGTGTCGCACAACCTCGTTGCCGCGGCTCTCGACACACGTCTGTACCACGAGAGCCGTCAGACGGATGAGGGCCTCGCCAAGCGCGGGCTGAAGCGACTCGATATCGATCCCGACACGATCACCTGGCGCCGGGTCGTCGACGTCTGTGACCGTTCGATGCGCGACATCCAGGTCGGCTTCAACGACGACAAGCTCAAGGACGGTTCGCCGAGTCCCGTCTTTCCACGCAAGACGGGCTTCGACATCACGGTGGCATCGGAGATCATGGCCGTTCTTGCCCTCGCGACGTCGCTCAAGGACATGCGTGAGCGATTCGGCAAGATGGTCGTCGGCCTCAATCGGAGCGGCGAACCAGTGACCGTCGAGCAACTCGGCGTTGCCGGCGCGGTGACGGTGCTCATGAAGGAAGCGCTCATGCCGACTCTGATGCAGACGCTCGAGGGCCAGCCGTCATTCGTGCACGCAGGGCCGTTCGCCAACATCGCCCACGGGAACAGCTCGATCATCGCCGACATGATCGCGGTCAAGCTCGGAGACTACGTGGTCACCGAGAGCGGCTTCGGCGCGGATATCGGGATGGAGAAGTTCTTCGACATCAAGTGCCGCTACTCCGGCATCATCCCGAATACCGTCGTTCTGGTGGCCACGGTGCGGGCACTGAAGATGCACGGCGGCGGCCCCGCGGTGAAGCCCGGCACGCCCCTCGGCGAGGCCTACACGAAGGAGAACTTGCCGCTACTCGAGAAGGGACTGTGCAATCTGGGGGCGCACATCAAGAACGCGCTCAAGTTCGGCATCCCGGTCGTTGTGGCGGTAAACGCGTTCACGGACGACACCGAAGCCGAGCTTGCGATGATCCGCGACTACGCGATCGGCCAGGGGGCAGAGGACTCCGTGGTGACGACACACTGGGCCGACGGGGGCAAGGGCGCGGCGAAGCTGGCCGAGGCCGTCGTGGCCGCTTGCGAGAAGCCGGCCAACTTCGAGTTTCTCTATCCGCTCGATTGGTCGATCAAGCAGAAGATCGAGAAGATCGCCGTCGACATCTACGGCGCGGACGCAGTTTCTTACGAGCCGATGGCCGAGAAGCAGATCGCCGACTACGAGCGGGCCGGCTTCGGAAGTCTGCCGATCTGCATGGCCAAGACCCACCTGTCGCTGTCGCACGATCCTAGCTTGAAGGGCGCGCCGACCGGATTCACGGTTCCGGTGCGTGAGGTCCGCGCCAGCGTCGGAGCGGGTTTCATCTATCCGCTGATCGGGACGATGAGTACGATGCCCGGTCTGGCGACGTTCCCGGCGTTCATGAAGATCGATATCGACGAGAACGGGGAGACCACAGGCCTTTTCTAGTTGGCCGGCACTCATGTCGACGACAGGCATATCCGAGCGGATTGAGGCCTACGCGGGCCGGCCCGACGAGCTCATCCAAGCGCTTCAGCTCGTGCAGGAGGCGCTCGGATACGTTTCCGAGGAGATGGAGGAGCGGATCGCTGCCACGTTGGGCCTGTCCATCGGGCAGGTCCACGGCGTCGTTACGTTCTATCACCTGTTTCGGACGCGTCCCGCCGGGCGGCATACGATCCGCCTCTGCCTCGGAACCGCCTGTCACGTCCTCGGCGCCGATAAGATTCTCACGGCGTTGGAAGAGCAGCTCGGCGTCTCCGTCGGCGGTACGACGGAGGACGGCCTGTTCACGCTGGACGTGGTGCGCTGTCTCGGGACGTGCAGCCTAGCGCCGGTGCTGATGATAGATGACGACGTCCACGGTCGCCTGACGCCGGAGGGCGTCTTCAAGATCCTCGAGACGTACGCGGAGAGAGAGGAGGCAGTCGGGTGAGCGCGCGCGAAGTGCTCGTCTGCTCTGGCACTGCCTGCCGGTCGGCGGGTGCCGTCGAACTGCATCAGCGGCTGGTCGCTCTCATTGCCGAGCACAATCTTGGCGACGAGTCCCTTCTGACGGAGACGGGCTGCATGGGACCGTGCGCCCAGGGCCCGCTCCTGCGCGTCATGCCCGACGACGTCCTCTACACGCAGGTTCGCCCCGAGGACGCCGAGGAGATCATTCGTGAACACCTGATGGAAGGGCGCGTCGTGCGTCGACTCCTCTGGGCCGACAACGAGTCTCCTTCGAGTATCCCGTTCTTCACGCATCAGCGGAAGAACGTGCTGGCGAATTCCGGTGTCATCGATCCCGACCGCATCGAGGCCTACGAGGCGCGCGGCGGGTACGAGGCACTGAAGTGCGCTTTGAGTGAGATGTCTCCCGAGGCCATCATCGAGATGGTAGAGCAATCCGGATTGCGGGGGCGTGGCGGCGCCGGTTTCCCAACGGGGCGGAAGTGGCAGTTTACCCGCGACGCTCCCGGCGACACGAAGTACGTTGTGTGTAACGCCGACGAGGGAGATCCCGGCGCGTTCATGGATCGGGCCATCCTCGAAGGCGATCCCCACGCGGTGATCGAGGGGATGGCGATCGCCGCACGGGCGATCGCCGCCGAGCGTGGCTACGTCTACGTACGTGCGGAGTACCCGCTCGCCATCGCCCGCCTCGAGACCGCCATCCAGCAAGCGCAGGACCACGGGTGGTTGGGAAGCGACATTCTCGGCATGGGATCCACGTTTGAAATCGATCTCCGCATCGGTGCCGGGGCGTTCGTTTGTGGCGAGGAGACGGCGCTCCTCGCATCGATCGAGGGCCGCAGAGGGGTGCCACGCCCGCGGCCGCCCTTCCCCGCTCAAACGGGGCTCTACGGTCGCCCAACGCTGATCAACAACGTGGAGACGTTCGCCAACGTCCGCACGATCCTCCGGGACGGGGCAGAGGCCTACAGCGCCGTCGGCACGGCGTCGAGCAAGGGGACCAAGGTGTTCGCCCTCGCCGGGCAGATCTGCAACACAGGCCTGGTCGAGGTTCCGATTGGCACGACCCTACGGCAGCTTGTGTTCGACATCGGTGGCGGCGTCCCGGAGGGCAGGCGTCTCAAGGCGATCCAGATCGGAGGCCCGTCCGGCGGTTGTCTTCCGGAGGCGCTGCTCGACGTACCGATCGACTACGAGTCGCTGAACGAGCACGGCGCGATCATGGGCTCCGGCGGCGTCATCGTCCTCGACGACACGGCGTGCATGGTCAACGTCGCGCAGTTCTTCCTCGACTTCACGGCAAGTGAGTCGTGCGGCAAGTGCGTTCCCTGTCGCGTCGGGATTGCGACGATGCGAGACATCCTCGTCCGGATCACGGAGGGCGAGGGAGAACTGGAGGACCTCGATCGACTGAGGGAGCTCTCCGAACTGGTGAGTTCGAGTTCGCTCTGCGGACTTGGGCAGACGGCGCCGAATCCGGTCCTCTCCACTCTTCGCTACTTCGAAGACGAGTATCGGGCGCACATCGAAGACGGAATCTGCCCTTCCGGGGTCTGCGAGGCGCTCGCGCCGGCCTACACGATCGATCCGGAGGCATGTAAGGCCTGCGACAAGTGCGCGAAGGCCTGTCCGACCGACGCGGCGCTGGGGCAGCCTGGCGAGCCTCCGTACGTGATAGACGAGGCGCTCTGCATCCGATGCGGCGCCTGCTTCAAGGCCTGCCCGTTCGGCGCCGTGATTCGGGGGGCGGGATCATGACAGACCGAATCTCGATCACCATCGACGGACGCCGCGTCGAGGCTCAGGCGGGAGAGAACGCCCTCGCCGTCGCCCGAAGGAACGGTTTCGACGTCCCGGGCCTCTGCTATCACCCGCGGCTAACGCCGACCGGAGGTTGTCGCCTCTGCCTCGTGAAGGTCGATGGACGACCGGGCACGACGACAGCCTGCACACTCCAGGTTGCGGACGGCTTGAGACTGACCGCGTTCGACGACGAACTCGAGGCCGACCGACGATCGCTGATCGAGCTCCTCCTCGCTGAGCACAACTGCGACTGTCTTGTCTGCGAATCGGCCGGTGGCTGCGAACTCCAAGATCTTGCCTACCGGTACGGCGTCGACAAGCGGACGCGCCGCTATCCATCTCCAGTGGGGGAGCTCCCCGAGGAAGACGCGTCGTCGCCGGTCCTCGTCTACGATCCATCGAAGTGCATCCTCTGCGAGCGCTGCGTCAAGGCGTGCGACGAGATCGAGGGGAAGGAGATCCTCAGCTACGCCTATCGCGGCCTCAGCGCGGTCGTCACCGCCGGGCCGCACGGCTGGGCGGGATCCGACTGCGACGGTTGCGGCGAATGCGTCCAGCTCTGCCCGACGGGGGCGATTCGCGAGAAGCTTGACGTCCGCCCGCCGCGTCGTTGGGAGATGGAGCCGGTGCAGACGACGTGCTCCTACTGCGGCGTCGGCTGTCGGCTCGATCTGTGGGTCCACGACGGACGGATCGTCAACGTCACCGGCTCGGACGCAGTGCCCAACTTCGGTTCGACCTGCGTCAAAGGCCGTTTCGGCAACACGTACGTCCAGGCTCCGGATCGACTGACGCGGCCGCTGGTCCGAAGAAA